>JANPHJ010000102.1:0-4629 GCA_031424395.1 Chthoniobacter sp.
ATGCCATCGCGACCCAGGAGCCCTGAGATTTCGGCACCTCGTAGAGCAGTTCAGCATCGAACCCCTCCCGGAGCGATATCCCGGTATCCTTATCCAGAAGCAGTTGGGCGGAATCGGCTGCGCCGCTCACGTTCGGCAGGACCGCTGCGAGGCAGCAGACGATGAGGGCAATGGTGTGTTTCATGGGCAGCGCTTTGCTTTGAAGTGTTGCCGGATTCATGGCGTGTCGAAGTAGGCGTCCGTCTTCTTTTCGATGGTCTTGCAGACGGTCTCCCAAGCAAAGGCGCTCTGCCGCTCGCTGCCATCGTAGGCAGAGCGCACATACACTATGTAATGCGCCGAGGCCGCGAGCCCCGGCACTGGTGGATAGACAACCAGTTCGTCGGCGGCGCGCGCCACGGACTGCAAAGCCAATAGCAGGGCGGTGAAAAATATGAGGATGGGTTTCATCGTGAGGGCTTCACGCCACCTCTACGCCTTTCGCGACCACCGTGTCCGGTTTGTCCTTGCCGGCTTTGACGGTGTAGGGGCCGGGCGCATAAACGCGAGGAGTGAAGCTCTCGGTTTGTGACCTCACGGTGTAAAGAATTTCGCCGGTGGCTTCGGCGATGATTTGCACGACGGGATTGGGCACGCCTTCGAGTTTCACAACGGGGAGCTGGGCGTGGACTTTGCGGCCATCGTTCGCGTCCATCGCGACGGTGATGGGCCAGCCGGGGAACTGCGCCTTGTCGCCCTGTTTCGCGTCGGAGAATCGCGGCCAGCACTCGAAGGTGATGGCGCGCTTCTTTTTGTCGAAACGCGCGATGCCGTAGCCATCGGCGCGCTGGTTTTCGTCGGCGATGTCGGGCGGGTTGGCGTAGGCCAGCATGGAGATTTTGTTGCCGAGGCCGTCTTTGAAATCGCCGGTCCACGGGAGCGGGCTGCCGGGCACGGGATTCGGGCCGGGCTTCTCGTCGAGCGGATGCCACCAGCGGCCGTAGATGGTGTTCACGAGCGCGGGACTGGTGAAGGCGTAAGGGCCGTCGCCGAACTCCTTGACGCCGTTTTTCACCACGACAGCGAGATGCTGATCGCCGCAAAGGTGCACGGCCCAGGCGCGGCGGATGGATTCCAGCGCGCGGTTGCGCGGCGTCTGCGGCCAGCCGTTGCAATCGAGGTCGGCGAGCAGGCGCTCCCCGCGCTTGCCGTGCATGTGAACGGCGCCGCAGAAGGCCGTTTGCGAGAGCACGGCTTTCATTTGCGCGCCGGTCCAGTCCTGCCCCCACTCGCGCAGAAACTTCTCCTGCCGTTCGCCGAGCAATTGCAGGCCGGGCAGGTCAATCGTCTTTGGGTCGTAGCTGGGATCGTTGATGTGATCCGGGCGCGGTCCCATCTGCGGGATTTTGCCCGCGGGACCGCTCTTGAATTTGCGGTCTTCGAGAATGGCGAAGTCCACGCCGCCGACGGTCAGGCGCGTGAAGTAAACGGTGATGCCGCGTTCCACCGGCGCCGGGTCCACGGGGTCGGGAAGGTTCCACGATTGCTGCCGCTGCACCTGGTTCACATATTCGACGGGATAAAAGTAACCGCCATCCGAGTTGTCCTTGAGCAGCGAACGCTTGCCGTTTTCGCCCCACAGGTTGCCGTGTCCCACGTCGTGATCGTCCGGAATGCAGATCGTCGGCCGGTCGCGCATGATTTCACGGAATTGCAGTCCGAACTCGATCCAGCCCGCGGTGTGCTCGGTATGGCGATAAGTCTGGTCGCCCGCGAAGAACAGCAGGTCGGGATTCTGCGCCTTGAGGTTGTCGATGATCTCGGGCCGCTGGCCGGTCGTCCGGCTCGAATTGCACGACATGTTCGCGACGACGATCACCTCCTTGTCCACTGGGTCGCGCCGGATGAGGCCCTCGAACATCGCCTTCTCTCCGTGCCGCACGCGATACGGCACATCCTTCGTCGCGTCCCATGTCTCCATGCGGAAATGCGCGCTCCAACCTGGCATCGTCACCGGCACCTTGTCGGCCTCCGCCCACTTCCCGTCGCGCTGCAACTCCAGCCGCACCTCACGGGCTTCGCCGGGCTTCAGCGGATAGAGCTGCGCGCTCATTTTCAGCACGCCGCCTTGCTGCGTGTAGAGCGCAAAGGCGACGACCTGATCGCGCGGCACATCCATCGGCGGCGGCGGATTCTGTTTCGGCGGCACGGCCTTCCACCACTCGCCCGCAGCGAGCGAATCGAGCTGGGGAAACTCCGCGCCATACGGCTGCGCGGTTTCCGCGATTTCGGCGGCGGTGAGGAGATCCGGCTGGATGACGACCGCCGCGAGCGCGGCGCCCGCAAGACGCTGGCTGAATTCGCGCCGCGTGAGATTTCCCGAGGGCGGTGTGGGGTCGGAGTTGTTCATGGGTTTTGATCGTGGGAAAAGGCGGTGGAAGGAATGTCCTGCTTCGGCTCCGCCGCGCGGCTCCATTGCAGCGCGAGTTGCGGCTCGCCGGCGGTGCGCCGCGAGTAGTAGAGGCGGAAGGGATGTTTGCCGGCCTGCAAGCGCACCGCGCCGCTGACTTCACTGCCGGGCGCGTGGCCGAAGTCGGCGTCAATGACCGTCGCGTCGTGAATGCGGAGCAGCGCGCCGGTGTCGGCGGTGAGGTGGAAGATATATGCGCCGTCCTCGGGCACTTCGAGGTAGCCAGTGAAGAGCAGCGCGACATCGTTCCTGCGCGGGCTGATGGCGAGCTCGGGGCGCGGGCTCGTGCCGCTCGCGCCCGGCTTCATTTCGTCGAGACGCGGCACCCACGGCGAGGCCATCTCGAAGGTGCGCCAGGCGATGCCGGGCTTGGTGTTTTCAGGCTTCGCCGCGGGTTGGAGTTCATCGTCGTAAGGCCGCTTCGCCGCGTCGTCCGGGCGTCGGATGCTCCGCACGGCGTCCTGCATCTGGCGCTGGAGCGCGCCGGTGCTTTCGTTGGCGAGGTTCTTCGTCTGCCGGGGGTCGGTGGCGACGTTGTAAATCTCGAACGGCTCGGTGGCGCTGGTGATGCCGTAGCGCACGCCCATGAAGTCGCCGATGCGGATGGCCTGCATCTGGTCGCGCTGCCGTTTGCGATGGCTCTCGGTGAATTCGGCATAATCCGGCGTCTTCCCGCGCATGAAGTATTCGATGTAAACCGGCGCCTTTCTTTTCAACTCCTGCCCGCGCAACGCCGGCACGAGCGACACGCCATCAGTCCGCGCGGGGGCGGGCACGCCTGCGAGTTCGGCGAAAGTGGCCAGCCAGTCGTAGTGGACGGACGGCTCGCGGTTGATGCGGCCCGCGGGAATGAAGCCCGGCCAGCGCGCGATGGCACCGACACGAACGCCGCCTTCCCAGCAGTCGCGCTTGATGCCATCGAACGGCCCGAAACTGCGGAAGAACCGCGGCGAGAAGGGCTCCGTCAAATACGACTCCATGCTGGTGCCGTTGTCCGAGGTGAAGACGACGAGCGTGTGGTCGTCGATGCCGAGGTCTTTGAGCAGTTGCAGCACGTCGCCCACGCAATCGTCAATGCGCCGCACGGAAGTAGCATAGCGGCGATAGACATCGGGCCACGGCTTCTCCGGCGGCGCCGCGTCGTGGTCGTCGTCCCACGTCGCGTCCGCGTAGTCAGGATGGCACCACGCATCGGGCTTCCCGTCGGCGGAGTTCAGCATGTGCCCCGGCGTGCCGAGCCACTGAACGCCGCCCTTGCTTCCGCCGCCCGCGGGATACGGGCACGGCGGATATTGCGTCTTCGCGTGCGGCGTGTCGAAGGCGAGATAAGCCATGAATGGCTGCCGCGGATGCGCCGCATGCTGGTCGGAAATCCACTTCTTCGCCCGCGCGGTGAAAAGGTCCGCCGTGTAGCAGCCAGCCAAATCCGCGGAGACTTCACGTTCGTTTTCCCAGACCTGCCGCCCGTCCTCCTTGGGATAATGAAAGTGCCCGTCGCGGTGCCGCACGTAGCCGAAGTAGAAGTCGAACCCGCGCTTCGTCGGATACGCCGGCCACTGCTCAGGCCCGGCCTTTTCACCTGCCGGATCTTTCTCGCCCGGCCCGCCCTGCAGTCCCCACTTGCCGAACGCCGCCGTCGCGTAGCCCGCGCCCTTCAGCACGGTCGCGATGGTGTGATTGTGCTCCAGCGCCTTGTCGAACTGGTTGTCGCGCACGTTCGCGTGGCCCTGATGCACGCCGAGCAGCAGCGACGCCCGCGAAGGCGCGCACACCGGCGCGGAGCAATAATGGTCGCGAAGCTGGATGCCCTCCGCCGCCATCGCATCGAGCTGCGGCGTCAAGTGCCACGGCTGCGCACGGTCGTTCGCCGCGCGGCGCTGATTCTGGTAAAAGACGCCGATGTCGCCGTAGCCAAGGTCATCGGTGAGGATGAAGAGAATGTTGGGCTGTCTCTCCGCGGCGGAGGCGGTGAGCGTCGCAGCGGCGAGCACGAGCGGGAGAAGGAAGTGACGGATCATGTTTTGGGTGTCACGGAGCAGGAGTCGGGGGTGGTGTGGCCCCGGGGTGACCTGTCATCGAACGCAGCGGATAGCGGTCTGCGAGTTTCTCCGGCATCGCGCTGGGCACATAGGTTTTACCGGATCCGCGGTCGCCCTGAGGCTTGTAGTGCTCGCTCGTTT
>JANPHJ010000103.1:0-4988 GCA_031424395.1 Chthoniobacter sp.
CGGAGATGCCGCCCTCGTATTTGTTGTCCACGCGCTCGGGGCCCCACTCGCCGAGGATGCCGGTCTGGCCGCCGATCATGACCTGGCGGTTGTCCATCACCGCGTCCTGCAAAAGCGTGCCGGGGTGGAAACCCTTTTCAAAAGCCGCGGCATAGACCAGCGGCTTGAAGGCGGTGCCCGGCGGCCGCCGCGCCATGGTCGCGCGGTTGTAGGGGCTGTGGGCAAAATCGCGCCCGCCGATGAGCGCGAGGATGCCGCCGTTGGCGTTGTCCAAAACCACCACGCCGCTCTGCAAATACTCCGGCAGCCCCACCGTGCCGACCTCGCCCTCCGCCGTCGCCGCCGAGCGCTGATGCGCCTTGAAAGCGAGGTCGTACTTGGCCGTGGTCTGCCCCTCGAAGCCGTCGTGCCGCTCGATCGTTTCGAGTTGCTCGGCCATCGCCCGCTCCGCCGCCTTTTGCAGCTCGGTGTCGATGGTCGTGTAGATGCGGTAGCCGTCGCTCACCGCACTATCGCGCCCCACTTTCAGCGCCACCTGCTGCGCCACCATGTCCGCCGCGTAGGACTCCTGGTGCGTGGGCTTGCGGTTCTTCACCACGATGTCCTCCTTGAGGGTGGCCGCGCGTTCCTCCGCGGTGATGAGCCCGATCTCCATGGCCCGCTGGAGCACGTAGTTGCGCGAGTCGATGCACCCCTGCCGGTTGCGCCACGGCGACAGATTGCTCGGGCTTTTCAGCAGCCCGCACAGCATCGCCGCCTCGGACAGCGTGAGGTCCTTGGCCCGCTTGCCAAAGTAGCCGCGCGCCGCCGCCTCCGCGCCGTAAAAGCCGCTGCCGAAAAACACCCGGTTCAGGTACAGCCCGAGGATCTGCCGCTTGTCGCACCGGTTTTCGATCTCCCGCGCCACGGCCAGCTCCAGCAGCTTGCGCTGGTAGCTGCGGTCCTGCGGCGGCAGCAGGTCGGGGAAAGTATTGCGCGCGAGCTGCTGCGCCAGCGTGCTGGCCCCCTGCACGGTGCGGCCCGCGCGCCAATTCTTCCACATCGCGCGGGTGATGCCCCGGTAGTCCACCCCATGATGCTGGTAAAAGCGCGCGTCCTCCGCCGCCACCACCGCCGTGAACAGCGCCGGCGACAGCTCGCTCACCGGCACTTGGTCGCGGTTCTGCGTAAACATGCGCCCCATGACCACTCCATTGCGGTCGTAGATCACACTCGCCGACTCCATGGCCTCCAGTCGCGCGTAGTCGAACGTCCGCGCCTTCGCCTCCAGCCGGGCCTTTTCGATCAGGAAAAAAATCGCGCCCACCACCGCCACGGTCACGCCCAGTCCCAGCGGGACGAGGAACCAGGAGCGGAGGTAAAAGCGTTGGCGAGGAGGTGAAATATCCCACATGGGCAGGCGGCCTTTCGGCGGTGCCGTAATTCCCACGATTCCACCCGCCGCGCAATCCCATTCTCCCCCGGGCCGCGGCACGTGGTTTCCTTCGACTCGCCGCCGTTCGCCGCTACCGTGCGCGCCATGTTTCGCTTCCTCCTCGCCGCCTTCTTCGCCCTCACCCTCGCCGCCTGCGCCCGACGCCAGCCCAAGTCCTCCGCCCACATCTACGCCGGCGACGCCCCCACCATCCATTTCAGCGAAAAGCCCGAGAACGCTGGCGGGCGCATCAATACTTACTAGGCCGCGCCTTTTTAACCGCAGCGACGCAGAGGAGGAAAAGAATGGCGCGGCCGCTGCGCCACCGCCCGCCCCATCCCTCTGCGGACCTCTCCAATCCCGCTGCGCCTCTGCGGTGAAATAAACCCCCGCCCGCATCCCGGCATTGCCAAGCCCCCCTGCCCCGCTTTCAATCCGCGCCCTCCCGATGAAGCACCGCAACCAACTGCTCGCCCTCGCCTGCCTGCTCGTCTTCGCTGCCGCCGGCTGGCTCTACGTGCGCACCTGGGTCGTGCAAAAGCCCTTCGGCATCATCCTCCTGGTCAGCGACGGCCTCGTCGCCCGCCACATCACCGCCGCGCGGCTCTATGAAGGCGGGGCCGACCACCGGCTCGCGCTCGAATCCTTTCCCCACCTCGCTTTGCTGCGCAATCCCGCCCGCGACTTCGCCGTGCCCGATGCCGCCGCCGCCGCCACCGCCCTCGCCACGGGCGTCCGCGTCGGCCACCGCACCCTCGGCCAGGACGCCGCGGGCCAGCGCCTCCGCACCATCCTCGACCTCGCCCGCGCCCAAGGCCGCGCCACCGGCCTCGTCACCACCGACCGCCTCACCGGCCCCGGTGCCGCCGCCTTTTACGCCCGTACTGCCGACGCCCGCGACCTCGCTCCCCTCGCCCTCCAGCTCCTCGGCCCCGACCGGCTCGACGTCGTCCTCGGCGGCGGTGCCGACGACTTTCTGCCGGAGGCCAAAGGCGGGCGGCGCAAAGACGGGCGCGACCTGCTCGCCGAGCTGCAGGCTGCCGGCTGGGATCTCGTGCGCAGCAAAGCCGAACTCATCAACGCCCCCGCGTACCACAGCGTGGGCCTCGCCGGCCTCTTCGCCCCCGGCCCCCTCGCCTACAGCGACCAGATCGAATCCGGCAGCCAGCAGCCCTCCCTCAGCGACCTGGTGCGCCGCGCCATTCAGTGCCTCGAACTGCACAGCGCCGGCTACGTCCTCATCGTCGATGCCTCCCTCGCCGCCAGCGCCGCCGAGACCGACCAGGGCGAGCGTGTCCTCACCGAGACCCTCGCCCTCGACCGCGCGCTGAAGACCGCCCGCGACTACGCCGGTGAAAAGTCCCTTATCCTCGCCGTCGGCAAACACGCCACCGGCGGCCTCGCCCTCAGCGGCTACCCGCTCATCACCGACCACGGCGTCGGCCTGCTCGGCATCAACGCCGCCGGCCAGCCCGCCCTCACCTGGGCCTCCGGGCCAAACGGCCCCGCGCCCGCGCCTTTGCCCGGCGCCAAAACCGAGCCCGCCGCCTTTCACGCCCCGTCCGCGCTCAACACCGCCGAAGACGTCCTCGCCCTCGGCCGCGGCGCCGGCAGCGAGAAACTCGCCGGCTTCCTCGACAACACCGCCATCTTCCAAATCCTCCGCGACGCCTTGTAGGCGGAGGAATTCTAGCCACGGATGCACACGGATGAAACACGGATGGGGAGGGAAAAATCCCCCCGCACCGGCTCGCCGGCTTCCTCGACATCGTCATCTTCCAAATCCTCCGCGACGCCCTGTAGGCCATCAGTCGTCTCCGCGGAACGAACATCAGTCGTACCAGCGGGACGAGCATCAGTCGTCCCAGCGGGACGAACGAACCTAACCGTGGGCTTTAGCCCACGGTCAGCGCCCGTGAAAAACTTGTCGCGTAGCGACATCTGAAGGCTTTTCAAACGTCGCTACGCGACGCCATGCTTTCGCCCATCTACCGTGGGCTGAAGCCCACGGCTATCGTCAAGCGTCCCGCTGGGACGCAAGGCCCAGCCGACTCATTGCACAGTCTCTAAGAAGAACGCCCTCCACCAATCACCTTTCACCAATCACCCATCACCCTCCCCGCCATGCGCCCCATCCTAGCCCTCCTCCTCCTCACCGTCACCGCCTTCGCCGATGATCGCCCCAGCCCCCGTTTCGACATCCTCCCCGGCGACCGCGTCCTCCTCCTCGGCGACACCCTCCTCGAACGCGAGACCACCTACGGCTACCTCGAAACGCGGATGCACGAGCAGTTCGCCGACCGCCCCTTCACCGTCCGCAACCTCAGCTTTGCCGGCGACACCCCCCTCGGCCTCAGCCGCGCCGCCTTCGATCCACCGGCCGCCGGCTGGGAGCGGATGAAAGCCAGCATCGCCACCGTGCGGCCCACCGTCGTCTTCCTCGGCTACGGCATGGCCGCCAGCCTCCAGCAGCTCACCGAGGAAAGTCACGACCCCACCCTCAACGCCGACCCCGCTCGCTACGGCACCGAGCCGATGATGGCGGCGCGGTTCAAAAAGGAACTCGGGGTGCTGATGAACGAGATTGAGAAAGAGGCAGCGGGGTATTTAACCGCAGAGGCGCAGAGGACGCAGAGGGGCGCAGAGGAGGGGAAAAAGGACAGCGCGACGGCGGCCCCCGCTCCCACCAAACCCTCTGCGGACCTCTCCAATCCCTCTGCGACTCTGCGGTCAAAACCGGACGCCGCACCCGGCGGGCGCGTCCGCTTCGTCCTGCTCAGCCCCATCCGGCACGAAGACCTCCGCAAAGAGCGCCCCGGCCTCCCCGACCCCGCCGCGCACAACAAGCTGCTCGCCGAGTATGCCAAGGCCATCGAGGAACTGGCGCAGGAGCGCGGCGCACAGTTTGTCAGCTTCGCAAATTTCGACGTTGTGCGGGCGAGAAGGCAGGTCACGGACTGGCCGGCATCTTTCACTGACAACGGCATCCACCTTTCCCAACGTGGCTACGACGAAGCTAGTCTATGGATCGTCGGGGCACTAGGTACCCTTCAACCTAAAGGAGAATGGGTCAAAGGAGGACAAACCATAGATCCCGCCCTCCGCGCCGCCGTCATCGCCAAGATCGCCCTGTTCTTTCACCAGTTCCGGCCGGCCAACAGCACCTACCTCTTCGGCTTCCGCAAGCACGAGCAGGGGCAGAACGCCAAGGAAATGGCCATGTTCGACCCCCTCATCGCCGCCGCCGAGGCCGAGATCGAGCGGTTGAAAAAAGGCGGGGCCGCGATCCCGGGTAGGGTGGGCGTCCCGCCCGCCGTTCCCGGCGTCTCGCCGGGAACACCGAACGTCGCGAAAGCTCCCACACCGACTGAAGCGCCGCGCGTGTCCGCCAGCGCATCGCCATCCCCCGCGGGGTCTCCGGCGGGGACGCCGAAGACGGCGGGCGGGACGCCCACCCAACCCGTGCCACCCCCCCACCCCCCCGTCACCGGCGAAGACCGCTAACAGATCGACCACTGGGCCGCAAACCCCCTCCGCGAAAAGCCCAACCAGATGTATTGGGACGCCCACGGCC
>JANPHJ010000104.1:0-3788 GCA_031424395.1 Chthoniobacter sp.
GCCAAACTCCTCGCCCGCCTCCCGCTGCAATGGACGCGCGACAAACTCACCTTCGCCGGCCAGACCTACGACGCCAAGGAACACGCCCCCGTCCTCATCTACCCAAACCCCGCCAACCCCGCGCACTACATCGTGATAAACAGCGGCCCGACCTTCCGCGAGGAAGCGCTGCTCAACAACGCCCAGCAAATCCCCAAGCTCCCCGACTGGGCGATCATCGACCTCGACACCCCGCCCGACGCCAAGAACCCCGGCCTCGTCCTCGACGCAGGCTTTTTTGACGAGCAATGGAAACCGCCCAAATGACGCGCGCCATTTGCGCGTTCGCGCGCCGACGCGAACTCCGGGGGGAGCACTCGACCCGAGTGCTGTCCGCGGCGACCCGCCGGGGACACCGGAGTGCACGCGGTTCCAGCGCAAGTCACTCGACCCAGAAAGCGCCTTCTGCATGCCCCACGCACACCCAGCTTTGCGGCGGGTCGCCGCAAAGAGCACTCGGGTCGAGTGCTCCACCCGGCACCAGCACTCGCTGCCGCGCGCTTTCCATTTAGAAAATCCACCTCCCAATCGTCATGCGCTCCCTCGTCCTCACCACGCTCGCACTTTTCACCGCCGCCATCGCGCTCGCCCAGACCTCACCGCCGACGACCAAACAAAGCCCGCCGCCCGGCGTCGCCATCCCCGACGCCGAGCGCAAGGAACTCGAAGCTGGCGTGGCCTCGCTCGGGCGCGAGATCGAAACGCTGCGCGGGACTTTGAAAACGAACCCGGCGCTGCTCGCGCTGCTGCCGGATGTGCAGGTTTTCCACAAGGCCGTGGACTGGGCGCTGCGCTATGACGAGTTCATGGACGTGAAACAGGTCGCGTCCGCGAAGCGCGCGCTGGCGGAAGGCCTGGAGCGCGCGAAGGCGCTGAAGTCCGGCACCGCGCCGTGGACGACGGCGACAGGCCCGCAGATTCGCGGGTATGTTTCCAAAATCGACGGCTCGGTGCAGCCCTACGGACTGGTGATGCCGGACGATTTCAAGGCCGGCGAAAAGACGCCGCGCCCGCTGCTGGTGTGGCTCGCGGGGCGCAATGACAAGCGCACCGAGCTGGCGTTTCTCGACGAGCGCTGGAAGTCGAAAGGCGAGTTCACGCCGCCGAAAACGCTGGTGGTGCATCCCTACGGACGCTTTTGCAACGCGACGAAATTTGCCGGCGAGACGGATGTCTTCGAGGCGATGGCGTCGGTGCAGGCGCGCTACGCCATCGACCCGCTGCGCACGGCGGTCGCGGGCTTCTCGATGGGCGGCGCGAGCGCGTGGCACCTCGGCACGCACCACGCCGGACAGTGGTGCGCGATGTCGCCGGGCGCGGGCTTTTGCGAGACGGCGATTTACGCGGATGTCTTCAACGCCAAAAAGGGCGAGCCGCCGACGTGGTGGGAGCAGGCGCTTTTCCACTACACCAACGCTACGGACTACGCCGCGAACCTCGCCAACAACCCGCTCATGGCCTACTCCGGCGAGATCGACCCGCAGCGCGCGAGCGCCGACATGATGGAAAAAATTTGCGCCACCGAGGGCGTGAAAATGGAGCGTCTCATCGGCCCGCAGACGGCGCACAAGTACGAGCCCGGCGCAAAGAAGCAGCTCGCCGCGTGGCTCGACGGGCGCATCGCCGCCGGCACGCCCGCGCTGCCGCCCAAGGTGCGCTTCACGACTTACACGCTGCGCTACGCGACGATGAAATGGATCACGCTCGACGCGCTCGAAAAGCACTACGACCGCGCGGACCTCGAGGCCGAGCTGGGGGATGAGGGCGGCTTCCGCGTGACGACGAAGAACGTCGCGGCATTTACCATCGCGCTGCCCGTCGCGCCCGCGCCGCTCGACAAGACGCACCCGCCGCGCGTGGTCATCGACGGCCAGGAAGTGGTCGGCCCGCCGGTGAAGGATTTTTGGACGGCGCACTTCGCCAAAGGTGCGGGCGGCAAATGGGAGGCGAGGCCAACGGCGACCGCCGCGGGCAAAACGCACGGCGTCACCGGGCCGATCGACGACGCCTTCGTGGACTCGTTCATTTTCATCCGCCCGACCGGCAGGCCGCTCAACGCCAAGCTCGGCGCGTGGGCGAAGAGTGAAATGGAACGCGCCATCGTGGAATGGCGGCGCGTCTTCCGCGGCGACGTGCGGGTGAAAGACGACACCGCGCTCACGGCGGAGGACGTGGCGAATTCCAACCTTATCCTTTGGGGCGACCCGTCGAGCAGCCGCGCGATTAAGACCATCATGGAGCGCGCGGCGTTTTCGAAAACCGTGCCGCAGTTCCCGCTCACCTGGACCGCCGAGTCGCTGCAAATCGGCACCGCCAAATATTCCGCCGCCGATCACGCGCCGATCCTCATCTTTCCAAATCCCGCCAACCCCAAGCGCTACCTCGTCCTCAACAGCGGCTTCACCTTCCGCGAAGGCAGCACCACCACCAACTCCCTGCAAACCCCGAAGCTGCCCGACTGGGCCATCATCGACCTCCGCACCCCGCCGAGCGCGCACTGGCCGGGGCTCGTGGTGGATGCCGGCTTCTTCGACGAAAGCTGGCAGTCTCCGCCAAAGTGAAGTGCGGGCTGGCCGTCGAATGCCAGGAAAAGCCGGATTTGCTGCCTGAGAAAATTGAATGCCCGATGCGCGCACCCGTCTGACTGCCCACGAATCCTAAATATGAATACCAAGCTTCTCACTGCCTCCCTCGCGCTCGGAATCCTCAGTTCGGTGCCTCTGGCCACCGCCCATGATGACCGGCGCACGACGACCGATAAGCCTGACGCACACCCAACGCGTCAATTGCGCGCCGAGATTCAGCACACCCGCGGCACCTACAACCAAGTGGCGGCGCAACTCGACGCTTATGGTGCCTCCAAGGCGATCCGGGCTGAGATGCGGCATATCGATGTGGAGATCAATCATGTGAACGTCGAATTGGACTCCGAGCGCTTTGACGTTGGGCACTTGCGCGAGGAAGTCACCCATATCCACGACGAACTCCATCAGGTCGATGAATCGTTGCGTGCGGGAGGCGACCAGAAATCGGATAAGAAGAAGAAGAAAAAGGTGAAGGATCGCCTGTAACGCAATAGGCAGCCCGGGCGGGCCGTTATTGCCGGGCTGGGCGGCGCCTCACGCGCGGCGGTCTTTGATCGCTGCCAAAATATCCGCCACCACTTCCGCGCGCGGCTTCGCGCCTAGGTTACCTTGGCCGTGGACGCGGACGCTCACGTTTCCGGCTTCGAGGTCGCGCGGGCCGATGACGAGCATGTGGTGGACTTTCATTTGCTCCGCGTTGGCGACCTTGGCTTTGATCGGGTCGTTGGTGATATCGACGGTGGCGCGGACGCCTTCCGCACGGAGTTCGGCTTGCAGGGCTTTGGCCGCGGCAACGAGGGGCTCGTCGTCGCCAAAGGACAGGATGCGGACCTGCTCGGGGGCGAGCCAGAGGGGGAAGTTGCCGGCGTAGTGCTCGATGAGGAAGCCGATGAAACGCTCGTGCGTGCCGAGCGGGGCGCGGTGGATGCAGAGCGGGGTCTTGCTCGTGTTGTCCTTGTCCTTGTAAGTGAGGCCGAAGCGGGCGGGGACGGCGAAATCGACCTGGTTGGTGGCGAGGGTGAACTCTTTGCCGATGACGTTCCAAATCTGGATGTCGATCTTCGGCCCGTAGAAGGCGCCTTCGTTCGGCACTTCGACAAAGGGTGCGCCGGAGGCGATGAGGACGTCGCGCACCATCTTCTCGGTCTTGAGCCAGAGGTCGGA
>JANPHJ010000105.1:0-30958 GCA_031424395.1 Chthoniobacter sp.
GTGAAAACCGACGCCTGGCATCATCGGTCCGACGCCATCACCTCCGCGGGCGCGTTCGTCGGCATTTCCATCGCGCTCCTCGGCGGTCCCGGCTGGGAGCCCGCCGACGACTGGGCCGCCCTCTTCACCTGCGGCATCATCGGCTTCAACGGCTGGCGGCTGCTCCGGCCCGCGCTGCTCGAGATCATGGACACCGCGCCGCCCCGGGAACTCGAGGACAGCGTGCGCCAGGTCGCCGCCACGGTGCCCGGCGTCATCACCGTGGAAAAATGCCGGCTGCGCAAAATGGGCATCGAGTTCTACGTGGACATCCACATCGGCGTGGACGCCGCGCTCACCGTGCGCGCCGGCCACCGCATCGGCCACGACGTGAAGGACGCCATCCGCGCGGCGAATCCGGCGGCGGCGGACGTGCTCGTCCACATCGAGCCCATCGAGCCGGAGGCGTGAGGGCGGGGTGGTGAAAAAGGCCGCGCGCAGGTTCGCATCGCGCGTGTCCTGCCTGCTCCCCGGAAGGAAACAGCGGTGGCCGCCATTCGCCATTCCCAATTGGCCGCGCACCATTCACTCTCCGCGCGATGTCCCGCGTCCAGCGCCTCGAACTCATTCTCTTCATCGCGACTTTTTTCGCCTTCGCCTATTTCAACCAGGGCGGCGGGTGGAATCAGAACTCCCGCTTTGCCGAGGTGCGGGCGATGGTCGAGGAGCATCGTTTCGCCATTGATGATTTCCTCATCTATCAGCGCGACGCGGACAGCGGCGTGCTGCGCCGCATCCCGATGCGCGATGCCGAGTACAGCATCGACGGCGCGCGGCATCGGCTCGCGTGGGTCGATATGGCGTGGACGCTTTTTCCGATCAATGAGAAGCCCGCCGGTGGCGAGGTGAAGCTGGAGCCGATGATCGAAATCTGCACCTCGGGCGATCTCGGTTATGTGCCGCACACTGGGCATTTTCATCCGAACAAACCGCCCGGCACCTCGATCATTGCGCTGCCCGCGTACTTTCTCATTTATCACATCGAGCGCGCGCTCGGCGTGAACCCGGACGCGTGGTGGCCGCTCACGCTCAACGCCTGGCTCACCACCATCTGCTCGGTGAGCCTGCTCTCGGCGCTGGGCTGCGTGCTCTTTTTTCGTATCGCGCGCGAGCTGGCGGGCGGCGCGCTGTGGCCCGCGGCGGCGGCCACGCTGGCCTTCGCGTTTGGTACGACGTTCTTTCCGTTCGCCACAATTTTTTTCGACCACGCGCTCACCGCCTCGCTGCTGCTCGCGGCGCTTTATTTCGTTCGGGAGAAAAGCGGAGCGCCAGTCGGCGGGCGGGCGTCGGCGGTGCGGCTGCACGTCGCGGGCTTTTGCGGCGGGCTCGCCGTGGTCACAAATTACCTCGCCATCGTGCCGGTCGTTTTCCTCGCGCTCTACGCGCTGCTCGCCACGCGGCGCGGGGCGTGGCACTGGCGCGCGGCCATCCATTTTTCGCTCGGCGGCATCGTGCCGGCCATCGTGCTGCTCGGCTACAACACCGTCAATTTTGGCGGCCCGTTTCGCCTCGCGAATGACTACCAGAGCCCGCTCTTCAAGGACACCGACGCCTTCCTCGGCATGTTCCATTGGCCGAGCAGTTACGTCGCGGGGCTCATCAGCGTGTCGCCGTACCGCGGCATCTTTTTCCTCTGCCCGGTGCTCGTCCTCGGCCTCTACGGCATCTGCCGGTGGCTCATGGAAAAGGAACACGTCGCCGAGGCGCGGCTGTGCCTAGCGGTCTTCGGCTTTTTCTTTTTCGTGAACTGCTGCTTCAACGGCTACCACGGCGGCTTCTCCGCCGGCCCGCGCTACCTCGTGCCGGGACTGCCCTTTCTCGCCCTGCCGCTGGTCGTGGCCTTTGCGCGACTGCCGCGGCGCGCCACGCTGCTCGCGCTCGTCTCCATCGTCAGCCAGACGCTGCTCACCGCCACCGACGGGCAGAACCCGCTCGCCGTCGGCGGCCACGCGCGCAATGACCGGCGGCAGGACTTTGTGAACAGCATCATCGGCGACTATGCGTGGCCGCTCATCGCCTACGGCCGTGCGTGGCCCATGCTCGACCAGCTTCTCGACGTGCATTTGGAAAAGGAGGCGATGAAGCTCGAAGCCGCCGCCGTGGATGCCGCCGAGCGCGACCGCCGCCTCGCGGAAATGCGCGGCGAACTGCGCGAAGGGATCGCCCGCGGCGACGCCAGCCCCTTTCTCCTCGGCGCGATCGAAGGCCCCGTGAGCGTGAACCCCATCGGCGTCTATGAAGGCATGCTGGAGTTTCACCACTACCCGCCGCACAGCCACGAGACGCGCTGGAACTCCTTCAACCTCGGCGAATTCATCTGGCCCATGAGCCGTTGTAGCCTGCTGCCGCTGCTGCTGGTCAGCGGTGGGCTGAGCGCGTGGCTGCTGGTTGCGTCGCGCCGCGAAGCGCGTTAGTTGCGCGCCTTTTCCATGAGCACCGAATCCACCACTCCGCGCGGCGTCGAGCACGCCCATGTCATCGACATCGTGGCGCACGATGCCAAGGAGGGCGGGGTCGCGCTCATCATGCTGGAGCCGCGCCCGTGGGATGGCTCGGAGCTGCGGCTCTTTCAGCTCCAGGAAAAGATCAATGCCTACCTGTCCTTCGCCCTCGATGGGGAAATGGCCGAGGCTTATCCCCAGCTAGTAAGTCTCCCGCTCCGGCTCCAGCTCGACTGCGCCACGCCGCCGGACTCGATGACCGTGAGTTTCCTAAGTCACGTCCGCGAACAGATCGGCTTCCAAGGCATCGACTTGCAAGTGCGCGTCATGGGTACCGGCGGCTGCGGGCCGCAGTGCGGCTGCCATCCTCCCACCGGCGAGTGAGGCAGGACAGCCGCGGGTGAAAGCGGTGCAGCGCAGACTTATTTCGCAGGCTCAGCCGGGCTCGGCGGAACCGGTGCCGGTGCGGGCGGAGTCGCGGGGGCCGGCACCGGGTCTGCGGGCGCAGGCTTGCTCTCGGCTTCAGCTTCCCCTTTCGGCCCCGGCTCGGGCGCCGGCGCGGCATCCGCGGGCTGGGCTGGTTTGGGGTGCAGCTTTTTTTCCGGCTTGTCCGCGGGGCCCCCGCGCGGAGCATTGCCCATCACCCGGACCGGCGTGCCTAGCGGCGCATTTTCAAAAAAGTGCTCCGCCATAAAGCGGGGCAGACGCACACAGCCATGCGAGGCCGCGTAGCCCGGCAGCTTGCCCGCGTGCATGCCGGCACCGCCGTGGAAGCGCAGGAAGAATGGCATCTTCGCGCCGCGGAAGCTCGCGCCCGCGGGCGGCTTCTGCTTGGTAACGTCCACATTGCGCTGCACTACGGAGCCCGCCGCATCCACGAATTCGCCGTAAAGATTCGAGGCATGGTTCTTATCGCGCTGAATGACTTGGAAATTACCGGTGGGCGTCTCGAAACCGTGCTTGCCGCTCGAAATCACCGCCTGGCCCACTTCCTTCTCCGCTTTGAAAAAATGCGCGCGCTGCTCGCCCAGGTTAATGGTGATGGAGGGCGCGCCCGTCACGCCGTCGCCTGCCCAGTGCGACTGTTTCCTAGGCAGTTCGGGAGTGGGTGGCTTGGGCGGTGGCAGCGGTTTGCGCGGCGTGGCGCACCCGGCGGCGAGAAGCAAAAGGGCAACGGCGGCGAGGCGGGTGATAAGCGGGGCGTGAGACATAGACAGGATGGCATCAATAGTCACATTTGGGCCTGCTGCCTAGGACTCTGTTAAAAAAATATGTTCGCGGCCGCGCGCTCCTCCCGGGCCGTCCCAACTGGCTGCCCTTGGGGGTAAGTTTCCGCTTGCGGATGGTTAGACAGGTGTGAACCTTCGCGGCTTATGAAACATTTCAATCCTAGTATCGACCAACTGAGAGCCATGATGAGCCTGGAGGAAAGGCGGACGGCGCTGCAGCACGAACTTGAGGGCGTCCTGCAGCAGCTTTCGGCCCTCCATAGCCGTCTGCTCGGCAGCTCCCCGGTCGCTGTTAGCCCGCCCGCCGCGGTGGCTGCCCGGGCGAAATCCGGCCCGCGCAAGCAGCACCAGCGCGGTGTGCTAGGTGAGAAAATTCTCGGTGCGCTGACGCTGGCCGGCCAGGCGGGCATGCGTGTGCGGGACCTCGCTGCGCAGATTGGCATCAAGGCGCCGAACATTCATTCGTGGCTGCAATCGACCGCAAAAAAACATCCCGGCATCCGCAAGGTCGCTGCAGGACTGTATCGGCTCAGCCCAGACACGGCCCCGGTGGCGGCGGCTCCGAAAGCCAACTCCAAGGGCGGCAGGAAGGCCAAGGGTGTCAAACGCGGTGCGCTTTCGGCGGGTATTATGGCGGCGCTGGAGGCGGCCGGGGCGGAGGGGATGTCCGTCAAGGAACTAGCGGAAAAGGCCGACTCGCAATATAAGAATGTCTCCATCTGGTTCGCGACCACGGGTAAGAAGAACGGCAAGGTCAGGAAGGTCGGCCCCGCGCGTTACAAGCTTGTGGCCTAGTGGCCTGGCAGGTCAGTTCTAACCAGAGGGTGCCCGGCGACGGGCACCCTTTTTTTTGCGCGAAGGAGAGGCTGGGAGTCTTAAGCCCGGAGTCGGTCCGCGGCAGGGGCGAGTTCAGGATTGGGTGCGTGGGGCATTGGGCGGCCGGATTTTTTCGGGCCTTTCAGCCGTTCGAGATAGAGGTAGATCACCGGGGTGATGTAGAGCGTGAGGAGCTGGGACACGAGCAGGCCGCCGACCACGGCGATGCCGAGCGGGCGGCGCGCTTCGGCCCCGGCGCCGAAGCCGAGGGCGATGGGCAGCGTCCCCATAAGCGCGGCCATGGTGGTCATCATAATGGGGCGGAACCGGACGGTGCAGGCTTCGTAGATGGCCTCGGCGGGCGACTTGCCTTCGCGGCGCTGCGCCTCCAGGGCGAAGTCGATCATCATAATGGCGTTCTTTTTCACGATACCGATGAGCATGAGGATGCCCACGAACCCATAGACATTCAGCTCCATGCCGAAAAGTAACAGCGCGATAAGCGCGCCAAAGCCGGCGGACGGCAGGCCGGACAGAATGGTAATGGGGTGGATGAAACTTTCGTACAGAATCCCGAGCACGAGGTAGATGACCAGGACGGCCATGAGCAGGAGCAGACCGAGGCCATTGAGGGAGGATTGAAAAGCCTGCGCGGTGCCTTGGAAGCCAGTGCTAATAGTGGCGGGGATCTCGCCTTTCACGGCGGCCTCGATCTTAGGTATGGCATCGCCGAGCGCCACGCCGTTGGTCAGGTTAAAGGAAAGGGTGACGGAGGGTAGCTGGCCGAGGTGCTGGACGGTGAGCGGCCCGGTGTTGCGGCCGATCTTAGTCACGGCGCTGAGGGGTACGAGCTTGCCGGCGGTGGCGCGGATGTAAAGCGAGGTCAGATCGACAGCGCTTTCCTGATACTTAGGCAGCACTTCGACGATAACCTGGTATTGGTTGGTCGCCGTATAGATGGTCGAGACCTGGCGGGAGCCATAGGCATTCGAGAGCGCGGTCTGGATTTGCACGGCGGTGACGCCGAGCGCGCTGGCCTTGTCGCGGTCGATGGTTACTAACACTTGGGGATTGGTAATCTGAAGGTCGCTGGTCACATCCACGAGGCCGGGAATCTGGCGCATCTTGGCTTCGACCTTGGGCGCCACGGCGTAGAGCTCCTCCAAGTCCGGGCCGAAGAGGGTGAACTGATACAGGCTCTTGGTCAGGCTGCCCCCGATGCGGATGGACGGCACAATCTGCGGGAAGCAGCGCAGGCCGGGGATGCCCGCGAGCTTGGGCCGCAGTTCGGCGATGATCGCCTCCGCGGAGGGCCGTTGGGTGCGCGGCCTGAGGTTCATGAAGATGCGCCCGGCGTTGCCCGTCGAGGTCGAGGGACCGACGCCGATGGAAGACATGAACCCCTCCACGTACGGGCTTTCCAAAACGATGGCGGCGGCCTGCTGCTGCAGCTCGACCATCTTGTCAAAGGATGTGCCTTGCGCCGCCTCTGTGAAGGCGAAAATCTGGCCGGTGTCCTCATTGGGAATGAAACCTTTGGGCAGCAGGGTGAAAAGAAACGCGGTGGCGGCGATGCTGCCGACCGCGACCGTGAGGACGGTGAAGCTGTGCCGCAGCGAGACCCTTAACGTGCGCTCGTAAAGGTGGAGCAGCCCCTCGAACGCGCGCTCGCTGAGTTGGTACAGCCGGCCGGGCCGGCGGGCGCTGTGCGGCTGGAGAAAGCGCGAGCACAGCATGGGGGTAAGGGTCAGGGAGATGAAGCCGCTCATTAGGATCGCGACGCCGATGACCACGGCAAACTCATTCAGCAGCCGCCCGAGAATGCCGCCCATGAACAGCACCGGCAGAAAGACTGCGGCGAGCGAGATGGTCATGGACACAATGGTGAAACCGATCTCTTTCGAGCCTTTCAGCGCGGCCTCCATCGGGGCGTCGCCGGCCTCGATGTGGCGCACGATATTTTCCAGCACCACGATGGCGTCATCCACGACGAAGCCCACGGCGAGAGTCAGCGCGAGCAGGGAGAAGTTATCCACGCTGAAGCCCAGCAGGTGCATGACCATGAAGGTGCCAATGACCGAGAGCGGCATGGCGACGGACGGGATGACGGTCGCGCGCACATTGCGCAGAAAAAGGAAGATGACTAACACCACAAGGACGATAGCAAGCAGGAGCGTCAATTCCACGTCGCGCACGCTTTCACGGATGGAAAGGGACTTATCCGAGAGGACATCCAGTTTGACCGACGGCGGCAACTGCGCGCGGAACGTGGGTAGCAGCGCTTTGACCGCATCGACGACGGCCACGGTGTTAGTGCCGGGCTGTCTCTGCACGGCGAGGACGATGCCGCGGGTGTCGCGAAACCAGCTCGCGATTTTGTTATTCTCGACGCTGTCGATTACCTTGCCGAGTTGCGCGAGGCGGACGGGTGAGCCATTGCGGTAGGCCACGATGAGCTGGCGGTAGGCGGCGGCGTCGAAGAGCTGCCCGGTGCTTTGCACAGTGCTGGCTTCGCTCGGTCCGTAGAGGGTGCCGGTGGGCAGGTTGACGTTGGCATTGCCGATGGCGGCGGCGACCTCGTCCACGCCGATGCCGCGGGTGGCGAGCTGGCGCGGATCGACCTGCACGCGGACGGCGTACTTTTGCGCGCCAAAGATGGAGACCTGCGCAATGCCGGGGATGGTGGAGATGCGCTGCGCGAGGAGGGTGTCGGCGTACTCGTTCACGTCCGAGAGGCGCAGGGTGGGGGAGGTGATGGCGAGGTACAGGACGGGCGCGTCGGCGGGGTTGACCTTTTTGTACGACGGCGGCGAGGGCATCTCGTGCGGCAGCAGGCGGGTGGCGGCGGCGATGGCGGCCTGCACGTCCTGCGCGGCGGCGTCGATATTGCGGCTGAGGGCAAACTGGATGGTGATATTGCTCAGCCCCTGCGCGCTGGTGGAGGTCATCGAGTCGATGCCGGCGATGGTGCTGAACTGCCGCTCCAGCGGCGTGGCCACCGACGAGGCCATGGTCTCGGGGCTGCCGCCAGGCAGGCTGGCGCTGACTTGGATCGTGGGAAAATCCACGTTGGGCAAATCTGAAACGGGCAGTCCGCGAAAGGCGAAAAGGCCGAAGCCGAGGAGGCCAAGCATGACTAGCGTGGTCATGACCGGCCGGCGGATGAACGGCTCGGAGATGCTCATGCGCGCAGGCTTGGGCGGCGATCCAGATGCGGAATGAAGGTGGCGGGCCTGGTGCCGGGAGCTGGAGTCGCGCGTTCTGCGGGCGCGGTATCCGCCGCGGGTTTGGGCAGCACTTTGGCTCCGGGAGACAGGCGGAGCTGGCCGGTGGTGACGACGCGCTCGCCCGGTTGGACGCCGTCTTTCACGATGGTCTCCTGGCCGACGGTGCGGCCCGTGGTGACGGTGCGGAGGTCGGCGGTGCCGTCGCCTTTCACCACGAAAATCTGCGGCCCCCGCTGGCCAATGGTGACGGCGCTCGCGGGGACGACGGTGACGCCGCTCTCGGTGTCGAGCTGGAGCACGACATCGACAAACGCGCCCGGCCAGAGCGCGCGGTCGTCGTTCGGGAAGGTGGCTTTGAGCGTGATGGTGCCGGTGGTCATATCGACGCTGTTGGCAATGAAAGTAACATGGCCGTCGCCGAGGGGTTTGGCCGTCTGCGGGTCGAGGGCGGTGACGGCAAGCTGGCGCTCCGCGAGGCCGAGGCGGATGGCGGTGAGGTAGGACTCGGGGACGGCGAAAGTAACGTAAATGGGCGCGAGCTGATTGACGGTGGTCATGGGCGTGTCGGCGTGGGCCTTGATGATGTTGCCGCGCTGGACGGCGAGCGCGCCGGTGCGCCCGTCGATGGGCGAGCGGATGGTGGCAAAGGTGACTTGCACGCGGGCGATCTCGCGCAGCGCTTCGTCGGCTTGGACGGTGGCCGCGGCGGAGTCGGAAGCGGCGCGCATCTGCTCGAGGACTTCTTTGGAAATGGCACCCTTGGCGGCGAGGTCGGCGTTGCGGCTGGCATCGCGCAGAGCGTTGGCGGCGGCGGCTCGGTCGCGGGCGAGATTGGCGTCGGCCTGGGCGAGCTGGGTGGCGTAGAGCTTGGGCTGGATGCTGAAAAGCAGGTCGCCCTTTTTCACGTCCTGCCCTTCTTGAAAACCGACGTCGATGAGTTCGCCGGAGACCTGCGCCTTGATCTCGACGGTGGCGATGGACTCGACATTGCCGATGGCGCGCAGGTCGAGCGGCACGTCTTTCTGCACGGCCGCCCCGAGGGTGACCGGGACGGGTGCGCCGCCCTTCGGCGGGCCGCTGGCGGTGGCGTCCTTTTTATGGCAGCCCGCCGCGAGGACGAGCGCAAGGGTGGCGGTGAGGGCTCGGCGAATGGTGCGGCGGGTGTTCATGGAAGAGGGTTCTTTTTGCGCTCGTCATCGGGCGCGTCGGCAAAGGCGCGGTGGAGCGTCTGCATGGCCCCGAGGACGGCGGTGCGCTGAGTGGCGCTGAGATGGCGCATTTTCCCGGCGAGAAACGCGCGCGCCGCGGCGACCACGGCGTCATACTTGCGGCCGCCCGCTTTCGTGAGCCCGAGGGAGACGCGCCGCCGGTCGCCGGCGTGCGGCTCGCGGCTGGCGAGCTTCGCCGCGACGAGGCCGTCCACCAGCTTCGAGGCCGCCGGCGGAGTCAGCCCGAGGAAGGTGGCGACATCGGCGAGCATCGCGCAGTGGTTGCGGCCGAGAAAGGCGAGGGTGCGGAACTGGACCATCGACAGCTCCGGACCGCTCTGGGAGCGGACCTCGGTGCGAATGATCCGCATGAGGTGCGGAACGGTTTCGAGCAGCGCGTCGGCGCATTGGATCGGTGAGGCCATACCGTTGATTATGGGAATAGTGTCGCGATGCAACTGTTTCCTCACCTTTCGGCTGCTGCCCCTCGGGCGGGTGTGCCGGGGTGTCGGTAAAAGTCCGGCTCGGCAGCCCGCAGGCCTAGCGGTCCGCGCTGCCGGTCGCTGCCGGAGGGGCGGCGGGCTTCCCGGGCAGCTCGGTTTTTGGCTCCGGCAAAAGCGAGGTCTGCGACGCGGCGAAACTTTTCACGTCCTGCGAAACGAAGTGCCACCACTCGTCGCGCAGCACCCAGAATCCGGCGTGCGCCATCGCCTTTTGCAGCGTGAGCAGATTCGCCGCGACGACCGGATCTTTGCCGCGATAGGTGCCGCTGGCGGCGGCGGTGAAGTCGTCGAAGTCCGTCGGCATGCGCAGTTCGCGGCCCTTGGCATCGACGAGCGTCACGTCCACACCGGCGCCGAAAGTGTGCAGCGAACCGCCGCGCGCGGGTTCGCCGACGAAGCCGGGATTGCGCACCGCGTCCCACAGGATCTGCTGCGCCCACGCGGGCCGGTAGGCGTCCCAGATTTTCAAACTCAGCTTCTGCGTCTGGAGTTCGGCCTGCGCCTTGTTCAACCGGTCGGCCACGCTGCGCCGCAGCAGGCAGCGCGCATTGGGCGGGTAAATCGGCTGGCCGGTTACGTTGCGCGCGGTGCCGTAGCGCAGTTCGATGACGATGGACGGGCACACCTTTGCCACCTCGACCATCGGCTCCGCGCGCAAGTCGGGCGCGCGCGCGGCCGCGGATTTTTCCTGCGCCGTCGCGCCCGGTCCCGCAAGCCCTAGCGCCAGCAGGGCGAGAAGCAGCCAGCGCATATTTTCCGTTGGAAATTCCATAGTCGCGCAGCCTAGGCGGCGCGGCGTGCGCGGGCAATTTCCTTGTCGCGCCGGGTCGCGTTTCTATCCTGCGCAGCTGCATGCCTCATCCAGATTTTCCACGCCTCCGGCGCGTCGCCCGCGGCGTCTTTACCGGCGCGTGCTTCGGTGCAGCCTTCGTCGCGAGCGCGCTCCTCATCGGGCCGCGGCTGCCGTTTCCCGACGTGCCGGCGGCGGCCGCCAAGCACGCCTGGTTTGCGGAGCATGGCCGCCGCTACGACACCCTTTTCCTCGGCTCGAGCCGCATCGAGGTCCAGATTGTGCCGGCGGTTTTCAACCAGCGCACCGCGGAACTGGGCCACCCGCTGGCGGCTTTCAATGCCGGCATCTCCGCGATGACCCCGCCCGAGGACGCTTTCTTTTTCGACCATCTCGCGCGTTGTCCGCACGACCCCCTGCGCTGGGTTTTCATCGAGCTGCAGCCGGTGTGGCTCGAGCCCGACCGGGCACGCCGCGACGGCGGGCGGCTCGCCTACTGGCACGACTGGGAGCGCAGCGTCGTGCTGTGGCAGTGTTTCGTCCCGGAGTGGCAGCGGGCGCTAAGCCGGGTGGGGCAGAAAAAGCAGCGCGGCCGGCCGTGGGCCGACCGCTTTGCGAAACTCGCCAAACCGCTCGGCCAGGCCTGGGTGCACGCCGGGCTCTCTCTCGAGCACGCGGTGCATCTCGGGGCCGCCGTGCCGCCGCTCGCGCGCGCTGTCCTGCGTGCCCCAGGGCCTGCGCCCACGGAGGGGGACGGGTGGGTGAAAACGCCCGAAGTGATTCACGGAGCCGACCTCGCCGACTACCAGCGCACCTACGCCGAGCGCCTGGCCTCGCCGCAGGTGGCAAAGCCCGGCAGTCCCGCCGGGGCGTTTGCGCTCCGGCGGCTGCTGGAAAAAGTCGCGCGGCTCGGCGCCACGCCGGTGCTGCTCGTGCCGCCGACCACCTCGCCGTGGCGCTTCGAGCCGCCGCCGGACATCCGCCAGTCCTGCCTCATTTTGGATTTCTCCGACCCGCGCGCCTATCCCGAGCTTTTCGCCCTCGAAAACCGCCTCGATGGCACACACCTCAGTGCCGCCGGCGCGCTGGTTTTCACCCGGCTCGTGGCCGAGCATTTTGCCGCCGCCCGCGGGGCGCTGCGCTGAGTTTCCGGGACGCCTGGGCTTGCCCGCCGGGGTTTGCCAAGTCCATCATTTTCGCCTTCCATGCCGCTTCCGTCTTTCCGTCTATGAAACCAGCCGCCGCCGTCCATGCGATGCTCGCCGTGGGCGCGGGGGTGGGCAGTTTCGGGCTCGCGGTGTGGCTCGCCGATGCGTGGCTGCCGTCCGCCGAGACGCCCGCCTACGTGCGCGAAAGACTCACCCATCTCGCGGCCCACGGCAATGAGTACGACGCAATCTTCATCGGTTCGAGCCGCATCGAAAACCACCTGATGCCCGCAGTCTTCGACCGTCTCGTGGGCGCGCGCGGATTGCCGATGAAGTCTTTCAATGCCGGGGTTCACGGCATGGGCACGCCCGAGGACTCGTGGATGCTCGGGCGGATTCTCGCGCTGCGGCCTGCGCGGCTGCGCTGGGTTTTTCTCGAGATCGATTTTTTCCAGACCGGCATCAAGGACGGCGAACGCGGCACGCTCCGCAGCGTGGCCTGGCACGACTGGCCGCGCTTCTGGAGCCTCTGCCGCCGCCTCGCCGCCCCGACCGGCCACCTCAGCTTCCGCGATCAGCTGGCGGAAGTTTTTGAGCGCCCGCGCGATTTTATCGGCCACCTCTCCACCTTCGGGCAGCGCACCACGCAGCTCGGCCGCGGCGCGCTGCTTTTCCAAGACTGGCGCGGCGCGGCGGAGCCCGAGCCCGTGGAAGCCTCGAAGCTCGGACCGGGGGGCGACGGCTGGGAGCCCGCGGACAGCGCCGATGCCGGCGACCGGAAAAAGGCCAAGCGTTTCACCGGCTACACCGGGGGCCGCGACCTGCCGAAACCCGACGAGGCGGACCGCGTGAGCCAGGCCGTGCTGGGCGAGGCGATTGCGAAAATCGTGCGCGCCGGAGCCGTGCCCGTACTCGTCATTCCGCCGCGGGTGCGGGTCTGGTATTTCGTCCCCTCCGCGGAAAACGCGCGTCACGCCGCAGTCATCAATCTCTGCGACCCCGCCGCCTACCCGCAACTCTACGCGCCGGAGAACCGTATCGACAGCTCGCATCTGAACGCCGCCGGCGCGGAAATCCTCACCCGCATCGTCGCCGACCGCTTTGTCCAAATCGCGCAGCCGCCTTCGGGTGCTGATTAAACACCGCCCCATGACCGGCAGACTTTTACCCCTCGCGCCAGGTCGGCGGCGCGGCCTCGGCACCGCCGCCGTGTTCGCGGCGGCCTTTGCGGGCAGTTGTTGGCTGGCGGCGCGCTGGCTGCCTTTCCCCGAGGTGATTAATGTGGCCCAGAAACGCGCCCACCTCGCGGCCCACGGCGATGACTACGACGCCATCTTCCTCGGTTCGAGCCGCGTCGAATTCCAAGTCATCCCCGCCCTCTTCGACCAGCGCATGGCGGAACTTGGCTTCCCCATCCGTTCCTTCAACGCCGGCATCTCGGGGATGACGCCACCGGAAGATGCGTTCCTCTTCGACCAGATCGCGCGCGGCCCGCACCGCCGGTTGCGCTGGGTCTTCATCGAGCTCGACTACCCACGGCTGAAAACCCAACGCGCGCTCTGGGATGGCGGACGGATGACCTACTGGCACGACGCCGAGCGCATGCAGATCATGGGGCGGTGCTTCCTCGCCGAGTGGGCGCAGACGCAGGCCCGTCTGGCCGGGCAAAGCCAGCCGGCCAGGCCCTGGTCCGAGCGCCTTCAGATCCGCTTGGATCCGGTGGCCGATTTGCTTGAGCATTTCACCGGTTTTCTCCACCGCCAGACCAACCTCGGCCGTGGTGCCGCGCTCGCCTCCCGGCTGGTGAAAAGAAAAAAAACGAACCCGTTGGTCCCTGACAAGTCTACCGCCGACCAAGGCTGGGTGCGGCTTGACGGCGGCCTGGAGGATAAAAACCGCGCGGCCTACGAGCGTGCCTATGCCGAGCGCCTGGTCACCCCGCAAACGGCGCGCCCGAATGATCCGGCAGCCGGCGCGGCTTTGCGCCGGCTGGTGGAAAAAGTCACCGCCATTGGCGCCCTGCCGGTATTCCTCGTGCCCCCGACCACCGCCCGGACGCAGATGATGCCGCCGGAGGACCTCCGGCAGTGCCGTCTGCTCAATTTCTCAGACGTGCGCGCCTTTCCCGAACTGTTCGTGCCGGGCCACCGCCTCGATGTGGAACACCTCAACGCCGAGGGTGCGCCGCCCTACAGCCGCCTGCTCGCCGAGCGCTTTTTTGCCAGCCTGCATACTGAGAAAGAATCCCGCCCATAACCCAGCCGTCAGCCGCTTTTCACGCCATGCTTTTCGTCGAATTCCGCTTCCTCATTTTCTTCCTGATCGTCTTCGCCGTGCATTGGTCACTGCGCGGCAATACCGCGCGCAAAAGCTGGCTGCTGGCGTGCGGCCACTTTTTCTACGCCTGCTTTTTCGTGGGCGATCCAGTCGAATTTTTCGGCCACCTGCGCGCCGGTGAGTGGGCCCAGATGCCCGCCGGCTGGTGGTTCCCCGCCGTGCTCTGGGGCTCCACCATCATGGACTACGCCGTGGGCCGCGGCCTCGGCGCCGCCCGCTCCGAGCCCGCGCGCCGCGCGTGGCTGCTCGCCAGCCTCGCCGCCAATCTCGGCGTCCTCTGCTACTTCAAATACTTCAACTTCTTCATCACCTCGGCCGCGGGTTTTCTCACCTGGTTCGGCCTCCACACCTCGCTGCACACGCTCGCGATCATCCTGCCCTACGGCGTCAGCTTCTACACCTTCCAGTCGATGAGCTACTCCATCGACGTCTATCGCCGCCGTCTCGCGCCTGTGCGCAGCTTTCTCGATCTCGCCTTCTTCATCTCCTTTTTTCCCCAGCTCGTCGCCGGCCCCATCGTCCGCGCCATGACCTTTCTCCCGCAGGTCTTTGAAAAGCGCGTCTGGGCCAGCGTCCGCGTCCGTGACTGCTGCACGCTCTTCTTCATCGGCTTTGTGAAAAAGGCCTGCGTCTCCGAATTCGCCGCGCAGATCGCCGACGCCTTCTTCGCCGACCCCACGAAATACACCCACCTCAGCGCCGTCCTCGGCGTGCTGTTTTACGCCGTGCAGATCTACTGCGACTTCAGCGGCTACTCCGACATGGCCATCGCCACCGCGCGGCTGCTCGGCTACGAGCTCACGCCGAATTTCGACTTCCCCTATTTCTCCCGCAGCATCACCGAATTCTGGCGGCGCTGGCACATCTCGCTCAGCACCTGGCTGCGCGACTACCTCTACATCTCCCTCGGCGGCAACCGCTGCTCGAAGCTTTTCACCTACCGCAACCTGCTCCTCACCATGCTCCTCGGCGGCCTGTGGCACGGCGCGTCGTGGACCTTTGTCATCTGGGGCGGCATGCACGGTGTCGCGCTCATCTTCCACCGCGAGTGGCAGCGGCTTGTGGAAAACGCGGGCGCCGGTTTCAAAAAGGTCATGGCCGTGCTTGCCGTGCCGCTCACTTTTTACTGGGTCTGCCTCACTTGGATTTTCTTCCGCGCCGCGCCGCTCCTCGACGAAAAGACTCACGCCATTAAAGCGACCAGCCTCGAAATGGCATGGCGCATTTTCAAAGCCTTCACGCTTTTCGGCCCCCATCGGACCAAGTCTTTCGGCACCGAGTGCGTCGTCATCCTCGCCGTCCTCGCGCTCGTCCACTGGCTGAACTCCCGCCGCGTTTTCACCGCCGCCTGGCAGCGCCTCCCCGACTGGGCCGCCGCCGCCCTGCTCGGCGTCGGCACCGAACTCGCCATCCTTTTCGTCCCGGTGAAATACAAGGCGTTCATCTATTTTCAGTTCTAAAGCGGCTCCGCCCGCCGCTCGCCCGCGCGCGCGCCGAGGTTGCCGTAGCGGTGATACGCGTGGCTGATCGACTGCTCGCGCACGTACCACAGCAGCTCCACGCGCCCCTCCGCCCGCACCGGCGCATCCGCGAGAAAGATGACCGCCTCATGGGCGATCGCGCGGAGTTCCGCGGGCACACGATCCGCCGCCGCGAAGCGCAACCGCTCCACGGCGCCACTGCGGATGGCTTCGCCGAGTTGCGCGTCTGTTTCCTCGATGAACTCGATCCCCGCCGCCCACGCATCCGTCATCTCATCCAGCCGCCGCACCGCCGGGTGCGCGAGATCCGGTGGCGCGCTCACCGTCACGCGGCAGCCAGCGGCGCGGGCGGCGCACGCGCGGGCGAAGACTGCGAAAAACGAATCGCGCGGATGCACCCGCACGCGCACCGATGGGATGGGCAGATACCGCCGCACGTTGTCTTCCCCGAGCAGGCGGAATTGATCGTGCTCGCGCCCAAACTCCTCGCGGAATGCGCGGTCGTAACTCGCCATCGCTGCCAGTACTCGCGTCACCTCCCCCGGCTCCGCTTCGACCTCGACCGCCAGCAAACGCCGCCGCAAATCTTCGAGCGATGCCTCCGCGATCGGCTCAGCATCAGCTTCCACGGGCCGGTCCTCGAAATCCATGAACTGCGCCACGTAGTTCGGCCCGCCCGCTTTCATCCCCGGTCCGAAGGACGACCGGCCCATCCCGCCGAACGGCTGCCGCAGCACCACCGCGCCCGTCGTCGGCTTGTTGATGTAGAGATTCCCCGCGCGGATACCCGCCTGCCACAGGGCCTGTTCGCGTTCGTCGAGCGATTCGAGCCCGCTGGTCAGGCCGTAGCCCGTCGCGTACACCAGCGCGATGGCCTCGGCGAGCGTGGTGAAACGCATGACGCCGAGCACCGGGCCGAAGAATTCCGTGACGTGCGTGAAGCTCCCCGGCTGCACGCCGTACTTCACGCCCGGCGACCACAGCCGCGGGTCGTCGCCGACCTGCCGCGGCGCGACCACCCACGACTCACCCGGCTCCAGCGTCGTCAGCGCCCGCGCGAGATCGCCGTCGGGCGGACGAATGAGCGGCCCGAGCCGCGTGGGCAAATCCCACACGTCGCCGACCGTGATGCTTTCAGCCGCATCGCACAGCACGCGGCGAAACTCGGGATCATCATAGACTTCCGCCTCCAGCAGCAGCAGCGAAGTCGCCGAGCATTTCTGCCCGCCGTGGCTGAAAGCCGAATGAACCACATGCCGGATCGCCTGCTCGCGATCCGCCAGCGCCGTGACGACCGTCGCGTTCTTCCCGCCTGTCTCGGCGAAAAGGCGCATCTCCGGCCGCGCGCGCAGCATCCGCAGCGCCGTCTCCGTGCCGCCGGTCAGGATCACCGCATCCACGCCGGGATGCGCGACCAACTCGCGGCTCGCGCCGCTGCCCGCGCATGGGAAAAATTGCAGCGTGTTTTGCGAAACGCCCGCGCGCCAAAAACACGCGCACAATTCCCGCGCGACTTCCGCGGTGGCAGATGCGGGTTTGAGGATCACGGTGTTTCCCGCCGCGAGCGCCGCGGCGATCCCGCCGCACGGAATCGCGATGGGAAAATTCCACGGCGACACCACCACGACCACGCCCTTCGGCTTCGCCCGCACCGTCGGCAGCTCGAAAAAATAGCGCGCGGTGCTGCGATAGAACTCCACGAAATCCACCGCCTCGGAAACTTCGGGGTCCGCTTCGGCGATGGTCTTTGCGCCATCTGCCATTGCCGCGCGGATCAAGCGTCCACGGGCCTCGCGCAGCTCTTGCGCGACCTTGCCGAGCAGTTGCGAGCGCGCGTCCACGGACATCGTGCGCCAGCCGTCGGGGTCGGCTTGCGCGCAGGCGACGGTGGCGGTCACTTCGGCGGGCGGGGATGCCCGCCGGACATCCACAGGCAGGGATGCCTGCGCCACGAGTTGCGCCGCCCACGCGCCATTTTGCGGCAGCGCGAAATCCGTGTCGGGTTCGTTTTCAAAATCCGTCCACAGCATTTCCTCGCGCGGTTTTTCCGCGAGCGGATGCAGGCGGTTTTGCGTGCGGCGCGGGGCGTCGGTGATGCCGAGGTGAAAGGCTTCGCGGAAGCCGCGTTCGAGTGCGTCCCACTCCTCGCTGCCGACGCGCAGCTTGAAAGCATGGCGCAGAAAATTGTCGGGGCCGGTGTTTTCATCCAGCCGCCGGATGAGGTAGCCGAGGGCGTGGAGAAACTCATCCTTCCCGCACGCCGGCGCGTAGAGCAACAGATTGCGCGAGTGCTCGAACAGCGCGCGCCGTTGGTGGTTCGCCATCCCCTCCAGCATCTCAAACTGCACGCGCCCGCCCGCGCCCGCCTCCGCCGCCAGCACCAGCCCGTAGGCCACGTCGAAAAGATTGTGCGACGCCACGCCCACGCGCACCGCCGGCAGATTCTCCGGCGTGATCGCCGCCGCCAGCATGCGTTTGTAATTCGCATCCGTCTCCGCCTTCGTCCGAAACGGCGCCTGCGGCCAGCCGCGCACCGACGCCTCGACGCGCTCCATCTCCATGTTCGCGCCCTTCACGATCCGCACCGTGATCGCCCCGCCGCCACGCGCCACCCGCGTCCGCGCCCACGCGTGCAGTTCACGCAGCACCCGCGCCGAGTCGGGGATGTAAGCCTGGAGCGCGATTCCAGCTTCCACATTTTCCAAACCGGGCCGCTCCAGCGTGCGCATGAAGGCGTCCGCCGTCAGCCGCAGGTCGCGGTATTCCTCCATGTCGAGATAGACGAACTTCGGGACGCTCACGCCATCCGCGCGCACAAATCGCTGCTCCGCCGCCGCGCGGTACAGCGGCTCCAGCCGGTCGCACAGCACGCGCACCGTGTGCTCCCGCGCCAGCGCGGAGATTTGCGAAAAGAGCGTCGAGATTTTCACCGACAGCACCACGACCTCCGGCATCCGGAGCGCCTCGTGGCAGCGCGCCAGCCGCCGCTGTGCCTCGTCCTCGCCGAGCAGCGCTTCGCCGAGGAAATTCACATTCATCCGCAGCCCCTCGCCCTGCCGCGCGCGCAAGTGCTCGGCCAGCACTTCGCCCTCCGCGGGCAGCACCACGTTCGCCGTTTCCTGCTGCATGTGCTCGCGCACCAGCGGCACCGCCACGCCCGGCAGCCACCCGCCGAAAGTCTGAAAACCGCGCAGCAGCGCGCGGTCAATCGGGCTGAAAAACCGCGGTACACCCTGCACGTCCAAAATGTGCGTGAACTGCTCCGCCACCCGCGCTGCATTCCGCGCGCGAAACGCCTGATCGGTAAGCTGCACCAGCGTCACCTTGTCCGCTGGAGTTTGCAGCATCCGGTCCAGCTCCGCTTGCTGCCGCCGTTCGCCCGCCGTTTGCAACGCCACCGCCCGCTCCTGCAATTCACGCGCGAGCAGGATCGCGCGCTCAATGAGTTGCGGGTCGGGTGAAAAATCAGCGCTCATGCGTGCCGATGTCCCGGAGGGACAACAGAAATTAGCCGGGGGTAAAGCGCAGCGACACCCCCGGAAAAATCCGCAAAAGGAATGCACCCCGGAGGGGTGCGAGACATCGTCCTCCAACTCCTTGCACCCCGCTGGGGTGCGGGCGCATTTTTTGCCGCGTTCCGGGGGTGTCGCTGCGCTTTACCCCCGGCTAATTTCTTGCAGCCCTCCGGGCTGTCACTGCGCGTCGGCACGCGCGGTCGTTTTTCCGCTTGCGAACCGGCGCGGGTCACAGCCCCAGTTCCGCTTTCACCGCGCTGAATTGCTCGACCGCAAACTCCAGATCTTCGCGCGAGTGGGCGGCGCTGATTTGCGTGCGGATGCGCGCTTTGCCCTGCGGCACCACGGGGTAGAAAAAGCCCACGACATAGACGCCGCGCGCGAGCATCGCCTCGGCGAAACGCTGCGCCAGCGGGGCATCGCCGAGCATGATGGGGACGATGGGATGCGTGCCGGGAAGAATTTTGAAACCGCGCGCGGTCATCTCGGCGCGGAAGAATTCCGTGTTGGCTTCGAGCTTGTCGCGCAGCGCGGTGGACTCGGTGAGCAGCTCCAGCGCGGCGAGCGAGGCGCCGGCTATCGAGGGTGCGAGCGTGTTGGAAAAAAGGTAGGGCCGTGAGCGCTGACGGAGCAGTTCGATGATCTCGCGCCGCCCGCTGGTGTAGCCGCCGCTCGCGCCGCCGAGCGCCTTGCCGAGCGTGCCGGTGAGGATGTCCACGCGCCCCGCCACGCCGCAGTGCTCTGGCGTGCCGCGCCCGCGCGCGCCGAGGAAGCCGACGGCGTGCGAATCATCGACCATGACCAGCGCGCCGTATTTGTCCGCGAGGTCGCAGACGCCGGCGAGGTTCGCGATGTAGCCGTCCATCGAGAAGACGCCGTCGGTCGCGATCATCGTGAAGCGCGCGCCCTTTTCTGCGGCCTCGCGCAGCTTGGCTTCGAGGTCGGCGATGTCGTTGTTTTTGTAGCGGTAGCGCGCGGCTTTGCAGAGCCGCACGCCGTCGATGATCGAGGCGTGGTTCAGCTCGTCGGAAATGATTGCGTCCTCCGCGCCGAGCAGCGTCTCGAAAAGGCCGCCGTTGGCGTCGAAGCATGAGCCGTAAAGGATCGTGTCGTCCGTGCCGAGGAAGGCGCTCAGCGCGCTTTCGAGCTGCTTGTGAATATCCTGCGTGCCGCAGATGAAGCGCACGCTCGCCAGCCCGTAGCCCCAGCGGTCCAGCGCCGCGTGCGCCGCCGCGACGACAGCCGGATGCGCGGCGAGCCCGAGGTAATTGTTCGCGCACATGTTCAGCACCTCGCGCCCGCCGGTCACGCCGATGTGCGCGTCCTGCGGCGTGGTGATGATGCGCTCGCCTTTGTACAAGCCCGCCGCGCGGATGTCGGCGAGCTGCTTGGCGAGGTGGTCTTGGTAGGCTCCGAGCATGGCGGTGGGATTGGTGCTCGGCTCTAGGAAGAGCCGGCTACGTTGCGCCGTTGGGCGGCGTGAATTGCAGGTAGGTGTAGCCCTTCAGCCCGCGCTCGTAACTCGCGAGGAGCTTCATGGCTTCGTTCGGCTTGAGGCGGTCGCCTTTGATCGCCGCATCGACCTGTCCCTTCACATGGCGCGCGAGTTCGTTCTGGTCCCACTGGGTCATCGAGAGCACTTCGCCGATGGTGCTGCCCTCGATCGTTTCCTCGATGTACCAGCCGCTCTCCTCGTCCTCATCGAGAAAGATGTGCGCCTCATTCACGCGGCCGAAAAGGTTGTGCAAATCACCCATGATGTCCTGGTAGGCGCCCATCAAAAAGAACCCGAGATAATAGGGCTCGCCGGGCTTCAGCTTGTGCAGCGGCAGCGTGTCCTTCACGTCCTGGAGGTCGATGAACTTGCTCACCTTGCCGTCGCTGTCGCAGGTGATGTCCACGAGCGTGCCGTTGCGTTCGGGATACTCGCCGAGCCGGTGAATCGGCATCACTGGGAAAAGCTGCCCGAGCGCCCAGTGGTCGAGCAGACTTTGGAAAACCGAGAAGTTGCACACGTATTGGTCGCCGAGCGAAACCTCCAAGTCCTTCACCTCGTCCGGCACGTATTTCATCCCCGCGCAGAAATCCACGATCCGTTTCGCGATCTGCCAGTACACGGTTTCGATCTTCGCCTTGCTCTCCAATTCCAGCAGCCCGAGGTCAAACATCGACTGCGCCTGCTCCTTGATCTGCTGCGCGTCGTGCAGCGATTCCATGCGGTTTTGCTGCGTGAGATTGCGCTGGATTTCGAGCACCTCAGTGACCTGCTTCGGGTCGCTCTCCTTGATCTCGATCTGAATCGGCACCTTGTCTTTTTCAATCGCCCCGAACGCCTCCACGATCAGCACCGAATGATGCGCCACGATCGCGCGGCCGCTCTCGGTGACGATGATCGGGTGCGCCACCTTCTCCGCATCGCACACGTCCATGATGTTATAGACGATGTCCCGCGCATACTCGTGCAGCGAGTAGTTCGTCGAGCTGTCGAACGCCGTCCGTGACCCATCGTAATCCACCCCCAGCCCGCCACCGCAATCGAGGTAGCCCAGCTCGTGCCCCATCTTCGCCAGCTTCGCATAAAACCGCGCCGCCTCGCGCACCGCGCGCTTGATCGTGCCGATGTCCGGCACCTGCGAGCCGACGTGGAAATGAACGAGCTTGAGCGTGTGCGCCAGCCCCTCCTTTTTCAGCAGCTCGCTCGCCGCCACCAGCTCCGCCGTGCTCACGCCAAACTTCGCATTCTCCCCGCCGCTCGTCGCCCATTTGCCCGCGCCCTTCGCCGCCAGCCGCACGCGGATGCCGATCATCGGCTCCACACCCACCTCCTTCGACACGCGCAGGATTTCCGTCAGCTCCTCGATCTTCTCCACCACCAGGATGACCTTCTTCCCCAGCTTCCGCCCCAGCAGCGCATTCTGGATGAAAAGCTGATCCTTGTAGCCGTTGCATATAATCAGCCCTTCCGAAGAGCGATGGATCGCCAGTGCCGCCAGCAACTCCGGCTTGCTCCCCGCCTCGATGCCAAAATCATAGGCCGCGCCCGCGTCCATGATCTCCTCCACGACCTCGCGGAGTTGGTTCACCTTGATCGGAAACACCCCGCGATAAACGTTCTTGTAACCCGACTCCGTGATCGCCGCGCCGAACGCCTTGTTGATCGTCTCCACCCGGTCGCGCAGCAAATCCTGAAACCGCAGCACCATCGGAAAATTCAACCCGCGCTCCTTTGCCTCCGCGATCACCTCCATGATGTCGATCACCGCGCCCTCCTTGCGCGTCGGCTGGATCTGGATGTTGCCCTTCCCATTCACTGTGAAATAACCCGTCCCCCAGCGGTCGATATTGTAGAGCGAAATGGCGGCGGGAATGTCCCAGGGTGGCTTCATGCGGCGCGTGGTAATGTGCGCGCGATTTGATTGCAATGGGCGTGTCGAAAAAACTTTGCGAGACCGGTAGGAATGCACGCCAAACATCAGCACACTCCACGCGCTCATGGCTCCATCTGATCCGTCGTCCCCCCGGCCCCCGGATTCCCCATTTGGGGAAATCGCCGGCTTCGATCTCATCGAGAGAATCGGCGGCGGCGCATGGGGTGAGGTGTGGCGCGCCACGCAGCGATCCCTCGGACGGCTCGTCGCCATCAAGCTGCTCTCGCCCGGGCTCACCCTCGGCAGTCACGGGAGCGACTACACCGCGAAACTGACGTGGCGTTTTCAGCGCGAAATCGAGGCGGCGGCGCAGCAGGATCATCCCAACATCGCCCGCGTCCACACCAGTGGCGTGGCCGATGGCCGGCCGTGGTACGCCATGGAGTTGGTCGAAGGCCCGCCGCTCGATGACTTCGCCACGTCCCAAAAACTGGACACCCGCGCCCGACTCGCCCTTTACCTCGCCGTCTGCGACGGCGTCCAGCACGCCCACGATGGCGGCATTATTCACCGCGACCTCAAGCCCGCGAACATCCTCGTTTCCGCCGACGGCCAGCCCAAGATTCTCGACTTCGGCCTCGCGCGCTTTCTCGACGATTCCGGCTTCGGCTGCACCCTCTCGTTCAGCGGCCAGCCGCTCGGCACGCCGATGTTCATGGCGCCCGAACAGGCCGCCGGGAAAATGAGCGCGATCGGCGTCGCCGCGGACGTGTATGCACTCGGCGTCATCCTCTACCGCCTCCTCACCGACGCCTGGCCCTTCGATGAGACACTGCCGCCGCTCCAACTCCTCGCCGCCGCGCGCGACGCCGAACCGCGCCCCCCGCGCGGCGCGTGCCCCGGCCTCGCCCGCGACCTCGAGGCCGTCATTTTGAAAGCTATCGCGAAGGGGAAAACCGAGCGCTATCCGAGCGTCCGCGCGCTGGCGGATGACGTGCGGCATTTCCTCGCCGGCGCACCCGTCGCCGCCCGCGCGTGGACGCTGGGCTACATTGTCCGCCGCCGCCTGCGCCGACACTGGCGCGGCGTGGCCGTCACCGCGCTGCTCCTAGCGCTGACCTCGGCCTTCTCCATCGTCTTCCTCGAACAGCGCCGCCGCGCCGCCGCCCGCAATGTGCGCGCGCTCGAACAGGCCCGGGAACTGGTCAACGCCATGCTCTTCGACCTGCACGGAAAGCTCGACGCCATCGACCGGCCTGAGCTGTTCGCCAGCGTCGCGGCGCAGGCCGCCAAGTTTCCGTGGGAAACGGAAGCCGGCACGATGGGCGGGGTGGATCTGCACCGCGCGCAGGCGCTGGCCGCCACCGCCCGCGGCGATCTCCTGCTCGGGAAAGGCAGCGCGCCGCAAGCCGTCGAAAGCTATCGCGCGGCCGCCGATCATCTGGCGGCGCTGGCCGCCCAGCACCCCGGCGAGCCGAGATACCAGCTCGACGCCGCCAGTGCGCGCCTCACGCTTCACTCCACCCTCGCGAAAGCCGGCCACCACCGCGAAGCGGTGAGCGGACTGCGCGCCGTCCTCGCCACGCTCGACACCATCCACGCGCCGGCGCTCAGCGAGGCGGTCAGCCGGCTCCGCGGCCTGGCGCACCGAGCCGCGGGAGACGCCTCGCGCGCCTCGGGCCTGCTGGCGGAAGCCGGGGAGGATTTTGCCCAGGCGCTCGCGCTCTTCTCCCGGCCGCCCCTCACGGATGCGGGTCTCCACGCGGCGCTCCAAGAAGACCTTGGCGACGTGCGGCGGCGCAGCGGTCAGCCCGCCGAAGCACTCGCCCTTTTCGGCAAAGCGGAGGCGCATTATCGGCAGGTTCGCACCGAAGCCCCCCAAAACGACGGCGCCCCTCTGGACCTTGGGCGCTGTCTCACCAGCCAAGCCACCGCCTACCTCGAGCTCCGCGACTTTCCCGCCGCGCGCCGCTGCCTCGACGAAGCGCGCGACCTTTGCGGCCCGCCGCGGGAGACCGCCACCATCGCCGAGACCAACCAGCGCCGCCGCGTGGCCCATGGCTATGCCGCGCTGGCGAACGCTCTCGACGCCGCGGCCGATGTTCCGGCCGCACTCGTCGCGGACAACGAGGCGACCCAGATATGGCGGGTGATCGTCCGTCGTCCATGGGCCCAGAGCTCCGATCGCGCGACACTCGTCGAGATTCACCGCCACACCGCCGATCTCCATTTGCGAACTGGCAACCAGGCGGATGCGGTCCGGGCCCTCGCTGGTGCGCTCAGCCTGTGTCGGAAACTCATGTATGAGCGCGCCGATGACGCCCGCTGGTATCTCACCATCGCCGAATTCGAACTCCGCCTGCTCGCGCTTCCTCGGGACAATCCGCCTCCGCGAGACCAGAAACTTGCGGAGATCGCCACCCGTCTTGCGCAGTTCGAGGCTTTGCCGGCAAACGCCAAAGCACCCCACGCGGCGCGGGCGATTGATTTGCGCGCCCGCTTCGCCGTGGAAAAGGAAAAATAGCGGACGCTGCGGCTCAGTGAACGAGGGTATTCACCACCATTTTAAAAAACTCTTGCCGGTTTTGTGAAGTTGGCGCGTGAGGCGGGTATGGATAGGTGAGAACAATTTTTGCCAAATGTGGAGGTCAGCCACTGGCGGCATTGCCAAAAAGGTGATCGTGGTTCCCGGGTGATCAACACGGTGGCGATGCTGCCAGTGGGTGGGGGCCTCCTTCCGGCAGCCCGTCGGTCGCCGGAGATTTTTTCAAAAATCCCGGGCGGGTTTGTGAAGTTCGTCCGTCCGCTGGGTATGGCTTGCTAGAGTGCCCCTTTTCCACCGACTCCCATGCCTGCCTCTCCCCGCCTGCCGTCGCTGGCGTGCGCTCGCCTGCATCGCTCTCGGCATCTTGGGGACACTCTTCGTCGGCGGGGAAGCCGCTGCGGACGTGTCCGTGCCGGAAGATCAGGACAATGACTACCTGGACGACGTCTGGGAGCTTCAGCACGCCGCCTGCCTCAATCCGCTTAATCCCAACGTGCTGGCAGCGTGAACGCGACCCTCGATGCCGGCGGCACCACCACGCTCTCGACGTGGAGACTAAGCACCACCCTCTCCCCCGGTTTCGTCATCCTCCAAGCCCGCGCCACCGGCCCGTAGCCCGCGGAACAGCGTCTTCTCCGCAACGCGACCCAGTTGGCTGGGGCCGCTCCGCGCGCCGTGCTGAAGGTCGCCCCCGACGGCGCAGTCCCAAATGCGAGGCTCGCAGCGGCGCAGCCGTCGCGCGTCGCACGGTGGGCGAGGGAGTGCGCGCTGCGCGCGGGTTGGTTTGGCATGGCGCCGGAGCGACGCCATTCGCCGGGGCAAACTATCGCTTGTCGCGGCCCGCGTTGTCCGGTTTCGTCGCGGGGACTTTTCATCAATGCAACCCCGGACGACCTTTGGCCCCGCAGGCTGGCCCACAACCCATTGGTCAGTGGTCGGGGAGCTGTCGTCGGAGGCCGCGGAGGAGGCGAAGCAGCGGGCGCTGGAGCGGTTGTGCAGCGCTTATGATCCGGCGATTCTCGCCTTTCTCCGGATGATGCGTTTTTCCCGGCAGGATGCGGAAGACATCCGTCAGCGCTTTTTTGCGGAGGTGGTGCTGCGGCGGAACCTGCTCGCCCGCGCCAATCCGCACCGCGGAAGACTGCGCGATCTGGTCCGCCGGAGCCTGCGCAATTTCGCCCTGAATGAACTACGCGACGGCCGGGCCGCCACGCAGACGAATGGAGGGCAGCCGGCCCCCGACGGCGACGGCCGGAGCGCGGTGGAAGCGGGGACGGAGACGGCGCAGGAGGTCTTCGCCAAGGCGTGGGGGCGTCGCGTGATCGAGCGGGCCTATGAGGCGATCGACGAGGAGTATGGGGCTAAGGGCCGCGCGGCGCTGTGCGACGCGCTGAAGCCGCATCTCGTCCGCTGGGCGGCTCCGCCGAGCCAGGTGGAAGCCGCGCGTCAGCTCGGGCTGAGCCCTTCGCATTTGAGCACGGAGCTCACCCGCCTGCGCCAGCGCTTTCGCCATGTCATGATGCTGTTGCTTTCGGAGGAAGGAGGCAGCCCGCAGGAGGCCGAGCGCCTGCTGGCGGAACTGCTGCGAGCTTTCGCCTGACCGCACGACCGACGGATCGTGCTGCCACCAAAGCGGAGCGCCGGTGCGACCGTATTTTCGATCCCATCGGGACGCTCCCCTGAGATCCGCCCGCCGCCCGCCGAGCCCCATGTTTCCAGCCCTCGCGCCCATTTTCACCCTCGACACCCGCCGCGCGTCACCCGACATTTTCGCCCCATGAGCAAGCCCGTCGTCCCGGTGAATATCCGCACCGTCCTCCCGTTCAATACCGGGCGGGCGGTCTTCATTGGCAACGACGACAAGGTCTTCGTGATCTATGTGGATGAAAGCGTCGGGGCGGCCATCTCGATGTTCATGAACCAGACGCCGAAGGAGCGACCGCTGACCCACGATCTCATCGGCCACCTGCTGGCGGCGCTGGGCGCGAAAGTGGAGCGCGTCATCATCAACGACCTCAAGAGCGAAACGTATTTCGCGCGGCTCATCATCAGCGCTGAGAACGAGCTGTTTGAAAAAAAGATTGTCGAACTGGACGGCCGCCCGAGCGACTGCATCGCCCTCGCCATCCAGCAAGGCGCGCCGATTTATGTCAGCCGGGAGGTCTGGGATGAAGTGGAGGACCGCAGCGATGTCCTGCGCCATCTCGAGGAAAACGGCCCGCACGGCGAGAGCCAGGGCTGAGCTTTCCGGCGCGGTCCCCGCTCTCCCACTGCCCCACCGCAATTCGCGCTTGTTAATGTAACACCTGTGGTTACAAATACTGCCCGCATGAACTCCGCACCCATCTCCGCTGGCACGCTGCTCGGCCAGCTCGAATGGCGTTACGCCGTGAAAAAATTCGACGCTGCCCGGCGGATCGCCGCCGCGGACTGGGACGCGCTGGAGCGGGCGCTAATCCTCACGCCCACGAGCTACGGCTTGCAGCCGTACAAGTTTCTCGTCCTCACCGACCCCGCGTTGCGCGCGCGGCTCGTGCCGGTGTCGTGGGGCCAGACCCAGCCGGTGGACTGCTCGCACTACGTCGTCTTTGCCGCGCGGGCGAAAAACAGCGAGGCGGATGTGGACCGCTATCTCGCGCGCATGGCCGAGGTGCGCGGGCTCCCGGTGGAGGCGCTGGGCGGTTTCAAAAAAGTGCTCATGGGCGACGTGGTGCATGGCGCGCGCGGGCAGGTGGCGCTGGAATGGGCGGCGCGGCAGGCCTACATCGCGCTCGGCAATTTCATGACGGCCGCGGCGCTGCTCGGCATCGATACGTGCCCGATGGAAGGCTTCGAGCCCGACCAGTATGACGACATCCTCGGCCTGCCCGCGCAGGGCTTCCGCGCCGTGGTGGCGTGCGCCGCGGGCTACCGCTCGGCGGAGGACAAATACGCGGCGCTGCCGAAAGTGCGCTTTCCCGCCGACGTGATGATCGACCGCCGCTGAGTCCTGTTTTTTTTCAACCGAAACCAAACCAACGCCATGAGCCAACCCATCCCCGTCACCGATCTCACGCAACGTCCGCCGCGCAGCGCCCGCGCCCGCCTCGGCGGCTACGCCCTGCTGCCGCGCATGCTGGACAAAGGCCGCGCGGAACTCGCCGGGAAGAACGGCGACTACCACTACGCCTGCCCGCTCGATCAGGGCATCCTTAGCTTCCTGGGCCTCGACGCCGAGGCGCTCAAAGCCGAACTCGCCACCGGCAAAGGCGACGGCGAAATCCTCGAATGGATCACCGCCCATCAGAAAAACCCGCGCCTGCCTTGGGAGATCGCGCAATGGTCGGCGTGGCGCGACAGCGTCGTGCCTGCCGATGTGGAGACGCGCGAGTTTTTCAACGGCCTGCACCAAGGCGCGGGCGAAAAGCGCGAGGACATCGCGACGTGGCCCGACCTGCTCGACCTCGACGATTACGTGAGCTTCGGCGGCAAAGCCTGAGCCATCAGTCTCACGCCAAGGACGCGAAGGGGGCAAAGGCTGGAAAAAACTACCTTTGCGGCCTTGGCGACCTTGGCGTGAGGCAATTCAGCGCGACTCGAAAAGCGGGAGCGACAGCTTCCAGTAAATGCCCGCGAGCCGCAGCCCGAGCACCAGCGCTGCGCCCGCCAGCGCCGCCACGGTTTCGCCCGAGCCCGCCAGCACCACGCACAGCGCCGAGCCGCTGGCCGCGGCGGTGGCGTAGAGGTGGATTTCGCGCCGGAAAACCAGCGGCACTTCGAGGGTCAGCACATCGCGCATGATGCCGCCGGCCACGCCGGTGACCACGCCGAGCAACACGCAGACCGGCGCGGAAAAGCCGAGCGCCAGCCCTTTCCGCGTGCCGATCAGCGCGAAGACCGCGAGCACGAAGGCATCCGCCACGAGCAGCGCGCGATGCGGCGGGCGCTGGTAGCGCGCGACGATGAACGTGACCAGCGCTGTGCCCGTGACATTGAGCAGCAGCTCCGGCCCGCGCAGCCAGGCCACCGGCAGATCACCGGCCAGGACATCGCGCAGGGTGCCGCCGCCAAAGGCCGTGACCAGCGCGAGCACCAGCACGCCGAAAAGATCGACGCGCTTTTCCCGCGCGGCAAGCACGCCGGTGATCGCGCCCACGCAGACGCCGAAGTGTTCGAGAAAAAGTGGCAGCGTCAGGGTCACGGCGCGGTGGGCAAGGCGGGGAGCTGAAGCGCGGGCGGCGCGGCGGTCGCGGGGCGGGTGAACTTCTCCCCGAACTTGGTGAAGCCCGGCCCGAAGCCGCCCTGCGACAAAAAGAAGCGCCCGTTTTCCACGCCCATGAAACGGTCCAACCGGTCCTCCTTGCCCGTGCCGTCGTGGCTGAAACTGGCCTCGGTGATCTCATGCCATTTGCCATCGTCGGTGCGCAGCCATTGATTGCCATACAGCGCCTTGCGCCGCAGTTGCCCGTTGCTCCCGCCGAAGTTTTCCGAAAACGAATACAGCCCCTTCAGCCAGCCGCCCGTCTGCGGCGCGTTCCAGCTTGAGATCAGCATCCACTGCTTTTTCTCCGGGTGAAACCAGAAGCCGGAATAAACCGTGTGCGTCTCATCCGACGGCTTCGCGGTGACGACAAATTTCTGCACCTCGCCCGTCTTCCACGGATACACGAGATGGCTGTGCCCGCCCGTGCCCTCGTTGCCAAAATCGCCCGCGCTCACGCCCTCGCCTTTCGCCACCAGCTTCGTCCGGTTTTCGTCCGCCACCTTCGCGCGATCCTTCGCCTCGCCGCCGCCGTCCCACACGCTGAAAATGATCCGCCGCTCCGTCGCGCTGTTCACCTGCATGCCGAAGTAGCCGCGGTTCCACCCCGTCGCCATGTAGTAAGTCGCCACCGGATCATCCACCGCCGTCACCTCGCAGTAGAAAGCGTCCACCTTCGAGTCTTTCGGCGCCTGGTAGGCGAGATGCACCGACGCTGCATTGCGCCGCTCCTTCAGGTTAAAGTGCGCGTCCTGCGCCGCCGGGCCGTCGAGCACCAGCGCTGCGAGATCGCCTGCGGGTTTGCCGGCTTCATTGAGCGACTGGAGTTGAAGGCGCACATAGCCGGGCTTTTCGACCGTGAACTCGGCGAACTTCACCGTCATTTCCTCGCCCGTCCCCGTCGCCCCAGCCTCGCGCGATTGCTTGCCTACCGTCAGCCGCAGCTTCGTCCCCGCATCCTTCGGCAGCCGCAAGACCAACGCGGCCTCCAGCTTTCCAGCCATTTTGATTTCCCCAAACCAAGACAGCGTCAGCCCCGGTTTCATCCATCCGCTGATCCCCTCCTTGCCCACCTTCGCCCCATTCGCATCGGGTTCCAGATACGCGGTGAAAGCGGGCACGCGCAGTTCGGCGCGGGCGGCGGTGGCGGTGCAAAGTAACGCGAGCACGAGGCGGAGAATTTTCATTGGGGCAGGGGATGAGCCCGCATCCTCCCGCCGCGCGCCCGCCGCGTCCACGCCCAATCTTCCGCGGCGCGCGCTGCACGGGTGGGGGCAGCTCCTTCCACCGCAGAGGCGCGGACTCGCCCGAAAGGCACCGGCCGCCGCTGGTCCCGTGCGCCGCCGCCTCGGAGGTTTTTGCGAGGGACGCAGAGGGCTGGGTTTTGAAAATCCCTCCGCGATCATCTCTCGTCCCTCTGCGCCTCTGCGGTGCCATCTGCCTTCCCGCCAGCGGTGCCGCGCCCACTTTGCGTTTGCCAATTCGCCCGTGCGCGCCAGTCTTTGCCGTCATGCGTCCTCCCCGTTTTTTGGCCCGTGAAAAGCGCGAAAAACACGAAAGGATTTGGCCCTCCGTGCGCATCCTCCTTTTCGTGTCTTTTGCGTTTTTCGCGGGCCGCCTCCGGGCGGAGGAGCCGTTTTTCAAAAAGGGCGACGTCATCGCCATCGTCGGCGGCGAGGACATGGTGGCGCTGAGCGAATACGGCTACCTCGAGCTGCTCCTGACCCGCGCGCTGCCGGACTTCCACCTGCGCTTCCGCAACCTCGCGTGGGAGGGCGACACCGTCTTCGAGCAGCGCCGCGACCTCGGCTTCCCGACGTGGGAGGAGCAGCTCGAAAAGATCGGTGCCACCGTGGTCATTTGCCAGTTCGGGCAGATGGAAAGCTTCGCCGGCCAGGAGAAGCTGCCGGAGTTCATCGCCGCGTATGAGAAGCTGCTCGCGCGCTTCAGCGGCGGGGGAAAACGGCGGCTCATTCTCGCTGCGCCATTTATCCCGTTTAACCCTGCCGATCCAGAGTTGGCCAAAGCCGCGCCCACTACCCCGACCTACAACGATTTCGCCGCCTTGTAC
>JANPHJ010000106.1:0-10498 GCA_031424395.1 Chthoniobacter sp.
GCCGGCAAAAGCAAACTCGCCGTCGTCTGCGCCGTCCTCCACAAACTCCTCAAAATCGCCTTCTGCATCCTCAAAAACCAAACCGCCTATGACCCCACTCACCACCCACTCCAACCAGCCGAAAATTAAGATGGTATCTACCCTCAGTCGTCCCGACGGGACACGGCGAACCGCCGACTTTTTGCACAGTCTCTTACAGCAGCGCCGTCGCCTCCGGCCAGCCGCACATGACGTTGAGGGACTGCACGGCCTGGCCGGACGCGCCTTTGACGAGATTGTCCTCGGCGCTGAGCAGGATGATACGGCCGGTGCGCGGGTCGTGCCGCCAGGCGAGATCAAGGAAATTGGTGTGCGTCACGTTCTTCGTGTCCGGCGTGCCGCTTTCGCCGAGCAGGCGGATGAAGGGCTCCGCAGCGTAGGCCTCGGTGAGCGCGGCGAAAATCTCCGCCGGGCTCACGTCGTCCGCGGGCGCGGCGGTGATGGTGGTGAAGATGCCGCGGCTGACCGGGATGAGGTGGGGGAGAAAGGTGACGGTCACGGTGTCGCCGTACGCGCGGCTGAGCTCCTGCTCAATCTCGGCGAGGTGCCGGTGCTTCGGCACGCTGTAGGCGCGGACGCTTTCGTTGCACTCGACGTAGAGGAGTTCCACTTTCGCGCTCCGCCCCGCGCCGCTAACGCCGCTGAGGCTGTTGATCACGATGCTCGCGGGCTTCAGCAGCCGCCGCTTCAGCAGCGGGTGCAGCGGCACGATGACGCTCGTGGGATAGCAGCCCGGCGACGCGATGAGCTGCGCGCCGCGAATCTGCTCCCGGTAAAGCTCCGGCAGCCCATAGACGCTCACCGCCGCCAGCTCCGGCGCATGCGGCGGCGTGCCGTAAAACTCCTCGTACACCGCCGGGTCTTTGATCCGAAAATCCGCGCTCAAATCAATGACCCGCAAACCCGCCGCGACCAGCGGCTGCGCAAACTCCGCCGCCACCCCATGCGGCAGCGCGAGGAAAACAAAGCGCGCACCCGAGGCCGTGATCTTCGCCACATCGCTCTCAATGAAGGCTAGCTTTGCATACCGCAGTCCGGCGAAGCGCGGAAACACCGACTCGACCGTCTGCCCCGCGAGCTGCCGCGAAGTGAGCGCGACCAACTCCACGCCGGGATGCCGTCCCAGCAGGCGCACTAACTCTTCGCCCGAGTATCCGCTGGCTCCGACAATGGCGACTTTTTCGAGGTTCATAGGCTGGCAGTGTAAAAGCGCCGGCGGGTTTGCAAATGCGAAATCCCACCAAGCGCGAGACGCATCCGCCGGGCTCCGCAATTCGGCAAATAACCGCTTCCCTTTCCAAAACCCCCGGCTACTTTCCCGCCCTCAAATGTCGGGCCGTAGCACAGCTTGGTAGTGCGCTTGAATGGGGTTCAAGAGGTCGCGAGTTCAAATCTCGCCGGCCCGACCATGCTTCACCGCAGCACTCATCGCCGGCAGACTGCCCGCGCATGAGAAACACTCCCGCCTGAAAGAAAAGGATCGCGCCAGGGACGCCGCGACGGTCCTACTTACCCAACCGTACGCAACCCCTCCCGCCATGAAGAACCTCCGCTCGCGAATCCTCGGCCTGGCGATGCTCGCCACGCTCACCGCCCATGCTGCCGCGCAATCGAAGCCTGTCCCCGACGCCCTCAAGCCGTGGGAGACGTGGGCCACTTGGAGCGACGAACATCGCTGGTGCCCGACGCCGTACTCCGACGTGAAAAAGCACATCTGCTTCTGGCCCTCGCGCCTCGGTCTGCAAGCCGCGCGCGGCGGCGGGAAGTTTGATCTGACCGTCACCATTTTCCACGCAACGTGGGTGCCGCTGCCGGGCAGCGCGGACGTGTGGCCGCTGGAGGTGAAAGCGAACGGCGCAGCCGTGGCCGTGCTCGATCGCGAGGGCCGGCCCGCCGTGCGGCTCAATGCGGGCACGGTTCGTCTCGAAGGCGCGTATCGCTGGAGCGACGTGCCGCAGCGCATCCCGATTCCGCGCGAGATCGGCATCCTCGCGCTGGCCCTCGACGGCCAGCCGGTGGACGCGCCGGCGTGGGACGCGCAGGGTTTTCTGTGGCTGAAACGCGACGGCTCCGCCGAGGAAGCGGACAAGAATTTTCTCTCGGTAAAACTCTACGCCTCGCTCGAAGACGGCATCCCGCTCTGGCTGCGCACGGAGATCGAGCTGACCGTCTCCGGCAAGAGCCGCGAGGAAGACCTCAGCACCATCCTGCCCGACGGGTGGAAACTCGCCTCCATCGAAAGCCCCATCCCCGTGGCCGTCGATGACGCGGGCCGCATGAAAGCGCAGGTGCGCGCCGGCAAATGGACGCTGCACGCCGACGCCTTCCGCTTCGACAACCCAAAGGAATTTCGCTACGCCGCCAACGCCCGCCCCGCCGTCGCGGAGCAGCTCATCGCCTTCCGCGCGCGGCCGGATTTCCGCATCGTCGAGTTCGTCGGCGCACCGTCCATCGACGTGTCGCAGACCACCTTCCCCGAGCGCTGGCGCGAGCTGCCCGTCTATCGCTGGGATACGACCGCGCCCTTTCGCATCGAGGAACGGATGCGCGGCATGGGCGACCAAAAGCCCGCCGGCCTGACCATCGCCCGCGAGTGGTGGCTCGATGAAAACGGCCGCGCCCTCACCTTCCGCGACCGCCTCGCCGGGCCCATGCAGCAGACCTGGCGGCTCGACGCCGCAGCCGGCCAGGACCTCGGCTCCGTGCGCAGCGGTGGGCAGGGCCAGCTCATTACCCGCAACCCGCGCAACGACGCGCCCGGCGTGGAAATCCGCACCCGCAATCTCAGCCTCGAAGCCACCGGCCGCATGCCCCGCGCCGCCGCGCTTTCCGCCACCGGCTGGCGCTCCGACGCCGACGCCCTCACCGTCAACCTCAACCTTCCGCCCGGCTGGCGGCTCTTCGCCCTCTTCGGCGCGGACTGGGTGCGCGGCGACTGGCTCACCGCCTGGACGCTGCTCGACCTTTTCCTCCTGCTCATCTTCGCGCTCGCGGTCGGGCGGCTGTGGGGCAAAGGCGCGGGCGTGCTCGCGTTCCTCGCGTTCGGCCTCGCGTATCACGAAGTCGGCGCGCCGCGTTACCTCTGGCTCATCCTGCTCGTCCCGCTCGCGCTCGACCGCGTGGTGCCTGCGGGCTGGGGGCGGCGCGTGCTCGGTTTTGGAAAATGGATCGCCGTCGGCGCGCTCTTGCTCGCACTGGTGCCGTTCGTCGCGCAGCAAATTCAGCAGGCGCTGTATCCGCAGTTGGAGCGCGTCGGATGGCTTGGAAATGCGAGGCGCTTAACACCGGCGGAGCTTTATTTCGAGCAACAAAGCGCTGGTGCGGCCAATGCGCCCGCCGCACCTGCCGAGCAGCAGGAATCGCGGGAAGCGCGAGACTCATACGACGCTTCGTCGATCCTGTTCTCTGTCTCGTCGAAAAAACTTCGCTCGAAAGCGGATCTCAGTACGAAAGAAAACCTCAACTACGACACCAAGGCCCGCATCCAGACCGGCCCCGGCGTGCCGGAGTGGAAATGGCGGGCGGTGAGTTTTGGCTGGAACGGCCCGGTGTCCGCCGCGCAGCAGGTGAAGCCCGTGCTCATCTCGCTCACGCTCGAACGCATGCTCACCGTCCTGCGCGTCGCGCTGCTGCTCGCGCTCGCCGCCATGCTGCTCGGCGTGCGTAAATCGGGGCTGGCGCATCTCGCTGCGGGCAGGAATCCCGCGGTTGGCGTTTAAGGCCGAAACTGTTATTTGCTCCCACCCATGCACGCCAATCTTCCCATCACCCTCGACGAGGCGAAGATCGCGCGCTTCTGCCGGGAACGAGGCATTCGTAAGATGCGCCTTTTCGGCTCCGTGGTGCGCGACGACTTCGATCCGGCGCGGAGCGATGTGGATGTGCTCGTGGAATTCCTGCCGGGGCGTATTCCGGCGTGGGAGTTTTTCCGGTGGGGCGAAGAACTGGGCGAGCTGATCGGCCGGAAAGTAGATCTGCATTCCAAGCTGAGCCAACGTCTCGAGCCGCATGTCCGCGAAGACCTGATGACTGTCTATGAGCAGGCGTGAGCCAGCCGTCACCCTGCGGCAACTCACAGACCTTTGCGCCGAGGTCCAGGAAATCGTCGCTGGACACACCCTCGGGACCCTGCTCACCGACCGCTTGCGCACACGAGCTTGGGAGCGGGTGATGGAACTCATTGGCGAAGCTGCCAAGCGGCTGCCGGTCGAATTGCGCGCCCGGTATGGCGCGGTGGACTGGGGTGGTGCGGCCGGGATGCGGGCCTGGATCATCCACGGCTACGACGGTCTCGACTACGACATCCTGTGGCGGGCGACCCACGACAAACTGCCCGGCTTTCGCGAGACGGTGAGTGCGATGCTCGCCGATCTCGAAGCGGAAAAAGAACCCGGATCCTAACTCATCATGCTTTCAAAATCTCTGCTGCTCGCTTTCGTGGTGCTGCTCGCTTTCGGCTTTGATCGAAGCGCCTCGGCGCAGACGCCCATCCCCGATGCCGCCACGCTCGACAAGCTGCGCGAGCGCCTGCTCGAAATCTCCGACGCCTACCCGAACGCCGCCGACATCCCTTCCGTTTCGCTCACGCTCACCGAGCGCAAGGTCGTCATCGACGCCGAGATTCACGTCGCCGTCCGCACTGCCGTGCCGCTGCCGGGACGGCTGCCCGCGTGGTCGCCGCTCACCGTGCTCGTCGATGACAAACCCGAGCCCGCCCTACGCCGCGACGACGGCTACCTCTGGCTCGTGCTCGAGGCCGGCGTGCATCGCGTGCGCGTCGAGGGCTCGCTGGCGAATGTGACCGAGTGGGAGTGGACTTTTCTGCTCAAGCCGCGGCAGGTGAAGATCGACGCGCCGGGCTGGACCTTCAGCGGCGTGAAGGCGGACGGCGTGCCGGAGCAGCAGGTCTTTTTCACGCTGAAACAAAAAGCCGCCGCCGGCGCGGCGAGCTACGAGCGGCAGGATCTCCAGACCGTCGCCGCGCTCGAGCGCAGCCTCGAACTCGGCCTCATTTGGCAGGTGCGCACGACCGTCACGCGCCTTTCGCCGCTGGGCAAAGCCATCGCCCTGCGCGTGCCGCTGCTGCCCGGCGAAAACGTGCTCTCCGCCAACGCCGTGGTGAAGGACGGCTTCATCGAAGTGCGGCTCGGCGCGCAGGAGCAGAGCTTCGCGTGGGAGAGCGGCCTCGCCGTCGTGCCCACGCTCCTGCTCGCCACCCGCGCCGACGATGCGTGGGTCGAGCGCTGGCGGCTCGTCGTTTCCCCAGTTTGGAATCTCGCGATCACCGGACTCGCACCCGTCTTTGAAGCCGACGCGCCCATGCCGGTGACGAGCAATGGCACCATCCGGGCGGGTGGCGGCGACTTGATCCCGACGTGGCAGCCGTGGCCGGGCGAAAATGTGACGCTCACCCTCAGCCGCCCGGAAGCCATCGCCGGCGCGACCGTCACCGTCAGCCGCGGCGCGCACGCCATCACCCTCGGCGCGCGCCAGCGCACCTCGATGCTCGACCTCGCGCTGCGGTGCAGCCTCGGCGAAGACTTCCTCGTCGCGCTGCCCGCCGGCGCCGAGATCACCGCGCTCACGCACAACGGCCAGGCCATCCCCGTGCGCCAGGACGGCGGCAAGCTCATCATCCCGCTGCGCCCCGGCGAGCAGACCGTCGGCCTCGCGTGGAAAGCGAACACCGCCCTCGCCTTTCACACCCTCGCCGAGGACGTGCGGCTGCCCGTGGAAAGCGCGAACATTCACACCGCCATCAACGTGCCCGACGACCGCTGGGTGCTCTGGGCGCACGGCCCGCGCAACGGCCCCGCCGTGCGGTTCTGGGGCATCCTGCTTTGCTCCCTGCTCGCCGCCCTCGCGCTCGGCCGCGCCGCGCGCTCACCGCTGCGCACCGTCGAGTGGATGCTCCTCGTCATCGGCCTCACGCAAGTCCCGCTGCCGGCCGCGCTCATCGTCATCGGCTGGCTTTTCCTCCTCGCTTGGCGCGGCGGCGAAACTTTCCAGCGCCTCAGCAACCCGCACTACAACCTGCTGCAAGTCGCCCTCATCGGCCTCACCGCCACCGCGCTCGGCATCCTGATTTTCGCCGTCGGCGAAGGCCTGCTCGGCAACCCGGAAATGTTCATCACCGGCAACGCCTCCACCCGCACCGCGCTCCGCTGGTTCCAGGCGCGCAGCGAGAATCTTTTGCCGCGCCCCGGCTGCTACTCGATCTCGATCTGGTGGTACCGCTTCGCCATGCTCGCCTGGGCGCTCTGGCTCGCCGCCGCGCTCATCCGCTGGCTGCGCTGGGCGTGGCAGAGCTTCAGCACCGGCGGCTTTTTCCGGCGGAAGCCGAATGCGATTATCACCCCGCCGCCGATGCCGGGCAAAACATCATAGGCCCGTGCACCGCTAGCCGGCGGGCGGGAGCGTGAGCTGCCAGTACCACTTCATGACCTCCGGCCCGGCGAAGAGCCAGACCAAGGCGCCCAGCGCGAGGTAGGGGCCAAAGGGAATCTTGGTGGACCATTCGCGGCGGCCGATGAGCATGGTGAAAAGGCCGACGGCCGCGCCAATCATGGACGCGCTCATGATGGTGAAGGCGACGGCTTTCCAGCCGAGAAACGCGCCGATGCAGGCGATGAATTTCACATCGCCAAAACCCATCGCCTCGCGCGGAAAAGTGACCGCGGTGACTGCGCCGCGAATGACATCGACTTTCACCAGTTCCCACTTCCGCGCGCCCAGGTGCAGCCACTCGCACTCGCAGCGCACGGCGGCGTTTTCAAAGCGCTCGCCGTCGATCTCCAGCCACGCGCATTGCATGAGCACCTGCTCGTTGCCGCGGTAGAAAAAATCGCTCCACAGCATCGCCTCCTCGCCGACCACGAAGTCCGCCTCCTGGTCGCGGCGCGTCCAGGTGAAAGGCGTCGGCTTTTCGTAAGTCAGCCGCTTTTTGCCAAACGCCATTTTGCCCAACTGCACCACCAGCCACAGCGCGGCGAAGCCAACGCCCGCGCCGACGAGCGACCACAGCCCGCCAGCCACATTCGACTCCTGCCCGTGCAGCGTGGGGATGGCGAAGCTGAGCAGCACTCCAGCGACGGTGCCGCCGATGGTGATTTCGTCCGGGATGATGAAGTGCTCGAAGTCGATGAACGTGGCCACGATGAACAGCGCGGCCATGATCCAGTACGGCAGCGCGAGCACCCAGGCCTGCGGCGGCCAGCCCGGCGCGCCCCACGCCCACACCTTTAGCCACACGCCGAGAAAGAGCAGCCCCGTGAGCAGCTCGACGCCGAAGTAACGGAAGGAGATGCGCCCGCCGCAGTTCGCGCATTTGCCGCGCAGCACGAGCCAGGTCACGAGCGGGATATTGTGGTAGAGCGGAATCTGATATTTGCAGCTCGGACAAAAGGAACGCTTCGGCTCGTTGACCGACAGGTCGAGCGGCATGCGGTAGATGCAGACATTCAGGAACGAGCCGATGGATGCGCCGAGGATGAAGGCGAATGCGGCGAAGAGGTAGTCGTAGAGAGGCGGGAACACGGGCGCGAGGAAAGCAGCGCGTGTGCCTGCGTCAATCCGCGAAAGCGGATGCGGGGTCAGGCGGAGCGCGCCGTTTTCCGCTTCTCCTTCCTTGCCGGTGCGGGTGCCGCCGCGAGTTCGGCGAGGAAACCGCCGGGCGGGTTGTCGTCCACGAAGGTCGGCCCGCCTTTCGCCGTCGGCGAAACGTGCAGGAGCTGCTCGACCATGAAGGGAATCGCCACGCCGTCGCGCCGCATTTTGCGCAGGGTGATCCCGACCACATCGGCGAGCACGTAGCGGTCGAGGATGCGGGCGATGGCGTTGCGCACATCGAGCATCAGCATGCGCAGGCCGCAGTGCGCCTCGTCCGGGCAGGAGCAGGGCTCGTAGGCCGTCACGCTCACGCACGAGATGGGCGCGAGCGGGCCGTCGATGAGGCGGATGACTTTGCCCAGGCTGATCTCGCGCGCCGGCTTCGCGAGGAAGTAGCCGCCGGCCTTGCCGCGCTTTGTCTCGATGTAGCCCGCACCGCGGAGCTGGGTGAGGATTTGCTCGAGGAATTTCACCGGCAACCGCTCCTTCTCCACGAGTTCGCCGATCTTCAGCATGGGCCGCCCGAGCTCGTGGGCGATGCCAAAGTCGATGAGCGCGCGGAGGGCGTATTCGCCGCGTTTGGAAAGTTTCATGCGCGGCGACCGTAATCTCCACCGGGTTGGGAGGGAAAGTGAAAGTGCAGGTAGAAAGTGGAGATGCCGCCGCTTTTCACGCGCCCTTTGACTCGTCACTCCACCCGCTGTCCCGCATGGATTCGAACCATGACAAAGGGCTTCAAAGACCCTTGTGCTACCATTACACCACGGGACAATTCGCGGAGCGGGGCAGGAAGCTACAAAGGCGCGCCGGGAGCGCAATGTGAAATGCGGTGCGAGGGGATGAGCCACGGATGAACACGGATTTTCACGGATAAGCAGGAGCCCCAGGCCCATCCCGTTTCATCCGTGTAAATCTGCGGCTTAAAAAATCAACCCCGCACCACGCGGCTCCGACCCGTCATTTCCGGGGGTTGCGGCACGCCGAGGAGGGCGAGCAAAGTGGGCGCGACATCCGCGAGGATGCCGCTCTCGATCTTCTCGCCCTGCGGCGTCGGCGAGACGTGGAGAAAGTGGACGAGGTTGGTGGTGTGCGCGGTGTTCGGCGAGCCGTCGGGGTTGCGCATGAGTTCGCAGTTGCCGTGGTCGGCGAGGAGGATTAGCTGCCCGCCGAGCGCGAGGGTTTTCTCCACGACCTGCCGCACGCAGTCGTCGATGACCTCGACCGCTTTGATCCCGGCCTCGACCACGCCGGTGTGGCCGACCATATCGGGGTTGGCGAAATTCAGGATCACCAGGTCGTAATTCGGCAGCGCCTCAACGAGCCGCGCGGTGACTTCCGGCGCGCTCATCTGCGGCTTGTAGTCGTAGGTCGGCACGTCTTTCGGTGACGGCACGATGATCCGGTCCTCGCCGGCAAACGGCTCCTCCACGCCGCCGTTAAAAAAGAACGTCACATGCGGATATTTCTCCGTCTCGGCGATGCGCAGTTGCTTCAGCCCTGCCGCGCTCACGACTTCGCCGAGCATGTTTTTCAGCGACTGCGGGCCGAAGACCACGGGGCAGCCGTAGGTTTCGTCGTACTCCGTGAGCGTCACGTAATGCACGGCCGGCGTGACCTCGCGCGCGAAGCCGGCGAAGTCCTTTCGCAAGAAAGCCAGCGAGAGCTGCCGCGCGCGGTCGGCGCGGAAATTGAACCACAGGACCACGTCGCCATCGCGCACGCGCTGCTCATTGGCGTGGTTGAAAATGATCGGCTGGAGAAATTCGTCGCCGCGCGGTTCGGCGGCGTAGGCCGCGCGCACGGCCGCGCCCGGCGTGAGCGTGGAGACCGGCCCGCGCCCGAGCACGATGGCGTCCCACGCGAGCTTGTTGCGCTCCCAGCGTTTGTCGCGGTCCATGGCGAAATAGCGCCCGATGACCGTCGCGATCTGCGCGCCGCTCGCCTTCAGCCCGGCCTCCACATCGCCGAGCGAATCCGCCCCGCCTGTCGGCGAAGTATCCCGCCCGTCGGTGATGGCATGCACCATGATGTCTTCCACGCCCGCCGTTTTCGCCGCCCCGGCCAGCGCGATGAGATGGTCCTGATGCGAATGCACCCCGCCATCGCTCACCAGCCCGAGCAGATGCAGCCGCCGCCCGCGCGCCTTGGCGAAGGCCTCCTGCAAAACCAGATTCTTCGCCAGGTCGCCGTCCATGATCGCCTTGTTAATCCGCGTCAGATCCTGGTACACCACGCGGCCCGCGCCGAGGTTCAGGTGCCCCACTTCCGAGTTCCCCATCTGCCCGGCGGGCAGGCCCACATCCATGCCGCTCGCGCTGAGCGTGGCCTGCGGGTAGGTGGCGTAGAGGTGATCGTGGAAAGGCGTGCGCGCCAGCAGCGTGGCGTCGCCATTTTCCACGGCGCGCTCGCGACCGCCGGGGTTGATCCCCCAGCCATCGCGAATGATGAGAACGACAGGTTTTTTCGGCATTGGAACGCGCATCCAAGCAGTGCCGCCCGCCACGGCCAAGCCGTTTCAAGCAAGCCGCGCGGCGAAGCTCTCGATCATCGCGCGCTCGGCGGTTTCGTCGAAAGGGAGGTCGTTGATGAGGGCGAGGCTGGCGCTGCGGTGGAGGGCGAGGGCGGCTTCGCGGCGGTAGGCGGTGGCCACGGTGGCGCGGAAGGCGGCATCGGACGGCAGGCCCTCGGTGGCGCCTTGGCGGAAAAGTTCGGCGGCGATTTCAGCAGCCATTTGCGCGAGGGCGGTGGCGGCGGGCTGGTGCTTGTGGTCGTAGCCCGCGCCGCCATCGACCTGGCAGACGGTGCGCGGATCGAGGTGGCGGAAGACTTCGCAAAGCTGGCCGATCTCGAG
>JANPHJ010000107.1:0-14387 GCA_031424395.1 Chthoniobacter sp.
CTTTCACAAACAAGTCTTGCTGGCGGCAGCAATGAAGAGACTTCCAATCGCGTGTCATCCTGAGCGAAGCGGAGGCGGAAAGGCGGGCGCAGCGCAGTCGAAGGATCCCGGCGGTTCATTCGCGCGCAGCACGTTAGCGAACCGCCGGGGTCCTTCGACTCCGTTCCCGCCCACCTTCGCCCGCCGGGAACTGCGCTCAGGATGACAGCGTGCGATAGTCGGAACTTGGCTCGGGGTGGCACGCCTCTTTGGATTTCGGAATGCAATCGTTGCAGGGGGTGGCCGACATTCTCACTTCGCCGGGATTTCGTTCAGCGTGTAATAGGCGACGGGATGCAGAACGGGCAGACCCGCGGCGGATTTTACGCCGTCGATATGCAGTTCGTGGATGTGGCCTTTCGTCAGCTTGTCGAACGTCAGGCGGACGGATTTTTTGTCCGCGCCGACGGTGGCCTTGCTGATCTTCGGGATGACGTCGTCGATCTCCGGCCCGCCGTATTCGGCGCGGTAGAGGTAGGTGAACTCGCGCGCCTTGTAGCTCTCGGGATTGCCAGCGGTGGCGGCATCGACGGGCTCGGTGAACGTCAGCTCAAAGCCATCGGGCCGGGCGTGCATCTCGTGGATTTCAAACGGGACTTTCCCCGTCCAATCCAGCCGCTCGAAGCTGTAAGGCTTGCCGCCTTTCGCGCCCCAGCCGCGGTCGGAGCCGCCGGCGAAAAGCTGCCCGTCCTCCGTCATGCGCCCGCCGATGAGCCCGGACTTGAAGCCTTTCACGAAAGGGATCACGACGCCCTGTTTGATGCCGTTCACTTCTTCGACAAAAACGCGCGAAACATTCGAGTGGCTCTGGTCGGCGATGAAGATCTGCTTTTGAAACGGCCCGAATTTTCCTTTGCTCAGGTCGCAGCAAATGAAGGACGACGAGTTGCCGATTTTGCCATGCACCATGTACACGACGGGCGGCACGAGTTCCTTCACGCGCGTGCGCTCGGTGACCATGTAGCTCTTGTCATTCGGCTCGACGGGACGCGGCCCCATGATGGGTGCTTTGTCGTACCATTTGAAACCGCCGGGATGGCCTTGGAAGGAGCCGGGAATCAAGTGCTGGAGCGTACACGCGCCGTGCCACGGGCCTTGGTTGTCGGTGTAATAGACCGCGCCTTCCGCGTCGAAACCCATGCCGCCGGGTGAGCGGATGCCGCTGCACGTCGGGACGAGCGTGCCGTCGGGTTTTACGCGCAGGGCCCAGCCGCGGAATTCCGTGGCGCTGCTGAATGAGCCGGTGAGGCAGAGCACCACCCAGAGGTCGCCGGCTTTGTCAAAGCGCGAGCCGAAGGCGTACTCGTGGTAGTCGCCGCTCACGCCCCATTTGTCGGAGACGGTGAGGAAGCTGTCGGCGCGTCCGTCGCCGTCGGTGTCGGTGAGTTTGGCGACCTCGTAGCGGTTGGTTGCAAACAGCGAACCGTCTTTCCACGCGAGTCCCATGACCTCGTGCTGGCCGGCGGCGAAGAGTTGGTATTGCACCTTTGCCGGATCGCCCTGCGCGCCCGTCACGGTCCAGATTTCGCCGCGGCGTGTGCCGAGCGCGAGTTTGCCGCCGGGCAGCAATTCGATGGAGCTGACCTCGAGCGCGGTGTCCTTCGGTGTCTCGAAAGTGGTGATCTTGTAATAGTCGGATTCCTGCGGGTCGGCGGCGCGGACGAGCGCGGTGGTGAGGAGCAGGGACCAAAGGAGCGGCAAGGCGCGGAGCGAGCACCAAAGGTGCGTCAACAAGCCAGCCCGAGGCAACGCCCTGGGTTTCGCGCATGAACTAGCCCAGCCCTGAAGGGGCAAAAGAGCGAGCTGCGCCCCGCTCCGGTGTCCCGCCCTTTCAGGGCTTGCAGCTTGCGCGATCGAATCCGAGGGCGTTCCCCTGGGCTGGCTTGTCTCGGGCCTTTGGCCCGCCGTTGCGGAGTCTTGTTGAAAGTGCATGACAGTTTTAGTGGGCGTGGCCGGCGTGGGTGTTCGGCCACGCGTAGGTGACCCTGATTTCCGCCCGTGCGGGCACCACGAGGTTGCGCCCGGCGACCTGCGCGCCTTGGGCGGCGACGGTGTATTTGTTTTCAAAGCCGCGGCCTTGCACGTCGAAGACGCCGCCATCCACGGCGAACGCGCCGTCTGCCGGCTGAATCGTCCCGCTGCCGAGGCGCAGCCACGCGTTTAGCGGAATCGAACCCGTGAGCCTGAGCGTGCGGATGAGTTTGCCCGCGCCCGTCGCGTCGCCTTCGACATCGTAGCGGTCGCTTACCTTCACGCCGCCCCATTCGTACAGGAATGTCGGGCAGCGTTTCGCATCCAGCGTGTAGCCCCTCCAATGATAGCCCTCGGCGCGACTCTCGGAGCCGTCAGCTTTTTTCACGGGCTTCGGCCACTCCGCATCGGCGGAGGTCAGCACGGCGAAAGGCGGCGCGACATCCACCACCGGGCGCAGCAGATCGTAGCCGAGCGGCGCCTGCTCGCCGCCGCCGCGGTCCGTCCAGTGCCGCCCCGCGTCCATGAATGCCCCGCGCCACAGCAGCGCCACGTTTAGCTGATCCACACTCCACGCGAGATTGAACCCGCCCGGATAGCCCACCGCGATGGGGCGCCCGCCCGCATTCGCGATGAAGTTCCGGTAAAGCACCGGCTCCTTTTCCACCACGAGCGGGATGCTCGGCATCTCGCTCTTTTTCTTTTTCGTCGGCGCTGACAGCAAGCCCGCCGGCGCCCACTTTGAGAGCGGCGTCATCGTGAAGGCTTCGCCGCTCCACGCCGCGAAAAGCTCCGACTGGCCCGTCGCCTGAAAGTATTCAAGCCGGAACTCATGCTCCCCCGCCTTCAGCTTCACTTTCCCCTCGCGCACCGTCGCCGGATGGATGCCGTCGTCCTCCACCACTTTCTTCCCGTCCACGGCAATCCTGCCGCCATCATCCGAAGCGACGTAAAAGGTGTATTCGCCATCCTTCGGCGCAGCCAGCTTGCCGGTGAAAACCACGCCGTAGCCGTTCTTGTAATCGTCAAACTTGAGCTGCACCAGATTGTCCGCCACCGCTCCCTCGCGATGCGCCGGGAGCGCGGCAAAGTCCGGTAGCTTTTTCCACTCGCCGAGATACACCGCAAACTTCAGCCCCGTCAGCCCCGGCCCCGGCAGCGCCACCCGCATCTTGCCCTGCATGCTCAGCGCGTGGCCGGGAAATGTGCAGACGTACGGATAGCTCCCGCCTTTTTCCGGCGCTTTGAAAACGAACTCATCCTTCGTCTTCGGCGCCACCGCCTTCGAGTGCGCGAGCATCCGTGGATCATCCGGCAGCCAGTCGCGCTTCATCGCCTCCTCCGGCTTCTCCAGATTTTTCAGCGCCACCGCCGCCGCGTCCGTGCCCGTCTGGAAAAAGACGAGGTTGTGCGGCATGTCGTCCACATTTTCAAAAACGATCCGGATCTCCGCGCCGGGCGCGACCGTGAAGTCCGTCACGTCATAGCGCATCTGCGCTTGGAGCGTCTTGATGGTGACGAGCTGTGGTTCGGCGGCACATGCACCGGCGGCGAGCAGCGCGGCAAGAGTGAAAGGGAGGGGGCGGAACATGGCGTGGGATGGGTGGAGGTGCGGCGACGCGTGAACGACCGGCGGCGGGCGCGCAGATTAGGAAGAGATTGCGCGAAAAGAACCGGCTTTACCCGGCCTCGTAGCACGAGATTTTGTTGTGGGTAAATCCGCGGGCGGGTGGTACTTTCACCGGCAACCAAAAAGATGACTGCGCAGCGTGTCATCCACACCCTTCGGGGCGGCCCGGAGGGGATGGCGATGCCCAGTCTTCAGCCAGACCCACCGCTATGTCATTCCCCGCTGAAACTCTTGCGAAAAACAGCCCACGGCGCATCGTGCCGGAGGGGCAGGACAAGGAGCTTTTTGAGGCGCTCTGCACGGAGCTGGAGCAGGCCATTCACAGCCGCGAGGAGGCGGTGGCGGAACTCGGCAAAGTGCAGGTGGCCAGTGAGCAGACGGAGCAGGTCTGGCGGAAGAAAATCGACACCCTCGCCGCGGAACGCGACCGGCTGACGCGGGAGAAAAACGAGGTGCAGGAGCGGCTGGCGAATCCTTCGCAGGCCTATGCGCGGGAAATCGCCTTCATGGCCCAAGAGCGCGACGGCGCGGTGAAGCGGCGCGACCAGTTGATGTCCGATCTGGAGCTGGAGAAAAAGGCGCGCGCCGAGCTGGTCGCTGCGTTGCGCCAGGAAATCGACGGCCTGACGCAGGAGCGCGACGCGCTCTCGAAGGGCCTGGATTGGGAGCGCGCGGAGCTTTCCAAAAAAATCTCCGCGCTCAGCGGCGAACGCGACGCGGTGATCAGGGAACGCGACCGGGTCGCCACGGAACTGGCGGAGACCGTGGGCCAGGACCAGCGGGCTCTCGAGGAACTTCAGCGGCAGAAAGAGCTCTTGGAAAAGCAGTACGCCGAGACGCAGGCGCGGCTGGCGCAGGCTCAGCAGGAGCACGAGGCGCAGACCAGCGCGCTGGCGCAGGAGCGCGCCGGGCTGACGAAGCGGCTGCTCGCGCTCGGCGGCGACCTCGCGCAGGCCCAGGCCAGCCACGCGAGCGAGCTGGCCACCACCACGCAGGGCCGCGACGAGCTGATCAAGACCAAGGACCACATCTCCGGGCAGCTCGCGCAGATGCGCGAGCACTACGGACAGCAGCTCGCCGCGCTCGGCGCGGAGCGCGATGGGCTGGCGGCGCAGCTCCAGGAAGGCCTGGGCCCCGAGGTCGTTCGCGCCAAAGCGGACAGCGAGCAGAAGCTCGCCGCGCTGGCCGCGCACCGCGAGGAGCTGGCCGCCAGCGTGGAGGCGCTCAGCCAGGAGCTGGCCCGCGCGCACGAAGCCCACACGCGCGAGATGGCGGCGGCGACGCAAGGCCACGATGATCTTTTCAAAGGCAAGGACAGCCTCGTGCAGCAGCTCGCCCAGACGCGCGAGCATCACCGGCAGGAAGCGGAAGGGGCGCGCGCCACGATCGAGGAGCTCACAGCGGAGCGTGCGGCGCTGGCGGCGCAGGTGGCGGAGCTGCGGGAAAAGCAGGCGCGCGAAACCGAGGCGCGGGCCGCCGAGCATGCGCAGGCGCTGGCGCGGGAGGAAAAGGAGGCCGGCGAGCTGGCGCACGAGCGCGCGCAGCTCACGCAGGCGCGCGAGGGGCTGGCCGCCCAGCTTGCCGCCGCGCGGGGGGAGCACCGTCGGGATCTGGAGGCCTTCAAGGCGGAGCGCGACCACTTTCGCGCCGCAGGCGAACTCCTCAGCCAGCAGCGCGACACGGCCGGCACCGACCGGGACCGCGCGGTCGCGCAGTTCGCCGAGTTGCGCGAGAGCACGCAGCAGAGCATCGCCACGCTCACCCGGGTGCGCGATGACACGGCGCGCACGCGGGACGAGCTGGCCGCGCAACTGGCTGCCGAGCGCGAGGCGCATGCGCGGGAAGCGCAGGCGCACCGCGCGCGCCATGAAAAGCTCACGGCCGATGCCGCCGAGACCGCCGCCCTGCTGGCGCAGGCGCGCGAGCAGCATGGCGCCGCCGCCGGGACGCTCGCCGCGGAGTGCGAGGCCGCGACCCGCAGCCGCGACGAAATCGCCGCGCAATTCGCCGCGGCCGGCGCGGCGCACGCCGCCGCGCTCGCCGCGCTCACCGCGGAGCGCGATGACCTCGCCCGCGAGCGCGACCGCAGCGCCACCGAAGCCGCCGCCTACCGCGCCGCGCACGAGCAGCAGACCGCCGCGCTCACCGCCGAGTGCCGCGCCGCCACGGCAGTGCGCGATGAACTCCGCGCGCATCTCGACACCATGGAAAGCGCGCACCGGCTGAGCCTCGGCACGGCGCGGCGCGAACACAGCGCTGTGATCAACGAATTCGAGGAGGCGCGCGCGCTGCTCGACCGGGACCGGCAGGCCTGGGCCAGGCAGATCGAGCTTTTCACCGGCGAGCGCGACACGCTCATGGGCGAGCGGGAGAGCGCGCTGGAGGAGCTGGCCCACGAGCGCCAGAACCTCGGCAAGCAGCTCGAACTCCGCGCCCGCGAGTGCGAGAGCCTCGCCCGCCAGCGCACGGAAGCGCAGGCGCAAATCCAGGACCTGCGCGAGGCGCAGAAACGGCAGGGCGACCTTTTCAGCGAGGAGCGCATGGCCATGCTCAAGGACGCCGAGGAGACGACGGCGAAACTCGACCTCGCGCTGCAATCCCTCGGCATGGATCGCGTCACGCTTTTGCAGCAGCGCATCGACGCCGTGGGGCAGCTCGACGCGGCCCTCGCCGCGCACCGCGGGGAAAGGGCGGCGCGCGAGCAGGAGCGCGACCAGGCCCTCGGCGAGCGCGACGCCGTGCAGCTCGCGCTCACGCCTTTCCAGGAGGCGCTGAGCCGCGAGCAGCAGGCCTTTGGCGCGGTGGCCCCACGCCAGTATGAACTCGGCAGCGCCGTGGCCGAGGACGGCGCCTGCGTGGTCTGCGCAGCAAAGGACGCCTTCCTCGGGCGCGACGTGGAGATGAAGGTCGTCCGCCAGCCCGAGGCCGCGCCGGACGCCGGGCGCGAACTGCTCGACGAAGCGCGCCGTCTCGCGCGCCTCCAGCATCCCAACATCCCGCCCCTCTACGCCACCGGCCTCAGCGGCGCGGGACAGGTTTTTTATACGGTGAAAGCGGTGCGCGGGATGACCCTGCGCGACGTGCTGGACCAGCTCGAACACGCCAAAACCGGCGCGCTCCTGCACTTCACGCTGAAGCGGCTGCTGGCGATCTTCCACAAGGTTTGCGACGCCTTTGCGTATGCCCATGCGCACGGCGTCACGCATGGCGCGCTGCGGCCCGAGTGCATCGTGCTTGGCGATTACGGCGAGGTCTTAGTCACGCAGTGGCGGCGGCCGCGCGGCGGGCGGGACCCCGACCAGCACGACGACATCGCCGCTCTCGGCCGGCTGCTCTACGAGATCACCACGCTCGAGCGCCCGGAGGAAGGCGAGGCGGCCGGGGGCCATCGGCCGCCGCCCCGCGGTCGCGCGAAGCCCAGCCAGCACTGGGCAGGGGATGAAAGCGTGCGCACTTTGGTCGAGGTCGCCCGGCGTGCGCTGGACCGCAAGGCCGCGGACAAATTCCACTCCGTCCGCGAATTTCAGACGCTTGTGGATGCGTTCAAAGACAGCTTCTACGACCCTGCGCACCTTACCCTGCACCGGCTGACGGCGGAGTGGCTGCGGCGCTATCGGACCGCCGTGATAGTCGTCCTCGCGCTCGTGCTCGTGCTCAGCGGCCTCGCGGTCACCGTCGGTATCCGGAAGCTGCTCGCGCCAGCCGCGACCCACGACGCCGGCCTGCCGCGGCGCCCGTGAGCGCAAGGCTGCGCGGGTGCCGGAAGCCGATACATCCGTGCCCAAGGTGTGTCTCGATATTGCTTTTTAGAAACTATGCCGCCAGGTGACAAACGCAGTTCCATCGACCACCACAAACGCCAGGCGGCGCATGTCGCTGGGAGTTACGAGGCGCGTGGCGGCGGGGCAAAGAAAAGCGTCTCGGGACGAAAGAGGACGGGATGAAGGAGCCGCTCCGCCTGCGCGCGTTTGCGACGGATTTCGACGGGACGCTCGCCCACCACGGCATCGTGCCGGAGGCCGCGCTCACCAGTCTCTTGCGCCTGAAAACGGCGGGCGTAAAGATGCTGATGGTGACGGGCCGCGAGATCGAAGACCTCGCGCGCATCTTCGCCCGCATGGACGTATTCGACATGATCGTCGCGGAAAACGGCGGCGTCCTCTACACGCCGCAAGACCGGATCGTGCAGCGTCTCGCGGAGCCGCCGCCCGCCAAATTCGTGAAGCGGCTGATGGCCCGCCAGGTCGGACCCATTTCCGTGGGGCACTGCATCGTGGCGACGTGGGAGCCGCATCAGGAGGCGGTGCTGGAGACGATCCGGGAGCTGGGGTTGGAGCTGCAAATCATCTTCAACAAAGGCGCGGTGATGATCCTGCCGGCCGGCGTGAACAAGGCGACCGGCCTCGCGGCGGCGCTCGATCATCTCGGCATCAAGGCGGCGGAAACCGTGGCCGTCGGCGATGCGGAAAACGACCACGCCATGCTGGAGCTGTGCGGCTTTCCCGCGGCGGTCGCCAACGCGCTGCCAGCGTTGCGCGAGCATGCGCAATACGTGACGACAGCCGGCCATGGCGAGGGCGTGGCCGAGCTGATCGACCTGCTTCTCCAACCCGGTTTTACCTTCCCATGAAAATCTTGATGATCGATGTCGGCGGCACCAACGTGAAAATGATGGCCGCGGGGCATGAAGGTTTCCGCAAATTTCCCTCGGGTGAAAAACTCACCGCCGCGAAGATGGTGCGAGGCGTGCTGAAGGCAACGGAGGATTGGGAATTCGAGGCCGTCTCCCTCGGCTTCCCCGGCCTCGTGGTCAAAGGGCAGCCCGCGCGCGAGCCGTTGAATCTCGGCGGGCGCTGGGTGGGGTTCGATTTCGCCAAAGCGTTCAAGCGGCCGGTGCGCATCATCAACGACGCGGCGCTGCAGGCGCTCGCCAATTACGAGGCGGGCCGCATGCTCTTCATCGGGCTCGGCACCAGCATCGGCGCGACGCTGATCGCGGACGATACGGTGATCCCGATCGAAGTCGGGCTGCTGCGCCATTCCAAGACGGAAGGCTTTGCCGACTGTCTCAGCAAAGCCGCGCGCGACGCCATCGGGCACAAGGCCTGGGAGAAGCGGGTCTGGCGCGCGGTCGAGCTCCTGCGCGACTGCTTCTGGCCGGATCAAGTCGTGATCGGCGGCGGCAACGCGAAGACCTTGGTCGAGATGCCGGAAGGCTGCCGCCGCCGGGATAATCAGGATACCTTCCGCGGCGCGCTGCGGCTGTGGCCGGGCGCGGATCTGCTCGCCGAGCCACAGACCACGACCTGGCGGATCACGCGCCCAAAGGGGCGCTCCGGCAAGAAGCGCAGCGCGTGAGCTTGGCGGGGGCGCACACACAGCCACGCGAGCGGCGGCTCGCGATTTCCCGGCGTGACTGCGCCTACCTCGATCCCGACCGCGACTTACCGCCTGCAATTCCATCGCGATTTCACCTTCGGGCAGGCCACGGCGATCCTCGGCTACCTGCGCGCGCTGGGCATTTCGCATGTCTATGCGTCGCCGTATTTCCTGGCCAGCGAAGCGAGCACGCACGGCTACGACGTGGCGGATCACAACTGCCTGAATCCCGCCGTCGGTGATGCCTGCGACTTCGCGGCCTTTATCCGCGGGCTGCATGAGCGCGGCATGGGACAGGTGCTCGACTTCGTGCCAAACCACATGGGCATCAGCGAGCCGGCCAACGGCTGGTGGATGGATGTGCTGGAAAACGGGCCGTGTTCCGAGCACGCGAGCTATTTTGACATCGACTGGCATCCGCTGAAACAGGAGCTCGAAAACAAAGTGCTGCTGCCGATTCTTGGTGACCGCTACGGGCGCGTGCTGGAGGCCGGAGAATTCAAACTGGCGCTGGAGGACGGCGCGTTTTTCCTCCGCTACCACGCGGCGAAGCTGCCGCTGAATCCGCGCAGCTATCCGCTGCTCCTGCACCGCACGGCGCAGCGCCTCGCGGCGCACGAGACGCGCGATTTTCACCAGGAACTCCTGAGCATTTCGGCTGCGCTCGCGGACCTGCCGCACCATTCGGAGGCGCATCCCGAGGCGATCAAGTTGCGCGCGCGGGAAAAGGAGGAGGGCAAGCGTCGGCTCGCGCGGCTCGCGCACGCTGCGCCGGAAGTCGCCGCGGGGCTTGAGGCGACGATGCGCGAGCTGGAAGGCCGCGCGGGCGAGGCGGCAAGCTTCGATGCGCTGCATGCCCTGCTCTGCGCGCAGTCCTACCGGCTCGCGTTCTGGCGCGTGGCCGCGGAGGAGATCAACTACCGGCGCTTCTTTGACATCACCTCGCTGGCCGCGATCCGCCCGGAAATGCCCGAGGTTTTCGCGGCGACGCACGAGCTGGTTTTCAAAATGATCGCGCGCGGCGAGGTCAATGGGCTGCGCATCGACCACATCGACGGCCTGTGGAATCCGCGCGAGTACCTGGAAAATGTGCAGCGGCATTTTGGCGGCGCGGCGGACGATCCCACATCGCGTCCGCTGTATCTGCTCGTGGAGAAAATTCTCGGCGCCGACGAGTGGCTGCCGGAGGACTGGCCGGTGCATGGGACCACGGGCTACGAATTCGGCGCGGATGTGACCGGCCTGCTCGTCGAGGCGGCGAACGAACTGGCGATCACCGAGACGTATGCGCGCTTCGTCGCGCCGCTGCGCGTGGAGGATGTGGTCTATGAAAAGAAACTCCTCGTCACGCGCATGGCGCTCGCGAGCGAGATCGCGGCGCTCGGCCACCTCCTCGATCAGCTCTCGGAACGCGACCGGAATTACCGCGACTTCCCCCTCAGCCTGCTCACCGCCGCGGTGCGCGAAACCATCGCGTGCTTTCCCATCTACCGCACCTACGTCGCGCCCGACGGTCCGGTGGGCGACGAGGACCGGCTCATCATCCTGCGCGCGCTCCTCCAGGCGCGGCGGCGCAATCCTTCCATCGAGCAGCCGGTCTTCGACTATCTCGCGAAGGTGCTGCTGCTCGACCTCGCGGACGACCTGCCGCGCGAGGAGCGCGACGCGTATGTCCGGTTCGCGCTCAAGTTTCAGCAGGTGAGCGGGCCCGTCATGGCGAAGGGGCTCGAAGACACGACGTTCTACATTTACAACCGGCTCGTCGCGCTGAACGAAGTCGGCGGCGAACCGGGCCGCTTCGGCCTGTCGGTCGCGGATTTTCACGCGCGCGGCGCGGAGCGGCTGCGGCGCTGCCCGCACACGCTGCTCGCCACTTCCACGCACGATTCGAAGCGCAGCGAGGACGCGCGCGCCCGCCTCGCCGCGATCTCGGAACAGCCGGATGAATGGCGGAAGGGGCTGGCCGAATGGTCGGCGGCGAATGCGCGTTTCAAAACGGGGGTGGACGGCCAAATGGCGCCGTCCGCGAACGAAGAATACCTGCTCTACCAAGTCCTCGCGGGCGCGTGGCCGCTGGAAGATTTCCCGAGCGCGGACTTCGTGCCGCGCATCCAGGAATTCATGGTGAAGGCGCTGAAGGAGGGGAAGGAGAACAGCAGTTGGGTGGAGCCGAACGAAGCGTGGGAGAACGCCGCGCGCGCTTTCGTGGCGGCGATTCTCGATTCCGCGCGGGGCGGGCTTTTTCTGCGCGCCTTCGCGCTGTTCGCCGCGCGCATCGCGGAAATCGGGGCGCTGAACAGCCTCGCGCAGACGGTGCTGAAATGCACGGTGCCGGGCGTGCCGGACATCTACCAGGGCTGCGACGTGTGGGACTTCAGCCTGGTCGATCCCGACAACCGCCGCCCCGTGGACTACGCGCATCGCCAGCGACTGCTCGCCTCGCTCGACGGCGTGCGACCCGCGGAGCTGCTCGCCGATTGGCGCTCGGGTCGCATCAAGCTCTTCGTCCTCCAGAGCCTGCTCCGGCTCCGCGCCGAGGTCCCCGCATGTTTCGGCGAGTCTAGTTACCGGCCTTTGGAAATATCGGGCGCGCACGCCGACCGGATCGTCGCGTTCGAGCGCGCGGGCAGCGGCAACGCGATCGCCGTGATCGTGCCCCGCACCGTCGGGGCGCTGGCTTTTCCGGCCATCGGCGAGGTTTGGCAAGACACGGCCGTCGCGCTCGCCGCAGGAAGGTGGCGGGATGTTTTCACCGACCGCCAGGTGGAAAGCTCCGGCCAGGTGCGAGCCGCCGAGGTGCTCGCGGACTTCCCCGTGGCGTGTCTGGTGCGCGCTGCCGACTGACGCGGCGCAGCACGGGCTGGCCGGCGGCGGCGCGTCACTTTGGCTGGGTGAAGCTCATGGTCACGGGTTTGCCGCCGGCTTTGAAAGTCGAGCGCAGCTCGAAGCCGTCCGGCTTCGCCACGTAGGCAAAAGCCGCGCCGCTCACGGGATCGCGGAATTGCGCGAGCTGCTCCGGTCCGCTGTGCAGCAGCGTGAGCCCGGCGCTGAGCATTGTCCGCTCCACCTGGCTCCGCTGCAGCCGTGTCCGCATGCCCACGAGGACCGGCAGGCTAATTTGGGCCAAGGGGTGCTCCGGCAGGCCGCTTTCGACGTTTTTCCACCACGCTTGAAACTGGGCTTCCGGCCAGAGCATCGCCGCAGTCAGCTGTCGCTCGAGCTGCTCCAGATTTTGAAACTCAGCGGTAACGAAGGCCGTATCCGCAAATTTCTTCTCGAGCGAGGGGTCACGGTCTTCCTCGGACATGCCGCCGTTCATCTGGAAAAGTTTCATCCGCGCCTCGGGCGACAGGGCGGCAAATTTCTTCCCCATCGCCGCCACTCCGCGCGACTCCGCGGCAAAGGCGTGCGCGACATTTTCCTCGACCGAGGAGGCCTGGAAAAATTCCCGCGCCTGCGCCGATTCGGCCGCGCCGAGCACGCCGGCGTTCTGCCGCACGACTTTGATCGCGCCAGCTTCCATCGATGTTTGCACCAGCCAGCCGATCACGCTCTCGGCGAGATGATCGCCGAGCCGCGTTTGCGCCGCGAGATCGGCAAGCGCGCCCTGGGGATCGGAGGGAAAGCGATAACTCGCGCTCCATTGCGTGAGCCGTGCGATTTCCTGGGCTTTGGCGAGATGTGGCAGCGGGGTTTCGAAATCGAGCGGCCCTAGCCCCCACTCGCAGTAGTCCGCCTCCGCCGCCTGCCGCAGCAGTTCCAGGATGGGCTGGATCTTTTTGAAAAGCGCCGCGGCCTGGTCCGCGTCCGCTTCCTCCAGGGGCTGGCGAAACATCTTTTTCTCCTCATCGGTCAGCGCGGCGCAGAGGACGAAAGCGTTCTTGTAAAAGTTCGACGCATCCACGCCCGCGCGCGCCGCGGAGTCGGGCCGCGTTTCCGCCGGACCGCCCGCGAAGGCTGCTGCCGCCAAGGTCTCGGCGGCCGGCACCGGCACCGGCACGGGTGGCGACGACGCCGGCAGCCCGGCAGGTTTCGCGCGGTGCGCGCGATAAAACTGCGCTGTGGGGATGAGCAGCAGGCCGGCGCAAGCCAGCGTGATGACGGCGCGGCGGCGGGTGCGCACTGGCTGCGGACATGGAGTGTGGGGCATGGTGTAGGAGAAGACGCCTGCGGTGCGTGGAATTGTCTGTCACCCGCCGCGTGAATCAAGGCCGCGCAAGGAAGCGCGGGCTGGCCGGCGGCGTCCGCCGCACGATAGGCTCGCCCGCTTGCCACCCGACGAACCCGACCACTACGCCACACTCGGCCTCGACCGCCGCTGCACGCCCGCGCAGATCCGCACCGCCTACCGGCTGCTGGCGAAGCGGCATCATCCCGACGTGAATCCCGGCTCGGCCGAGGCCGTGGCGCTTTCGCAAATGCTGAACGCGGCGCACGAAACGCTGAGCGACCCTGCGCGTCGCCGCGCCTACGACCGCGAGCTTTCCGCCGCCGCGTCACCTTCACCGCGCGCGGCAAAAACGGAGCGCCACATCGCGCAGGACGTGCGGCTGCGGATCGAGGACTTCATCCGCGGCACGACGCTGGAGGTGCGCGTAAATGATCCCGCGAACCCGGAAGGGCCGGAGACGTATCAACTCACCGTGCCGCCCGAGACCGCGGTTGGCGCGCGCTTTCGGCTGCCGCGGGCGGAACCGTTTGCCGGCGAGTTTGTCATCCTGCGGCTGCGCGCGCTGCCGGGTTTTCGCTTCAAGGCGCGCGGCGCGGATTTGCGCTGCGACCTGCGGATCAATGCGCGTCGCGCCGCACAAGGCGGCGGCGAAATGCTGAGCGGCGCGACCGGCGCACCGCTGCGCGTGTCCATCCCCGCGGGCGTGGCGCGCGGCGAAGTGCTGCGGCTCGCCGGCGAAGGGCTGCCCAAGCCGCGCGGCGGGCGAGGGGACTTGCTCGTGCGCATCACCTACCGCCCGGAAGTCCGCGTCACGCGCACTTCGGGCCGGTGACGTGTCACTTTTCCGAAACCTGAATCGTCGCCCTTTTCTCCCCCGCTATTGCGCTGGCGGCGGGCTGCCCGCTGCGAGGCTTTTTTTCCACTCTTCGGCAAGTTCCTCGACGGTGTGGTTCGTGCGCTTTTTCCACAGCTCGGCGTCGTAGCGGCCTTCGCGCATGGCGGTGTTGAGTTCGCGGATGAGGTCTTTGTCGTACTTCGTGATGACGAAGTTGAGGAAGTTTGCCGAGACGCGGTAGCTCGCGTCGTAGCGCGCGGTGGCGGCGCGTTTTGGGCTGATCTCGCAGCCGTGCGACTGCGGCTCGTAGAGATACCAGCGGATGTAATCCGGGATGCCCTCGGTGAGCCACACCGGTGCGC
>JANPHJ010000108.1:0-46874 GCA_031424395.1 Chthoniobacter sp.
GCGACGAACTTTGGCGGGGTGGGCTCTGCCGCGGCAGAGCCTCTTGCGCAGATGACGCGCCGCACTCGCGCAAGAGCTCCGCACCCGCGGACCCGCCCCGCGAAAATCCGCGAAGGCGGGGACGCCTTCGCCAACACGCGGGACGCGTGTGCTCCCCGGCGCGGCTGGCTGCGCCAGCGCGCATCGCTACGCCGAAGTGAGGATGGCGCGCATGCTGTGCTTCGTGCCGGGGGCGAGGGTGATGGGGTTCGCGCCGGCATTGGCGGTCTCGATGCAGGCCATGCGGGGCCATTCGTCAGCGCCAAAGTCTTTCAACGCGGCGGCGCGTTCGCTCCACGGGTTCCAGACGACGGTGGTGGCGGAGCCGCTTTTTTCCACGCGGATGCGGCGCGGGCTGGCGGGATCATCGAGCACGCAGGCGGCGCGGGTATTTTCAAAAATGCGGTCGGTCTCGGCGGTGAAACGGAGGGGCTCGGCAGGCTGGGTCTTGGTTTGCAGGCCGTCGGTTTTGTCGCGGTAGGCGGCGTTTTCGAGGCCGGTGACGGCGGCGGTGCGGATGTCGGCCACGGCGAGGTAGGTGTGGAGCGCGGCCTCGTAGGTGAAGGGTTCGCGGGAGGTGTTTTCGACTTCGAGCATCATGGTCAGGTGCTGCCCGATGAAGATGTGGTGGCGCAGCACAAAGTCGTGGGGCCAGTGCGCGCGGGTGGTGTCGGCCGAGGCGAGGCGGAGGACGGCGAGCACCGTCTGATCGCCATCGACGGAGAGGGATTCGACCTGCCAGGGCAGCGTCCGCGCAAAGCCGTGCGTGGGTGCGTCCGGCTGGCCGGCGCGCGCGGCGAACCATGGAAAGCAGACCGGCACGCCGCCACGGATGGCGCGTCCGTTTTCAAAAAAACTGCGCGCGCTGAGGAAAAGGACGGGCGGCTGGCCGCGCGGCTGAAAATGGGTGACGTGCCCGCCGTGCAAGTAAACATGGGCCGCGGCGAGCGGCGTGGTGACGGCGAGGCGGGTAAGCCCGCCGGCGCCGGCCTCAAAACGGGCGAGGCCGGGGATTTCCAGGGCGCGGAGGGCGGCGGGGTCGGCAGGCATGCGCGGACTTTAGGAAGGCGGCCGGCTGCGCCAAGAGAAATGCCCGCAAGCCGGGGCGGCGCGAATTTCCAGTGGAGGAAACCTCCCGCCCGAAGTATGGGGTGCGCCGGCTTTTTGCCGCGCCCGTTTTTTTCATGTCCCCGCTCCCTGATCCCCAGCCAAAACCGCCTGCGCGTTGGCCGTTCGATGTGCTGGCGGTGAGCCTTGCGCTGGTGTTTCTGGTCATCTTGGGAGTAGGGCTGTGGTGGCTTTATGGGATTGCGGGCGACGTGCGGGCGCATGTCCGGCCGGCCGGGGACTTCGTGAAAGTGGCGTGCGGTCTGGCGGCGGCGCTGATTGCGATTCTGGTGGTGGCGCTGGCGTTCTCCCAGCGGCGCACCCTGCGCCTGCAGGCGGCGGCCGCGGAGCGGGAGCGCATCCTGCGGCAGTTGGGCGAGGCGGAGGCGAAGTACCGGAGCATTTTCGACAACGCCGTGGAGGGCATTTTTCAGACGACGCCGGACGGGCGTTTTCTCACGGCGAACAAGGCGATGGCGCGGATGCACGGCTATGCCACGCCGGAGGAGATGATGGCCGCGCTGACGGATGTGGCCACGCAGCTTTACGTGGATCCCACGCAGCACGAGGCGCTGCTGGCGGCGCTGCAGCAGCATGACGCGGTGTCGAATTTTGAGTTTGAGATCACCCGTACCGACGGGCGGACGCTGTGGGTGCGGGAGAATGTGCACGCGGTGCGCGATGAAAAAGGCGCGCTGCTTTATCTCGAAGGCACGGTCGAGGATGTGTCGGTGCTATGGTGGGGCGAGCAGCGGCGGCGGCTCCAGTATGCGATGGCGCGGGTCATCGCCGACGCGGCGAGCGTGGAGGAGGCGCGGCCCGCGTTGCTGCGCACGATTTGCGAGACGCTGGAGTGGGACATGGGCGCGGTGTGGGACGTGGACGCGGAGGCCGGGGTGCTGCAGTGCGTGGAGGTGTGGAGCCAGCCGGAGATCGCGATCGGGGAGTTTGAAAAGGCCAACGCCGCGATGGCGTGCCGGCGGGGCCAGCGGCTGGCAGGTGAAGTCTGGCAGCTCGCGGAGCCGAAATGGATCGCCGACCTCGCTACGGCAGAAGGCTATCTGAACGCGCCGCTGGCGCGGGCCTGCGGAATGGCGTCGGCCTTTGGCGTGCCCATCGAGGTGGGCAGCGAGGTCTGCATGGTGCTGGAGTTTTTCAGCCCGAGGATCGCGCCGCCCGACGAGGAGCTTTTGCAGACCCTCGGCGCGATCGCCAGCCAGCTCAGCTATCTCATCGAGCGCAAGCGCAGCGAGGAGGCACTGCGCCGCAGCGAAATGCGCAAGGCGGCGATCCTGCGCTCGGCGCTGGACGGCATCATCACTTTCGACCTCGACGGGAAGATCACCGAGTTCAATCCCGCAGCGGAGCGCGCCTTTGGCTGCACGCAGGAGGACGCGGTGGGGCGCGAGCTGGCGGAGCTGATCATCCCGGCGCCGCTGCGCGAGAGCCACCGGCGCGGCCTGGCGCTATACAACGCCTCGGCGGACAGCCCGGCGCAGGGCCGGCGCATGGAGATCGCGGCCATGCGGGGCGACGGCTCGGAGTTTCCCGCGGAGCTGGCGATCAGCCGCTTCGTGATTGATGACAAGCCGATGTTCACCGCCTACCTGCGCGACATCACCCAGCACAAGGCCGCCGAGCGCCTCAATGCCGAGCTGGCCGCCGTGGTGGCCAATTCGAACGACGCCATGATCGCCTGCACCCTCGAGGGCGTGGTCACCCGCTGGAACCTCGGCGCCGAGCGCATCTACGGCTACGCGGCGGAGGAAATCACCGGGCGGCCTTTGTCCACGCTCATTCCGCCGGAGCGGCTCGATGAATTTCCGCAGACCCTGAACATGGTGAAAGCCGGGCAAAGCCTCGCGAGTTACGAGAGCGTGCGGCTGCGCAAGGACGGGAAAAAGATCAGCGTCTCGCTGACCGATTCTCCGATCCGGGGCGACGGCGGACGCATCACCGGCCTGTCCTCGATCGCGCGCGACATCACCGAGCGCAAGCGGCTCGAAGAGGAGCTGCTCCAGGCGCAAAAGATGGACGCGGTCGGGCGGCTGGCTGGCGGCATCGCGCATGATTTCAATAACATCCTCACCGCCATCCTCGGCTACAGCGACCTCATCATCGGCCAGACCGACGAGCGGCAGTGGATGTACAAACATCTGACGGAAATCCGCAAGGCCGCGGACTTCGCCGCGTCGCTGACCCACCAGCTCCTCGCCTTCAGCCGCCGCCAGCCGCTTTTCCTGCGGGTCTTCAATCTCAATGACAGCGTGCGCAGCATGCAGAAAATGCTGGGGCGCGTGATCGGCGAAAACATCGTCATTCACACGCATTTCAAGGCGGAGATCGGCCGGCTCAAAGCCGACTCCGGGCAGCTCGAGCAGGTGCTGCTCAACCTGTGCGTCAACGCCCGCGACGCCATGCCCAAAGGCGGCTCGATCACCATCCAGACCGAGGATGTGAGCTACCTCCCGGGCGACGATAGCGCCGTGAATGAGATGCCCGCCGGCGAGTATGTGAAACTCACCGTGACCGACACCGGCCACGGCATGACGCCCGAAGTGCGCCGCCATATTTTCGAGCCGTTTTTCACCACGAAAGAGCAGGAGCATGGCACCGGGCTGGGCCTGGCGACGTGCTACGGCATCGTGAAGCAAAGCGGCGGCTACATCACCGTGGAGAGCGTGGTCGGGGAGGGGACGAGCTTTGCCATCTACCTGCCGCGGGTGGACGAGAGCGGCGAGAAATCGGCCGCTCGCCTGGAAGTGGGCCAGCTCACGGGCGGCACGGAAACCGTGCTCTATGTGGAGGACGAGATCACCGTGCGCAGCCTGACCACGCATGTGCTGCTGCGGCTCGGCTATACCGTGCTGGAGGCGGCGGACTGTAAGAGCGCGCGCGACGCCGCCGAGACCAATGGCCGGCGCGCCATCCACCTGCTGTTTTCCGACGTGGTGCTGCCGGATTCCGGAGGGCAGGACCTGGCCGAGTGGATGCGCGGGCGCAGCCCGGAGACGAAGATCCTTTTCACCTCGGGCTATGTGGATGAAAAGATTTTGCAGCGTCACGGGCTCGACGCCCGCGCGGCCTTCCTGCAAAAACCTTTCACGCCCGCCGACCTCGCGAAAAAAGTCCGCGAAGTCCTCGATGGGACCGCCGCCTAAAACCCACTTCCATGAAAAAAGCCGTCCTCGTTTTCCTCTTTCTCATTTTCGCCGTGCTCATGCTGCCGGGCATCCTCCATCCGCCCACGGAAGCCACGGCAAACTCGGGCAGCGAGGTCCGGCAGCTCGCCCTCGGGCTGGAAACTGCGCTGCTCGATTACCACCAGGCGTTCGGCAAATTTCCGGAGGGTGGCGCGGGCGAGATTCTCAGCGCACTGCGGGGCAAAAACGACCTGGCCAAGCAGTTCATCGTCATCGACGAGAACAAGAACGTGAACGAGCACGGCGAGATGCTTGATCCGTGGGGTACGCCGTTTCGCATCGCCTTCGACCCGGGGGCCAAGGTGGCGAAAATCCATTCCGCGGGACCGAACCTGATTTTTGAGGACAAGCCATCGAAGCATGGCGGCGACGACTTCTACAGTTGGCATGACCCGGCGTTCACTCCGTCGCCGCTGCCGTTCTGATTTTTTTGAGGAATACAAACCGCGCGTGAACCGCTATACCACCAGCGCCATGTCCTCCGTCCGTTCCTGCCCGAGCCGCCCCGCCGCCCGCGCCCATGTCTAGCGAGATCCTCCCCATCCTGCTCGTTGAGGACAATCCCGAGCACGTCGCCTTCCTCCGGCAGCTCCTGGCCACGCCGGAGTTCAGCCACTTTCATCTCGAAACGGTCGGCTCGCTGGCCGCCGCGCTCGACTGGCTGAAGACGGGCAGCATCGAGCTCATCCTGCTGGATCTCTCGCTGCCGGACAGCGACGGGCTGGAGACTTTCCTCCGCGTCATCGAGGCGGCGCCGCAGACTGCGCTGGTGGTGCTGAGCGGCACCAATGACGTGAGCCTGGCCATCGAGACCGTGCAGCTCGGCGCGCAGGACTACCTGGTGAAAGGCCGCGTGGACAACCACCTGCTGCTACGCGCCATGCACTACGCCATTGAGCGCAAACGCGCCCAAGCCGAACTGCAGCGCGCGCATGACGAACTGGAAGGCCGCGTCCAGGAACGCACCGCCGCGCTGGTGCAAGCCAATGCGAAACTCCAGGCCGAGATCGCCGAGCGCCGCCGGGCCGAGGGCGCCGCGCTCGAAAGCAACCGCCAGCTCAGCGCCGCGCTCGGCCAGCTCCGCTCCACCCAGCAGGAGATCATCCAGCGCGAACGCATGCACGCCCTCGGGCGCATGGCCAATGGGATCGCCCACGACTTCAACAACGCCCTTGCCCCCATCCTTGGTTTCAGCGAGCTGCTGCTGCTCAAGCCCGAAACGCTCACCGACCCGAAGCGGGTCCGCAATTACGTCGAGATGATCCACAGCGCCGCCAAGGACAGCGCCAAGGTCGTCCGCCGCCTGCGCGAATTTTACCGTTACCGCGACGAAACCGAAATTTTCACGCCCGTGGTCATCAATGATGTCGTCCTCCAAGCCATCGCTGTCACTCAGCCGCGCTGGAAGGACCAGGCGCTCGCCGCCGGCATCCATATCGACATCCGCACTGAGATGGGCGACGTGCCGACCGTCCCCGGCAACGAAGCCGAACTCCGCGAAGTGCTCGTCGATCTCATCTTCAACGCCATCGACGCCATCCCCAGGCGCGGCACCATCACTATCCGCACCGCGGTCCAAGGCCGCTGGTTGGTGCTGACCGTGGCGGACGACGGCATCGGCATGTCCGAGGAAATCAAGGCGCGCTGCCTCGAGCCGTTTTTCTCGACCAAGGAGGACCAGGGCACCGGGCTCGGCCTCGGTTCCGTCTATGGCATCGCCCGGCGGCACCAAGGCGAGATCGACATCCAGAGCCAGCAGGGCCGCGGCACCAGCGTGGCCGTTTCCCTGCCGCTGGAGAAAAGTGCGCCCGTCATCGAGCCCGCGAAACCCGCGCCGGCGGCGGCGCCCGGGCTGCGCATCCTCGTGGTCGAGGACGAGCCGCTCGTGCGTGAAGTGCTCGGCGTCTATCTCGCCGAGGACCGGCACCACGTCACCACCGCTGAAAACGGGCGCATCGGGCTGGAAAAATTCCGCGTCGGAGAGTTCGACCTCGTGATGACCGACCGCGCCATGCCCGAGATGAACGGGGACGCCCTTGCCGCCGAAATCAAAAAACTCCGCCCCAGCCAGCCCGTGCTGCTGCTGACGGGCTTTGGCGACATCATGTCTGGCGCGGGCGAGCGCCCGACGGGCGTGGATCTCGTGGTTAGCAAACCTTTCACGCTCACCACGCTCCGCACCGCCATCGCCAAAATAACGGCGAAGTAGGGCTCGCCATCGCGTGACGCGGGGCGCAGATTGCGCACGTAAAAGTCAACCCACGGGAAGAATGTCATCGCACTCGCCGGAAAAATTTCGCGTCCTCCTCATTGAGGACAATCCGGGCGACGTATTTTTACTCCGCGAGATGGTCAACGAGGAGCCGCACGGCCGCTTTCGTATCACCGCCGAAGCCGGCAGCCTCGCCGCCGGCATCGGCCGGCTGACTGCCGGCGAAGCCGACATGGTGCTGCTCGATCTCTCGCTCCCGGACAGCCGCGGCGTGGACACTTTCACCGCCGCGCACCGCGCCGCGCCGGACGTGCCCATCATCGTCCTCAGCGGCGTCGACGACGAGGACCTCGCCCTGCAAACCGTGCAGCTCGGCGCCCAGGAGTACCTCGTCAAAGGCCGCATCAACACCCAGGTCCTGCACCGCGCCCTGCGCTACGCCATCGAGCGCGCCCATGCCGAAGCGCAGCTCGCCCACGAGCGCGACCTGCTCAGCACGCTGCTCGAAAACATCCCCGACCGCATTTATTTCAAGGACCAGTGCAGCCGCTTTATCCGCATCAACCGCGCCCTCACCGTCTTGCTCGGGCTCAAGCGGCCCGACGACGCCTACGGCAAAACCGACGCCGACTTCTACGGCCCCGAGCACGCCCAGTCCGCGCTTGAGGATGAGCGGCACGTCATGCAGACCGGCGAGCCCATCCTCGGCAAAGTCGAGTTTGAAACCCTCATCGACGGCACCCGCTCCTGGTCGCTCACCACCAAGCTGCCGCTGCGCGACCGCCAGGGCCGCATCACCGGCACCTGCGGCATCTCTCGCGAAATCTCGGCCATGAAGGAGATGGAAGACCAGCTCGGCACCGAGCGCAACCTGCTCCGCGCGCTCATCGACAACGTGCCCGACCTCATCTTTCTCAAAGACGCCGAGGGCCGCTACCTGCTGGACAATGCGGCCCATCTGCGCTCCGTCGGCGCCAGCGAATCCTCCGAAGTGCGCGGACGCACGGTCTTCGACTTTTTCCCCGACGAGGCCGCCCGCCTCTTTCACGAAGACGACATGGCCGTCATCCGCTCCGCCCGGCCGCTGCTCAACCACGAGGAACAGGTCACCGACGCGCGCGGCCGCGAGCACTGGCTGCTGACCTCGAAAATCCCCTGGCTCAACGACGCCGGCCAGGCCGTGGGCCTCGTCTGCATCAGCCGCGACATCTCGGAGCAGAAGCTCGCCGAAGCCCACCTCAAGCAGGCCAACGCCGACCTCAAGGCCCGGCGCGAGGATCTGATCGCCGCCGTGAAAGATCTTCAGGACGCGCACCACGAGCTGCGCGCCGTGCAGCTCCAGCTCATCGACGCGGAGAAGATGAAATCCATCGGCCGCCTCGCCGCGGGCGTCGCCCACGAGGTCAAAAACCCGCTCGCCATCCTCAAGATGGGCCTCGAATTTCTCGGCACCCAGCCGGCCGGCGACGGAAACCTCCCGCTCATCCTCAAGGAAATGTCCGACGCTGTGAACCGCGCCGACGGCGTCATCCGCGGCCTGCTCGACTTCTCCGCGCCTAAGCAGCTCGAACTCCACCGCGCCAGCCTGAACGTGGTCATCAACCAAGCCCTGCGCCTCGTCCGCGGCGAGATGAAAGGCGGCTGCCAGATCCGCCGCGATCTTCAGGGCGACCTGCCCATGCTCGCCCTCGACACCGATAAGATCAGCCAGGTCTTTGTCAATCTCCTCACCAACGCCGTGCATGCCATGGACGGCGGCGGCACCCTCACCGTCCGCACCTTTGCCAAGCAGCTCACCGGCGTCGGCCCCAATGTTGCCGACACCCGCTCCGAGTCCTTTCGCGTCGGCGGCACCATCGTCGTTGCCGAGATCGACGACACCGGCCCGGGCATTCCCGAGGACAAGCTCGGGAAAATCTTCGAGCCCTTTTACACCACCAAACCCACCGGCAAAGGCACCGGCCTCGGTCTCTCCGTGGTCAAAACCATCATCGACCTCCACGGCGCGACCATCGACCTCCGCAACCTCCACGAGGGCGGCGCGCGCGTGACCATCATGTTCCAAGTATAAACCGCCACCACCAAACCAAACACACCATGGACAAAAAACGCATCTTCATCGTTGACGACGAATCGGGCTTCACCCGGCTCCTCAAGCTCACCCTCGAAAAGACGGGCAACTTCGAAGTGCTCGAGGAAAACGACGGCACCAAAGCCTGGCTCAAGGCCCGCGAGTTCAAGCCGGACATCATCTTTCTCGACATCGTCATGCCGAAAATCGACGGCGGCGATGTTGCCCAGCAGATCCGCTCCGACCCGATGCTGGCGAAGGTGCCCATCATCTTCCTCACCGCCATCGTCTCCCGCACCGAGACCGCGCACGACATCGGCGGGTTCCCCTTCCTCGCCAAGCCCGTTAGCCTCGACGCCGTCACCCGGTGCATCGCCGAGCATTTGGCAACGTAAAGCTGCGTTGCGCGAGCAAGGAGCGGCGCCACTGCGCCGCAGGTCATGCTAGCTACGGCCGAGCGTCCGCCAGCAGCGCGACGAGCAGCGCGATGGCGGCGGTCTGCGTATTAAAATTGCGGGTCGTGGTGTCTTTCGCGCCGTCGTGCCACTCGATGGGATACTGGCCGTCCGGGCCGGGGCCGAGGCGGAGCAGCGAGGCGGCGCTGGCGCGCAGGCAGCGGTCGATTTGCTGCGCAGTCTCGGGGTGAAGTTTGTGCGCGGTGAGCACGTCGCGGAACTGCGCGAGGTAGCGGACGCACACGCCTTTGAACAGGCCGGGATCCCAGCCTTTGACGCCGAGTTTTTCCACCAGCACGCCGTCGGCGGTGACGAGCCCCGCGCGGGTCAGTACGGTGCCGGTGACGGTCACGGCTTCGTCGAGATACTTCGCGTCGCCGGTGGCCTGAAAGAGCGCGGTGAGCGCGCCGATGTAAGTGCCTTGGTTGTAGGTCCAGTAGTCGCCTTTGTGGCCGGGGACATCCACGATGCCGGTGCCGTCGTAGAGCGCCTTCGCGTGGAGCCAGTCGAGGTCACGCTGCGCCCACTGGAGGTAGGCGGGCTCGCGCGTGCGCTGGTAAAGGCGCGCCGACAGGATGGTGAAAAGGCTGTTGGTGATGGCGTTGGCTTTGAGCTTGTCCTCGTCGAGGCACCACATGATGCCGCCGTCTTTGTCGGGCCGCCACGCCGCCGCCATGTGCGCGTGGATGGCGCGGGCGGTGGCGAGGTATTTCGGCGCGCGGGTGCGGTCGTACATCTTCAGCCACGCGATGCCCCACCACGCGGAGTCGTCGAGGTACTCGTTGCGAAAATCGGTGTAGCTCACAGCGGCGGGCGGCTCGCCGGGCTTGACGGGATGGGCCTTCGCGTCGGCCTCGGCCTTTTGCTGGCGGCGTTTGCTTTCCTGCTCGTCGGCGTCGCTCCACTGCTGGCGGCGCTTGAGTTCGGCGATGAGGCGCGGGGCTTTGCGGCGCGGGTCTTTGTTCAGCTCGTAGAGCGTGTCGAGCGTGGCGTCGAAGTCCGTGCGCCCGGTCACTTTCATGCAGTCGATGAGCGTCTCGACGGCGTTCGCGGAAGACCACCACGGCGGATTGCGCCGGCCCTCGTAATGCGCGCGCAGGTCGTCGCCCGCGCGGTCGAGCCAGATGCCGAGGGTGGGGGACCAGTAGAGCTGGTTCAGCGTGCCAATGGCCGTGCCGATGCGTGCGACGAGCGCATCGCGCGCGGGCAGTTCAGGCGCGGCACCCTCCGCGAAGGCGCGGAGCGGGAGCAGGAGCGAGCAGAGCAGGAGGACGATTTTCATGGGGGAAAGTGGACGCGCTTTAACCGAACATCACGCGGCACAAGGCGACGGACGCGATGACCGCAACGGTGTCGGCGATGAGGCCGACGGCGACGGCGTGGCGCGAGCGGCGGATGGAGACGCTGCCGAAATAAACTGCGAGCACGTAGAAGGTCGTCTCGGTGCTGCCGTAGATGGTGCCGGCGAGGCGGCTGACGAAGCCGTCCGGCTCATGCAGGCGTGCGACGAGTTCGATGAAGAGGCCGTTCGTGGCGCTGCCACTGAGCGGGCGCATCAGCACCATCGGCAGCAGATCGGCGGGAAAACCGACGGCGCTGAGCGCGGGCGAAAGCGCCTGCGTGACCAGCCCGATGACGCCCGCCTTTTGCAGCATGCCGATGGCGACGAGCATGGCCACGAGATACGGGATGGTGCGCTGCGCCGTGCCCCACGCCTCCTTCGCGCCCTCGCAAAACTGCTCGTACACCCGCACCCCGCGCAGCGTGGCGTAGAGCGGGAAGAATGAGAGCAGGAAAGGAATCGCGAGCAGCGAGACGGACATCAGCGCGCGGATGCCGAGGCCTTTTCCCACGAACTCCGCGGGCGGCAGCGGTGCGCCGAAGCGGGCGAACCACTCGGGAAAAAGCAGGACGAAAAACATCACTGTGAAGAGCGCGAAGTAGAACGCGATGGCCGAGCGCTTGCCGGCCGTCAGCGGCGCGAGTTCCACCTTTTCCAAATCGAGCGCATCGGCGGCGGGCACCGCGCTGGGCTCGGCATCGGCGGCGCGCTCCCCTCCCGGCGCGATGCGAAACATCGGCAGCCGCTCCAGCAATTTCGCGGACAGAACGCCCGCCGAAGCCGCGCACGCCGTCGCAAGAAAGGCCGTGATGACGATGGCTGTCGGCCCTTTTGCGCCCTGCGTGGCGAGGATGCCGATGGCGGTGAGCGGCAGAAGCTGGATGGACGCGGTGTTCAGCGCGAGGAAAGTACACATCGCGTTCGTGGCCGTGCCTGGGCGCGGGTTGAGCGCTTCGAGCAGGCGCATGGCGCGGAGGCCGAGCGGGGTGGCCGCGTTGCCGAGGCCGAGCATGTTGGCGGCCATGTTCATGACCATCGCGCCCACGGCGGGGTGATCCGGCGGCACCTCGGGAAAAAGCCAGCGCATGAGCGGACGCAGCGCGCCCGCGAGCACCTGCACGAGTCCCGAACGCTCAGCGAGGCGCATGATCCCCAGCCAGATCGCCCACACCCCGAGCAGCGGCAGCGCCACTTTCATCACCGCCTTTTCCGCGCCCTCGAAGGCCCCGCTCGTCACCTCCGGCAGCTTCCCCGTGAAGCCAGCCACGACGACGGCGACGACGAGCATGACGAGCCAGATGATGTTGAGCATGGGTGGGATTTAGGAAGGAAGACGGCGCGTTTAGAAAGGGGGAAGTTTGCGCGGCCGTCAGGCACTCGGCTTATGTCACGCGCCTCGCTTGGCAAGACGCCGTGGCGTGCGTAAGGTGCGCTCCCTTTTTCCTATGGCCTACAAGAGCATCATCGACCCCGCGCGCCTCGAGCGCATCGAATTCAGCAACGACGAGATCGCGCGCTACTCGCGGCATCTCATCATGCCGGAGGTCACGCTGGAGGGGCAGAAGCGGCTGAAGGCGGCGAGCGTGCTGTGCATCGGCACGGGCGGGCTCGGCTCGCCGATCGCGCTGTACCTTGCGGCGGCGGGCATTGGGCGCATGGGCCTGGTCGATGGCGACACCGTCGATTTTTCCAATCTCCAGCGGCAGATTCTGCACGGCACGAAAGACGTGGGCCGAAAGAAACTGAATTCGGCGAAGGACCGCATCCGCGAGATTAATCCGAATGTGCAGGTCGATCTTTTCGACGAGTTTTTCTCCGCGGAAAACGCGCGGCGCATCGCGGAGCCGTACGACATCATCATCGACGGCACGGACAATTTCCCCACGCGCTACTGCTCGAATGACGTGAGCGTTTTCCTCAAAAAGCCGAACATCTACGGCTCGATCTTTCGCTTCGATGGGCAGTGCACGGTCTTCGCCCCGTGTCTCGGCGGGCCGTGCTACCGCTGCATGTTTCCCGAGCCGCCACCGCCGGGCATGGTGCCGAGTTGCGCGGAAGGCGGGGTGCTCGGCGTGCTGCCGGGGATCATCGGCGTGATGCAGGCGATCGAGGCGGTGAAGCTCATCATCGGCATCGGCGAGCCGCTGATCGGGCGGATGATCGCCTTCGACGCGCTGAAGATGAAGTTCCGCGAGTTCAAGCTGCGCAAGGATCCGAAGTGCCCGGTGTGCTCGGAAAACCCGACCATCACCGAACTGATTGATTACGACCAGTTTTGCGGCATCCCGCAGGCGAAGGCCGCGGAAGAGGAGGAGGCGCACGTCCCGCACATCACGGTGCAGGAGTTGAAAGCGAAGCTGGATCGCGGCGACGCTTTCAAGCTGATCGACGTGCGCGAGCCGTATGAGTGGGACATCTGCCGCATCCCCGGCGCGCAGCTCATCCCGCTCGGCCAGCTTGCCGCGCGCATGAGCGAGCTGGATTCCGCCGACGAGATCGTCCTGCAATGCAAGAGCGGCGCACGCTCGGCGCGGGCGCTGATGCTTTTGCGCGAAGCGGGCTTTAGCAAGCTGGTGAATGTGGAGGGCGGCATCCATGCGTGGGCCGACCACATTGACCCGAGCGTACCAAAATACTGACGCGCGCTCAGGCGAAGAAGCTGCGCAGTCCTTCCACGACTTCGCTTTGCTCGGCTTCAGTGAGTTCAGGGAAGATGGGCAGGGCGAGGGTCTCGGCGGCGGCGCGTTCGGACTCGGGGAAGTCGCCGGCCTTGTAGCCGAGATACGCAAAGCACTCCTGCTGGTGCAGCGGCAGCGGGTAGTAGATTTCGCTGCCGATGCCGCGGGCGGTGAGGTGCGCGCGGAGGGCGTCGCGCCGCGGAGTGCGGACGATGAACTGGTTGTAAATGTGGCGCAGCTCGCCGCCGGGCCAGCTTTCGACGGGCAGCGTGAGGTGCGCGAGCAGGCCGGCGCGCTCGATTTCGCGGCGGTAAAAGGCGGCGCGGTCGCGGCGGCCCGCGCTCCAAGTGTCGAGGTGCGGGAGCTTGATGTGCAGCACCGCGGACTGGATGGCGTCGATGCGGAAATTGCCACCGATAAGCGGGTGGTAGTAGCGCGGCTCCATGCCGTGATTGCGCAGCGCGCGCAGCTTCGAGGCGAGCGCATCGTCGTGGCAGACGACCATGCCGGCGTCGCCGAATGCGCCGAGGTTTTTCGTCGGGTAAAAGGAAAACCAACCTGCCTCGCCGAGCGTGCCCGCATGGCCGAGGGGATGCCGGGCGCCGAGCGCCTGCGCGGCGTCTTCGAGCACGGGGATGCCGTGGGTTTTGCCGAGCTCGAGGATCGCCGCCATGTCCGCGCACTGGCCGAAGAGATGCACGGGGATGATCGCCTTCACATTGACCGTGCGGTTGAGCACACCGGCGAGTTTTTCCACGTCGATATTGAAAGTGGCAGGATCAATATCCACGAAGACCGGCGTCGCCCCGAGCCGCGCCACGCATCCGGCGGTGGCGAAAAAAGTGTACGGCGTACTGACCACGACATCGCCCGGCCCGATGCCGAGCGCCATGAGCAGCATGAGCTGCGCGTCGGTGCCGCTGGCGCAGCCGATGGCGTGCGGCACGCCGCAGTATTGCGCCACGGTGTTTTCAAAAGCCTCGGTGCGCGGCCCGAGGATGAGCGCCTGCGAGTCGGCGACTTCCTCGAAGGCGGCGAGGAACTGTTTTTTGAGCGGCGCGTACTGGCGGCGGAGGTCGAGGAGCGGGACGGACATCGCGAAAACCTGCGCGGAAGCGCGGGGCGGTGTCGAGTGCCGGTCGCGAAAAAGAACCGCCGGCGGCTAACGCGGCGCGGCTTTGGCCGAGGCGAGGCGGGCGTCGGCGAGGCGGGCGTCGGCGAGGCGCTGATTGATGACGAAGGTGTTGTTGTCGCCGTGCGTGGACCAGGGGCCGGGCGGCACTTCGTCGAAGTCCACAAACTTCCAGTCGGTGACGTCGGTGTCATTCATGCCGAGGAAGTCGCGTACGGCGGGCGAGACGTCGAGGCCCGCGCCTTTGTTGAGGTTGGGCTTGGGGCGTTCGTTGCCGAAGACATAGTTCGAGTGGTCGGTGCGGAAGGGGCCGCAGTCCTCCCACTGCGCGTAGGTCACGCGGTTCTTGAAACGGATGGCGAGCCAGCGGCCTTTGCAGACGGTTTTGCCGGGGCCTTTGCAGTCGCTCTTGAACCACGGGATGATCCGGGCGGCCTCGGGTTTGTGGCCGTCGGACTGGATGTCGTTGTAGGGCAGGGCGACATAAAACGGATTCTGGCCCGGCACGAAGGACGCGGGCCGAAAGTCCACGCGCTCGCTTTTTTCCGGCGAATCGGTGCCGCCGTAATGTTTCGCCCAGTCGGCGTCCCACGAGCTGGCGTGGTTGGGCACGGGGTTGTTCTTGACGGGCTTTTCACCGATCCAAAAAGTGGTGGTGACGATGTCGCGCTTCCACGGGTAGCGGTCCGGAGCCACGGCGGGCGCGGGTGCGGGCACGGCAACGAGGGCGGGGGAGAAAGCGACCGCGGTGGCGGCCGGCGTGGCGAGGGCGGCTTTGGGCGGGTCGTCGTGGCCGCTGTCGCCGCTGGCGGTGTCGCTACGGCCGCGGGGCGGGTGGTTGACGGTGCGCTGCTTCTTTTGCTTCGGGGGCGCGGACACGGCCGACGGCAGCGGGAGGAGGGAGGCGACGGAGGCGGCCATCATCGCGGTGGAGCGGAGGATTTTTTTCATAAACGGGAAGCATTGAATTTTGCCCGACCATGTCACCACGAACGGATTTTCCGCCCCTTCCGGAAAAATGCACCTCCTTTTTTCCGGGGGTGCCGGGGCGTGAGATCGGGATTGCGGGGCGCGCCGTGGGGCGGGCAGACTGCGGCGCATGAAACGTCTCATCCCGCTTATCCTCGCCCCGCTTTTCACCCTCGCTGCGCATGCCGCCGAGCCGGTGCTCACCGGCAAAATCCTGCGGCTCGATCCGGCGCTGGATGCGCTGATCGCGCCGGATGCGGAGGTGGAGAAGGTGGCGCAGGGTTTCCACTGGTCGGAGGGGCCGGTGTGGAAGGATGGGACGGTGCTTTTTTCCGACGTACCGGAAAACACGATCTATGAATGGACGCCGGGCGCGAGCGCGGCGCGGGTGTTTCTGAAGCCAAGCGGGGGGATGGAATCGACGAAGGATTTCCGCGAGCCGGGCTCGAACGGGCTGGCGCGCGATGCGGAGAACCGGCTGCTGGTCTGCCAGCACGGCATGCGGCGGGTGGCGCGGATCGAGAAGGACGGCACGCAGACGGCGCTGGCGGACCGCTATCAGGGAAAAAAATTCAACAGCCCGAACGATCTGGCGCTGGCGAAGAACGGGGACATTTTTTTCACCGATCCGCCGTACGGGCTGGAGGGCGGGAATAAGTCGCCGATCAAGGAGCTGACGTTCAGCGGAGTGTATCGCATATCCGGTGGAAAGGTGACGCTGCTCACGGATGAGCTGACTTTCCCCAATGGCATTGCGCTCTCGCCGGACCAGCAGACGCTCTATGTGAATGTCAGCGACCCGAAGGCACCATACCTCCACGCCTACGAACTGCAGGCCGACGGGACACTGGGGAAGCATCGTGTGCTCTTCGACACCACGCCGCTCCTGAGCACGGGGCCGGGGCTGCCGGACGGCTTGAAGGTGGATCGCGCGGGTAACCTGTGGACAACGGGGCCGAACGGGGTGCTCGTCATTTCGCCCGCGGGGAAACATCTCGGCACCATCCAAACCGGCCAGCCGACGGGGAACTGCGCGTGGGGCGACGACGGCAGCTCGCTCTACATCACGTCGAATATGTTTCTCGTGCGCGTGAAGACGCAGACGAAAGGCGCGGGCTGGTAGGGACAGCGGCGAGTTTGCGAACGCACGTCCGGTTCCGCGGCCGGGCTTGCCACAGGCGGGCGGGAAGTGTTTACCGCTCGGCGCACATGCGACGAGCTACCTCGCTTTTGGCGTTCTTTCTCGTGCTGCTCCCGCACTTCCGCGGCGGGCTGCGCGCTGCCGATGCTGGGCCGAAAACGCCGCCGCTGTGGGAACGTGAATACGCCACTGGCGACTGGAATGGCATGCGCACGCTGCTCGCGGAGCACGGAGTCATCTTCAACTTCACCTACGCCGCCGACCCCATCGGCGTCGTCTCCGGCGGGATCAGGCGCGGCGTGTTTTACAACGGCTTTTTCGATCTCGGGACGGACATTGATTTGGAAAAACTCGCCGGGTGGAAAGGCGGCAAATTCCACGTCAACGGCTTTTACCCGCACGGCGAAAATGGCTCGGCGAACTACGTCGGGGACATCGGCACGTTCAGCAACATCGAGGCTTACGACACGTATCGGCTTTACGAGCTGTGGGTGGAGCAGAGTTTTTTCAAGGGCCGCTTTTCGCTGCGCGTCGGGCAGATCACTTTCGATTCGGAATTCGCGGTGCTCGACGCCTACGGCGGCGTGTTCGTGCAAAGCGGTTTCGGTGCGCCCGAAGCCTTCAGCGCGAACCTGCCACTGCCCGTTTTTCCCAATGCGGTGCCGGGCCTCCGCGTGCGCGTCGAGCCGGTTAAAGGATTCGCGATTCAGGTCGCGGTCTTCGATGGAAACGTCGCGCCGGGGCTGACTCCGGACCCTTCGCCCAACGCCGCCGTTTCCACGGAGTTCAACCGCCACGGCACGCACTGGGCGCTGCGCCCGGACGAAGGCGCGCTCCTCGTCGGCGAAGTCAGCTACCGTTTCAATCAAGTGCCGGAGGAGGAAGCGTCCGCGACGCGCACCAGTGCCGATGCCTGGCTGCCCGGTACGCCCGCCGCGCCCATCGCTCCCGCGCGCGGACTCGCGGGCAGCTACGAGGCCGGGTTCCTTTATCACACGGACGCTTTCGCTGACATCCACGACGTCACACTGGCGGACATCGGCTCGTCCCTTGCCCGAGCCGAAGCCCGCAATTGCGGCGCAAACTACGCGCTCTACGCGAACCTTGAGCAGGAACTCTGGCGTGAACCGGGCTGCGAGACGCAAGGCATCGGAGCCTTCGCGCACGCGGTCTGGATGCCGCCGGATCGCAACTTTCTGGAGTTCTCGATTGAAGGCGGGCTGCATTGGCGCGGCGCGTTGCCTGGTCGCGATCAGGACGCGCTTGGCCTGGGTGTGGCGTTTATCAAAATCAGCGATCACGTCGCCTCCGCGGTGCGTGCCGCGAATCAGCGCGACCACACTACCCATAGCGTGCCGGATTTTGAGGCCACCATCGAACTGGTCTGGCGCTACCAGGCGGCGCCGTGGATTTCGATCCAGCCGCACGCGCAATACGTCATCCAGCCCGGTGGCACCGCGGATCGCGGCAATGCCCTCATTCTCGGGGTGCGGACAAACCTCGCGTTTTAGCGCATCCGTGCGCATTCTTGGGAATCAGTGCCGGTGTTGGAGATGGATGTCCGGCACATGCGGATGCGGTGGGCCAGCCCGCCGATGACGGTGACGACCATTCGCCCGCTGAGCCCGCTGCGCGGTCGGCGAGACGCACCCAGCGAAAATTCAGAACGCAGCGGCGGCAAGGATTGCGGTGAACTTCATCTTGATCACTTCCCCGCTTCGGGCCGTGGGAAAAGGACGGCCGTTCATCGAAGCGTCAGGCGGGGACGCTGGCCTGGAGGGTCTTGAGGGCGGAGTCGAGGAGCGTGAGTTTGGCTTCGGCTTTGGCTTTGGCCTTGTCGTCGGCGAGGTGGTGGATGTCTTCGAGGACATTGACCGCGGCTTTGGTTTGAGCCTTGGCCATCTTGGCTTTGTCAGCGGCAGCTTTGGCGGGCAGGGCCTGGATGAGCTTGGCGAGCGCGCCCACGGTATCGTCGGTTTTCTCGAAGGCCGACGCGGCGAGTTGCTCGGTGAGCGTCTTTTGTTGCTCGGCGATGGCTCTCCAGATGCCGGCGGTGTCAGCCGGGACGGCGATTTTCGAGTCGGGCAGGCCGTGGTGTTCGTGGCCGTGTTCGGCTTTCGCTTTCTCGGCGGCGAACGCGCTGGGCGCGGCGGCTCCGAGGGCGAGGGTGAGGGCGAGGGTGAGGAGTTGGCTGGTGGTTTTCATGGTTTGGTTTTGTTGGTTTGTAGTTTGTGAGGGGGTTGGGCGACGGCGATGGCGGGGGTTTTCACCACGAAGGACACGAAGTTCACGAAGGTTCGGGCAGCGGATCAGACCCTCCCAACTTCGTGCTCTTCGTGGTTGAATCTTCTGCGTTGCTGCGGCGGCGGTGGAACATGCGGTAGAGCACCGGGAGGACGAGCAGCGTGAGCAATGTCGAGCTGATGATGCCGCCGATGACGACGGTCGCGAGCGGGCGCTGGACCTCCGCGCCGGGGCCGGTGGCGATGGCCATCGGGACAAAGCCGAGCGAGGCGACGAGCGCGGTCATGAGCACGGGGCGCAGGCGCGTGATCGAGCCGCGGAAGACGGCGTCGTCCACGGTTGCGCCGTCTTCGATCAGCTTGTGGATGAAGGTGAACATGACGACGCCGTTGAGCACGGCGACGCCGCTCAGCGCGATGAAGCCGACGCCTGCGGAGATCGAGAGCGGGATGTCGCGCAGCCAGAGCGCGAGGATGCCGCCGGTGAGCGCCATCGGCACGCCGGAGAAGACGAGGAGCGCGTCGCGCAGCGAACCGAAGGCGGTGAAGAGTAGCAGCAGGATGAGCAGCAGCGCGACGGGCACGACGATCTGCAAACGCGCGCTCGCGGACAGCAGGTTTTCAAATTGACCGCCCCACTCCAGCCAATAGCCGGCGGGGATTTTCACCTCGTTCTTGATGCGCTGCTGCGCGTCGGCAACGAAGCCGGCGAGGTCGCGTCCGCGCACGTTGGCGGTGGTGACGATGCGGCGTTTGCCGTTCTCGCGATTCACCTGATTCAGCCCCGGCTCGACTTTGAATTCGGCGAGTTCGCCGAGCGGGATGAAGGCGGTGGAATTCACCACGAAGGAGGAGGAAGCTGACGATTGGCTGGACGCACTTTCTCCCCCTTGTCCCCCCTTCGTGTCCTTCGTGGTAAAATCTCTGTTGGGCAGCGGGATGGGGATGCGGCGCATCGCGTCGAAATTGGAACGCAGCGCTTCGGGCAGGCGGACGACGATGGGAAAGCGGCGGTCGCCCTGGAAGAGCATCCCGGCGTCCTTGCCGCCCATCGCGATCTCCACGGCTTCCTGCACTTCGGCGATGTTCAGGCCGTAGCGGGCGAGTTTCGCGCGGTCGATGTCCACGCTGAGCACAGGCAGGCCGGTGCTTTGCTCGGTCTTCACATCCGCCGCGCCGGGCACGGTGCCGAGCACTTTTTCGATCTGCTCGGAGGTCTCGGCCATCACTTCGAGGTCATCGCCGAAAACCTTCACGGCGACGTCGGCGCGGACGCCGGAGATGAGTTCGTTGAAGCGCATCTCGATGGGCTGCGTGAACTCGTAATTGTTGCCGGGCACCAGCTTCACCGCGGCTTCCAGTTCGGCGACGAACTGCGCTTTCGACTTGTGCGGGTCGGGCCATTCCTGGCGCGGCTTGAGCATCACGAAACAGTCCGCGACGCTCGGCGGCATCGGATCCGTGGCGATCTCGGCGGTGCCCATTTTCGCGAACACTTCCTTCACTTCGGGGAGCTCCTTCACGCGCTTCTCCAGGATGTCCTGCATCTGCACGGCCTGCGTGAGACTGGTGCCGGGAATGCGAAGCGCGTGCATGGCGATGTCGCCTTCATCGAGGCTCGGGATGAATTCGCTGCCCATGCGCGACGCGAGCAGCAGGCAGAGCACGACGAGCACCGCGGCGCTGGTGACGACGATGCCGCGCGCGGTCAGCGCGGCACGGAGCGCGGGCTCGTAGATGAAGCGCGCGCCGCGCATGAAGATGTTCTCTTTCTCCGAGATCCTGCCGCCGAGAAAGAGGGCGACCGCGGCGGGGATGAAGGTCAGCGAAAGCACCATCGCCGCAGCCAGCGCGAGCATCACGGTGTAGGCCATCGGGTGAAACATTTTCCCCTCGATGCCATGCAGCGACAGGATCGGCAGATAGACGACCATGATGATGCAGACGCCGAAAATGCTCGGCTTGATGACTTCACGGGTGGCGTCGAAGACGACCTCGAAACGCTCGCCCACACTCAGCGTTCCCGTTTTACCACGGAAAGTTTTTTTACCACGAAGGACACGAAGAGCACGAAGGGGGAAGGAGGGTTTCGGCGCACCGGTAACTCCAATGCTCTCGGACTTCGGGCTGCCAATGCCCGCCTCCGCATCCCTCTCCCCACCTTCGTGATCTTCGTGTCCTTCGTGGTAAACCTTCCCCTTCCGGTGCTGCTCTTCCGCGAGGCGGCGGATGCAGTTTTCCACGATGATGACCGCGCCATCGATGAGGATGCCGAAGTCGAGTGCGCCGAGACTCATGAGGTTCGCGCTGATCTTCAACTGCACCATGCCGGTGATCGTCATGAGCATGGAGAGCGGGATGATGGCGGCGGTGATGAGCGCGGCGCGGATGTTTCCGAGCAGGAGGAAAAGGATGACGATGACGAGCGCCGCGCCCTCGAAGAGATTCTTCTTCACCGTCTCGATGGTGGCATCGACGAGCAGCGTGCGGTCATAGACCGCGAAGGCTTCGACCCCCGCGGGCAGGCTGCGATTGACCTCCTCCAGCCGCGTGGCGACGGCGCGCGAGACGGTGCGCGAGTTTTCGCCGAGCAGCATCATCGCGGTGCCCATAACGACTTCGCCGCTGTTGTGCGTGGCCGCGCCGGTGCGCAATTCTTTGCCGAGCGCCACGTCGGCCACGTCCTTGATGTAGATGGGTGCGCCGTCGCGCGTGGTCAGCACGATGCTGCCGATTTCTTCCATCGACTTCACCTGGCCCGGCGTGCGGATGAGCCACTGCTCGCCGTTCCGCTCGATGTAGCCGGCGCCGACGTTTTGATTGTTCATCTCCAGCGCCTGCATGAGGTCGCGCATGGTGAGGCCGTAGGCCACGAGCTTTGCGGGATGCGGGGTGACGTGGAATTGCTTCTCGAATCCGCCGAGCGTGTTCACCTCGATGACGCCGGGCAGGTTGCGGAGCTGCGGCTTGATGACCCAATCCTGCAACTCGCGCAGGTCGGTCGAGGTGTAAGGCTTGCCGTCCTTGCGTAGCGCGCCGGGCTTCGCTTCGACGATGTAGGTGTAGATTTCGCCGAGGCCGGAACTGATCGGCCCCATCTGCGGCTCAAGGCCGGGCGGGAGCTGGTTTTTCACCTGCTGGAGCCGCTCGGCGATGAGCTGCCGCGCAAAATAAATGTCCGTGCCATCCTTGAAAATGACGGTGATCTGCGAGAGCCCGTAGCGCGAAAGCGAGCGCGTGTAGTCGAGCTTCGGCAGGCCGCCCATCGCCGTCTCGACGATGAAGGTGACGCGCTGCTCCGCTTCGAGCGGCGAGTAGCCGGGGGCTTCGGTGTTGATCTGCACCTGGACGTTCGTGATGTCCGGCACGGCGTCGATCGGGAGGCTCTGGTAGTTGTAAATGCCGAGTCCGCTCACGCCGAGGATGACGAGCAGGATGAGCCAGCACTGGCGGATCGAGAATTGGATGATTTTGTCGAGCATGGGATTTTACCACGAAGGGCACGAAGAGCACGAAGGGGGAGGAGAGTTAGAACTCCGTGCCGTTCATGTTTGTTTTTACTTCGTGCCCTTCGTGTCCTTCGTGGTGATAGGTCAGTTGTTTGTGGTGCTAAGTTAGAGGACGAAGCGTTTGAGCCCGTCTTTGAGGCGCGTGACGTTGAAGTTCATCAGCAAGCCGACCCGGATCCGCGCGAGCTTCATGTAGGTAAGAATCTGGGCGTCATGGATCGGCAGAAGCGCCGCGACGCTCTTCAACTCAACGATCAGCGACTCCTCGATCAGCAGGTCGATCCGGTATCCGCAGTCGAGGTTTAGGCCCTTGTATTCCACTGGCAGCTCCGGCTGCATTTTGAAGGCGATGCCGGCTTGGGATAGCTCATGCGCCATGCATTGCTCATAAGCCGATTCCAGCAGTCCCGGCCCCAGATGCTGGTGAACCTCAATCGCGCATCCGATCACCCGGTTGGATAAGTCGTCAAATGTCATAGTCGTCCGTTCTTCGTGCTCTTCGTGTGCTTCGTGGTGAATCTTAGTGGTCGTGCGAGGCACCGGCTTTCCCGATGTCCGCCTTGACGATGAAGCTGTTTTCCGCGGCGTATTTGTCGCCGGCCTTGAAGCCCGATTTGATCTCGACCCACTCGTCGTCGCGCCGCCCGAGTTCCACCGGCACCGCCTCGAAAAGCTCGCCAACGCTGATGAAAACCACATCCCAATCGCGGAAGGTTTGCAGCGCGTTCGCTTTCACGGCGACGGGCACTTCGGCCTGATCGGTGATAACGCTGCCGCGCACGAACAGTCCGGGCCGCCACTCGCCTTTCGGATTCGGCACCGTTGCGCGGGCGAGCATGGTCTGCGAATTCTCCGAACCGAACGGCGAGATGTAGTCGATCTTGGCCTCGACTTTTTCCATGCCCGGCCCGCCTTCGAGCACCACGGTCTGGCCTTCGCGCAGCAGCGGGAAGTCCTGCCGATAGACGGAAAAATCCGCCCAGACCGTCGAGAGATCCGCGACGGTGAACAGCGCCTCCTGCCCGGACACAAATTCGCCGAGCGTGACGTTTTTTTTGATGACCGTGCCCGCCATCTCCGCGGTGAGGTCGTAAGCGCGCAGGCTCTCGTTGCTCTCGACCGTCGCGAGCACTTCACCCTTTGCCACCTTGTCGCCGAGCCGCTTCTTCACCGCCTTCACCACGCCGGGGAAGCGCGGGAAAACGTGCGTCATCTGTTCTTCGTTCGACGCGATCTTGCCGTTCAGGTCGAGCTTGATCGAGAGCTTCGCCGGCCCCGCCATCTCGATTCCAATGCCCGCTTTCTTGCGCGATTCCTCCGGCATTTCCACGCGCCCTTCGATGCTTTGGAACGTCCACTTGTAAGTCTTACCACCGCGCTCGACTTCCACCTTCGCGTCAAAGGAATGCGGCTCCACCGCCGGCTGCTCGCCCGCGAGGAACATGCCTTGTTTCGCGAAGGTGATGATGTCGATGCGATTGATGCGATGCAGCTCAATGCCGAGGTCGATGCGCGCCGGATCGAGCGGCTTGCCGTTCTCGTAGAAATAGACGCGAAAGTTTGGCTCCAAGCCCGACGGCTCGTAGATCGTGACCTCGGCCTGGAAATCCTTGTCGCCAAACAAGCGCCCGCCTTTCGGACCCTTGACTGTTTCCTCCGCGTGGCCGTGGCCTTCGTGCCCGCCTTCGCCCTCCTCGTGTCCGCCGTGGCCGTGCTCATCGGTCGGCGCGGGCGGCTCGATCTTGAGGATTCTGCTGCCGACAAAGACCGCGCCGACAAGCAGCACGATGATGGTGATGGTCTGAATAAACGTCCTGGTCTTCATGAAATGGAAATGGGCTGGGCTACTTGCGCTTGGCGGGCAGCGGTTTGGCGGATGCCGGGCGCGACAGCTCGGTGGGCCGGGCGGTGAGCGCGTCGAGTTCGGCGCGGGCTTTCTGGAAGTCGGCGAGCGAGCGGACTTGCTGCACGCGCGCGGCATTCAGCGTGCGACGCGCGTCGAGCACCTCGAACTGCGTGAAGCGGCCCGCGGCGTAGCCGTCGTTGAGCTGCGTCTCGGCGTCCTGCGCGCCTGGAATGACGCTCTCTTCGAGAATCGCGATTTCGCGCGCCGCACCACGGAGCTTTTGAAAAGCCTCGTTCAGCGCGGCGAAGGCTCGGGCCTCGGCGGCGCGCTTTTCCTCACTCAGCTTGCCGAGGTTCGCGCGGGCTTCGGCGATGTTGCCCTGGTTCCGATTGCTAAGCGGGAGCGGGATGGAAAAACCCGCGACGAAGGTGGCGTCCTCGCCTTTGCCGATTATCCGCGGGCCGGCCATGAGCGAGATGTCCGGGCGCGCGAGCGTCTGCTCTTTCGCCAGCAACGCCTCGCGCCGCTCGCGCTCCGCCGTCCAGCGCGCGAGGTCGGGATTGCCGAGGAGACGCTGCCGCAGCATCGCGAGCGGAGGCGCGTCCGGGTGCTGATCAAGGTTGCCGCGCACGGCGGCAAAGTCCGCGGCCTTCGCGCCCCAGCGCGCCGCCAGATTGCCGCGCGCGATGGCCATGTCGCGCCGCGCCTGCTCGATTTCGATCCGCGCTGAGGCCACGGCGACCCTGGAGCGGATCGCCTCGACCGCGCTGCCTTTGCCCACCGCCACGCGCTGCTCGGTCAGCGTCACCGCTTCGTCGGATACCTTCACGACTTCGGCCGCCAGTTCCAGCCGGCGCTGCGCCGCGAGCGCGTCGATGAAAGCAAACGTCGCCGCCTTGAGCACCTCGATCCTTTTCACCTGATACTCCCACTCGACCACCGCGCGCGTGGCCTCGGCCTCGAAGACGCGCGCGGGCCGCTTGCCGCCGAGTTCGATGAGCTGGCTGAAGGTCAGCGTATTTTCCATCTGGTCGGCGTTCTGGTATGGCCCGGTGCCGGTCGGATTTTCGATGTCCAGGCTGAGTTCCGGGTTGGGGCGCAGCCCGGCTTGGAGGATGCGCGCCTCGCCGGCGCGGAGCTCGTAGTCGTAAGCCGCGAGTTCCGGGCTGTCGCGCAGGGTGCGCGCCAGCGCCTCGGCGAGCGAGATGGAGTCGCGCCCGTCTCCCGCGCCAAAGGCGGTCAAGGGCAGGGCGATGAGGAAGGTGAGGAGTTGGATTTTGCGGTGAAGCATGGTGTGGGTAAAAGTGGGTGGGATGGCGAAATGGCCGCGCGACGACACGGAGACGAAAAACCCCGACGAGGTGCCGGGGTGAAAAAACCTAACGCTGCGAGATTCGCCGCGCCTTCAAGGCACGACGATGCGCGTCAGGCGCTTAGGCGATCTGAGGTGGATGATCGATGCCGAGCGGCACCGTATCTGGGGGAAACTCACCCGCAGGCCAGCGAACGGTCTGCCAGACGAGCGCCAGAACCGGCAATCGCACCGGCGTCGGCGAGACATTCGAGAAAATTTTGTGGCAGAGGCATTGGCATCCGTCGTCCTCCGCGGGGGCTGATTTTCCATGACTAGCGCACTCCGCCTGCGGCCCTTCGCAGCATTTGTCGATCGCGGCATGCGCGTAGCCCGTGAGGATGAACACGGAGGCGATGACGCTGAGGATTTTTGAACGCAGGAACTTCAAGCGGACGTGGGATAAGTCGTGCCACTCATTTGGTCAAGGACGGGGTGGCGCCGCGGCCCGCGCTGCTGGCGATTTGCGGCTTGGCGGGGGCGGGCGGCTTGGGGCAGGTTCGCGCGCATTCATTTCTCTCCGCTCCCGATGAACACGACCTACCGCCCGCGCCTTTCGTTTTGGCAAATCTGGAACATGAGCTTCGGCTTTCTCGGCATCCAGTTTGGCTGGGGCTTGCAGATGGCGAACATGAGCCCGATTTACAAGTACCTCGGCGCTTCGGATGACCAGATCCCAATGCTCTGGCTGGCCGCGCCGCTGACCGGGCTGCTGGTGCAGCCGATCATCGGGGCGATGAGCGACCGGACGTGGGGGCCGCTGGGGCGGCGGCGGCCGTATTTTCTGGTCGGCGCGATCCTGAGTTCGCTGGCGCTTTTGGCCATGCCGCAGTGCGGTGCGCTGTGGATGGCGGCGGGCCTGCTGTGGATTCTGGATGCGTCGATCAATGTCTCGATGGAGCCGTTCCGCGCGTTCGTGGCGGACAAGCTGCCGGAGGAGCAGCGGGGCGTGGGATTTTCGATGCAGAGTGCGTTCATCGGCGTGGGGGCGGTGGCGGCGTCGATGATGCCGTGGATGCTGAAAAACTGGTTCGGCGTGGCGAGTGACGCGGGGGAGGGGCACGCGATCCCGCTGAATGTGCGGCTGTCGTTTTACATCGGCGGCGCGGCGTTTCTCGGGGCAGTGCTGTGGACGGTCTGCACGTCGGCGGAATATCCGCCGGAAAACCTCGCGGAGTTTCGCCGGGAAAAGGCGGAGCGGCCCGGCGCGGCGCACATGCTCGCGGAGATCTTGGAGGCTTTGCGCCACATCCCGACGATGATGAAGCACCTCGCGCTGGTGCAGTTTTTCACCTGGCTCGGGCTGTTCTGCATGTGGCTGCATTTCTCAAATGCGGTGCCGGCGGTCTTTGGCGCGACGGAGCCCACCGAGCCGCTTTTCCACGCGGGCGCGGACTGGGCGGGGGTGTGCTATGCGGTGAAGGACGCGGTGACTTTCCTGGCGGCCTTTGCGCTGATGGCCGTGGCGCGGTCCGTGGACCGGCGATTCATCCACGCGGTGTGCCTGGCGTGCGGGGCGGTGGGGCTGCTGAGCGTGGGCTTCATCCACGGCGAGGGGGAGAAAGGACTGCTGCTCATCGCGCTCGGGCTCGGAGGTGTGGCCTGGGCGTCCATCCTCTCGATGCCGTACGCCATGCTCGCGGGGGCGCTGCCGCCGCAGCGGGTGGGGGTGTACATGGGCATCTTTAATTTCTTCATCGTGCTGCCGGAAATCCTCGCCGCGCTGACCTTCGGGCCGCTGGTGAAAAACCTGCTTGGGGGCAATCTCATCCACGCGGTGATGGCGGGTGGTTTTTTCATGCTGATCGCGGCGGTGCTCACGCTTTTTGTGCCGGACACGCGCCTCGGCGGCACCACGCCCGCCCTGATCGTGGAAGCCGAAGGCCTGTTGCCGACGCTGACCCCGCCGGAAGTGCCGGAGACCTAGCTTACACGCACGGGGAGACCGCAGTTCGCGCAGCTGACGCGGATGGGGAAAAAGAGCAGCCCACCGGCACACCGGCTGCTTTCCAGAGGGCGAAAACCACTCACTCCTATGAGCCTCCCCGCCAATATCTCCACCGTCGATTTCTCTCCGCCAAAGGGCGCCTCGCCCGATGCCTCGCTGCCGCCCGCCATCCGGCTGCATGCGCCGGCGGACGCCTCGCAGCCCGCGCTGCGCCGGGTGCTGCTGCTCGAAGATGACCCGGCTTTTGGCGAGATTATGACCGACTTCCTGCGCGAGAGCGGCTGCGAGGTGGAGGCCGTGGTCAATGGTGTCGAGGGCGTCCACAAGGTGCTCGCGGGCGATTTCGACGTGATCCTCTGCGACATGATGATGCCCACGCTGCCGGGCGACATGTTTTTCCGCGCCGTGGAGCGCATGCGCCCGCACCTGTGCGACCGCTTCGTCTTTATGACCGGGCACCGGAACAATCAGAAGGTCAACGAGTTCATCGAAAGCGTGGACGGGACCATCCTGACGAAGCCGTTCCATGTGGATGACTTGCTGGAAATGGTCGCCTTCATCGAGGTGCGGAAGTTCCTGATGGCGGCGTAAGCCTTTGCCCCCGAACCATGCGTGTCCTTGTGGCCGATGATGACCGGGATCTCGCGGCGGCGCTGGCGGATTGCGTGACGGCTTGCGGGCATGAGGTCGTGGCTACGGTCTCGGGCGGCGGCCTGGCGGTGATCCGCAGCTTTGCCCAGCACCAGCCGGATGCCGTGCTGCTCGACATCCAGATGCCGCGGTGCAACGGGCTGACCGTCTGCCACGCGCTGCTCAGCCGCAAGCCGGACACCAAAGTCATCTTTGTCTCGGGCCGCGTCGAGGGCGACCACCCGCTGGTCAGCGGCTGCGGGGCGGCGGGTTACCTGCAAAAGCCGGTGGGTCTGGTGGCGCTGCAAAGCATGCTCGGCAGCGCCCCGGTCGCGGCGGCGCTGTGCGACTGACGGGCGTGGCGGTGGCGGTGAGTGTGACAAACCTGACATACTGCATGCGGAAATCCGCAGCCCTGTTAGAGTCGTAAACCTCTTACCCCCGATGAAAAACCGCCTCCTCGCTCTCGTTCTGTTGGCCTTCGCCGCTCTCCCTGGCCATGCGGCCATCGTGATCAATGAGATCATGTATCACCCGTCGTCCGAGTTGGTGACCGAGGAATACATCGAAATCTATAATACGGGCACGGCACCGGTGATTCTGACCGGTTGGAAGTTCACGAACGGCGTGGCGTTCACTTTTCCCAACGTCTCCATCGCGGCAGGCGGTTACTTGGTGGTCGCGGCGAATCAGGCGGCGTTCATGTCGAAATATCCTGGCGTTACGAATTACGTGGCGGGCTGGATCGGGCAGCTCAGCAACAGCGGGAACCGGATCGAGTTGGACGACAATCTGGGGGCCAAAATCGACGAGGTCAGCTATGCGGACGACGGCGACTGGGCGGTGCGAAAAAAGGAGACGGTCGCGGATTACGGGCACAAAGGCTGGTTTTGGGACAGCGCGGCGGACGGGCTGGGCAAGTCGCTTGAACTCATCAACGACGCGCTCGACAACAGCCTCGGGCAGAACTGGGGCGCGAGCACCACGGCCAATGGCACGCCGGGCGCCGCCAATAGCATCGCGGCGGCCGGCACCGCGCCGTTCCTCCTGGGGGTAACGCAGTTCCCGATCGTGCCCACGCACAACGACCAGGTCGCCGTCACCGCGCAGCTCGTGGCGGCCACGCTCACGGGCGTGGCGGTCACGGTGCATTACCGCAATGACGGCGCGGCGAGTTTCACCACGCTGACGATGTTCGACGACGGCGCGCATGGCGATGCGCTGCCCGGCGACGGCGTCTATGGCGCGCTCCTGCCGGTCGCGGCGAACGGCACCATCGTGGAGTACTACGTGCAGGCCGTGGACGCAGCCAGCCGCACGCGCACCTGGCCCGCGCCGGCTTTCGACGACAATCTGGCGACCAATAAAACGGGCCCATATTGCAACAGCCTCTACCAGGTGGATGACACGGTCTATGCGGGCGCGATGCCTTTCTACAAAATGGTGATGCGAGCCGTGGACCATACCGAGCTGACCACCATCAACACCACGAGTGCGCAGGCCTACAGCCATGCGAAAATGAACGCGACCTGGATCACCCGCGACGGCACCGGCACCGAGCTGCGCCACCAGTGCGGCGTGCGCAACCGCGGCCACGGCAGCGCGGACCTGCAGCCGCAGGGCTTCAACATCAGCTTCACCAATGACCGCACCTGGAAAAGCTCGGTCAGTTTGAATCTCAATTCGCAGTACACCTACGCGCAGCTTTTCGGCAGCGCGCTCTTCCGCCTTGCGGGGCTCTCGACGCCGGACTCGCGGCAGGTGCAGTTGCGGGTGAATGGCACCGATCCCACCGGCGGCACAGCCACCGCGCCCGCCTACGGCTTTTATGCCGCGAATGAAGTTCAGGACAATGACTTCGCCAATCACCACTTCCCGCTCGACAGCTCGGGGAATCTCTACCGCGGCCAGCGCCTCGACTCGAATCTGCAGCAGGCGGATTTCACCTACATCGACGCCAACCCGGCTTCCTATCAGCCCGTCTGGTTCAAGCACACCAATGCGAGCGAGAACAACTGGAGCGACCTCATTGCGCTTTGCCAGACGATGTCGAAAGGGCACCAGACCTCGGCGGCCACGACCCTGAGTTCGACGATGGTGAACGGCAGCAGCACGGTGACCGTGACGAGCACAGCGGCGCTGAGCGTGGGCGCCTTCGTCTCCGGCACGAACATTGCCAGCGGGACGATGATTCTTGCCATCCCGAGCGCCACCACGGTGACGCTGACGAATCCAGCCATCGGCGCGAGCACCAACAACGTGACCTACCGCCTCTTCAGCTCGACCTATGACGCCGGCTACGAAGCCGAGGTCACCGCCCGCGTGGATGTGCGCGAGTGGATGCGTTACTTCGCCGTGGAAGCGCTTGTCGATAACAGCGAGACCAGCATCTACAGCGGCTACGGCGACGACTACTACATCTACTTCGGCGTCACCGACCCGCGCTGCAATCTCGTCCCCTACGACCTCGACACCATCTGCGGCCAGGGCGATGCCGTGCCCTCGCCGGTCCAGCACGGGCTTTTCCGCATGACGGTCAACGACGATTCCGCGTCCAACGGGCCTTCGGGCATCGCCTCATTCATGCAGCACCCGTCCTTTGCGCCGATCTACTACGACGAGTTGAAAAAGCAGCTCGACGGAGCCTTCGTGACCGCGGATTTCAATGCGCTGGCGGATGAAATCCTCACCGGCGTGGTGCCCCCGGCCGAGATCACCAGCATCAAGACCTTCCAAGCCGCGCGCACTGCCCACGTCGCCACGCTCGTCCCGCTAAACCTCTCGGTGACCACCGCGCCCGCTGTCCTGAACGGCTACCCGCACACCACCACGGCCACGGCGAAGCTGGAGGGCAAGGCCAACGCGATCACCACGCGCAGCGTCACCGTAAATGGCGTGGCCGCCACGTGGATCGCCTGGCAGGCGAAATGGACGGCCCCGAGCGTGGCGCTCACGCCGGGCATCAATCGCGTGGTCATTCAGGCTTTCGATGGCAGCAATGTTGAGACGGAGCGCTTCACTCAGGACGTCTGGTATGACGACGCCACCGTCGCCAGCGTCTCCGGTGCGATCGCGGTGAACACCGTCTGGACGGCGGCGGGCGGCCCTTATCAAGTCACGGCCAACCTCACGGTCAACAGCGGCGTGACGCTGACCATCCAGCCGGGCACGTCGGTCTATCTCGCCTCCGCCGTGAATATCATTGTCGCCAGTGGCGGGAGAATTCTCGCCGAAGGCACCGACACGCAGCCGATCCGCTTTACGCGCGCTCCCGGCGCGGCCACGAGCTGGGGCAACCTGCAGCTCAACGGCGCCGCCGGTTCCCCCGAGACGCGCATTGCCTACGCGCACTTCGAGTTCAACGCCGGCTCGCCTTCCATCCTTTGCACGAACGCGACCGTGTATCTCGACCATCTCACGTTTGGCAACACCGCCGTCTCCTACATCCATCTCGACGGCAGTTCCTTCATCGTCAGCAACTGCAACTTTCCCACGCCGACGGGAAACTTCGAGCCGGTACATGGCACGGGCGGGGTCAAGGCGGGCGGCTATGGCGTGATTCGCGACAACTACTTCGGGCAGCCGAATCTTTTCAACGACGCCATTGATTTCACCGGCGGCAACCGGCCGTCGCCGGTGCTCCAGGTCATCGGCAATATATTCAACGGGGCCAGCGACGACTGCCTCGATCTCGACAGCACGGATGCGTGGATCGAAGGCAACGTCTTCATGCACGTCCACCGCGATCCGAATCGCACGGACGATGCGCGCGACACCGGCAGCGCCATCTCCGGCGGCACCGACACGGCCAGCGTTTATAACGAATGGACGATCATCAACAACGTCTTCTACGACGTGGATCACGCCGTCATGACGAAGCAGGGCGGACGCGTGGCTTTCCTCCACAACACCGTCTCGCATGTCGCAAAGGAAGCCGGCGCGGGGACGGACATTGCCGCTTTCAACTGGACCGACAACGGCCTTGCCCTGCCGGCGGCGAGCCTCGGTTCCGGCGCGTATATCGCGCACAATATCATCCACGACTGCCCGCTGCTGCAGGCGAACTACAACGCCGCGAACCACACCGTCATCATGGACAACAACCTCCTGCCCGTAGTCTGGAGCGGGGCCGGCAGTGGCAATCAAACCGTCGATCCGCGGCTCAATCTTAGCGTGCTCGCCGGCGTGCCGGTGGCCGCCGTCACCCCGGCGCAGGTGCGTCAGGCGTTTCAACTCCTGACCGGCTCCCCGGCCATCGGCACGGGGTTTGGCGGACGCAATATCGGCGGACTCGGCCCGCACGGCATCGCCATCGCCGGTGAACCCAGCGGCACCACGAGCTCGACCAGCGCCACGCTCACCGTCGGCCTCAGCGGCACCATCAACTGGGGGACGATCCCCGTCTTTCCCTGGGGCTGGACGGCCTACAAATGGAAGCTCGACGGCGGCGCCTTCAGCGCGGAAATCCCGGTCACCAACAACTCGCCCTTCACCACGCCCGCGACGATCAGCCTCAGCGGCCTCGCGAATGGGCCGCACACCGTCACCGTCATCGGCAAGAGCGACGTGGGCTACTATCAGGATGACACTCTGGTCTATCCCGCGACCTCTGGCACGCCGGCGGCCACCACGGTGTCGAAAACATGGACGGTGAACACGGCCTACGTCCCGCCGCCGGCGATCGCGAATGTGGTCATTAACGAAGTGCTCGCAAAAAACAGCGAGACGGTGAATTTCGGCATCGCGTTTCCTGACATCATCGAGCTGCGCAACACCGGCGGCGCGACTGCCGTGCTCGACGGCTGGGGTCTGACGGACAACACCACGCTGCCCTACAAATACACCTTCCCTGTCGGCAGCACGCTCGCTGCGGGAGCCTATCTGGTCATTTACGCGGACAATTCGGCCGCCGTCCCGAATCCAAAGACCGGCTTCGGCCTCAAGCAGGCCGGCGACACTCTCACGCTCACGAAATCTCCCGGTGCCGGCGGCACCGTCGCGGATAGCGTAGCCTTTGGCGCGCAGCTCGCCGACTACTCGATTGGCCGGCGTTTGACCGACGGCGGCTGGGACATGTGCAAGCCCACCTTTGGCACTGCCAATGTCGTGGCCGGGCAGGAAAAGCCCGCGCGCCTGCTGCTCAACGAATGGCTCGCCGACGCGCAGCTCCTCGTGAGCACCGACTTCATCGAGCTCTACAATCCCTCCGCGCTGCCGGTGAACATCGGCGCGTGCTACCTCACGAACAACCCGGTGGAAAACATCACCGTCAGCCCCCTGCGCCAGCTCACCTTCATCGCGCCGGGCGGTTACGTTTTTTTCAAAGCGGACAGCGATCCAGGGCAGGGGCCGGATCATCTGGCCTTCAAGCTCTCGCCGCAGCAGGGAGAGATCGGTTTCTTCGACCCTGCGCAAAACGTCATCGACCGCGTCATTTACGGCCCGCAGTCCACCGACGTCTCGCAGGGCCGCTCGCCCAATGGCGCAGCGACCTTTGCCTTTTTCAACCAGCCCACGCCCGGTGGCCCGAACCTCGGCACCACCGGCGGCGGCGGTGGCACGGGTGTGGTGAACCTCGTGCCCGCCAACCAAAGCTGGAAATACCGCTCAAACGGCACCGACCACAGCGGGGATTTCTTCCCCATCGCATTCAATGATTCCGCATGGGTCTCCGGCGCGCAGCTCCTGACCATCGAGACGGCGGCGCTAACGAATACCGAGGGCTTCGTGAAGACCACCGTGCTGCCGGCCGACGCCGCCAACCCGGTGCCCACGCTGCCCTACAACACCGTCTATTTCCGCACCCACTTTAACTACAGCGGCGCGCTCGCCGGGGTGACGCTGACGGCGAAAATCATGTGCGACGACGGTGCGCTCATCTACCTCAACGGCGTTGAAGCCACGCGCGTCCGCCTGCCGGTGGGGACGATCGACTACACCAGCATCGCCACCGCCAACGTCTCCGACGCGCTGGTCGAAACGATTTCGATCCCAGCCGCGAGTCTCGTCGTGGGCGACAACGTCCTGGCCGTTGAAGTCCACCAGCAGCACGCCGCCGGCGCGCTTCCGGCCGCGCAGAGCAGCACCGACGTCGTCTGGGGGATGAAGCTCGACGCCAACGTGCCTGTGCCCGGCGGCACCACGGCGGTCGTGCTCAATGAAGTGCTCGCCAACAACGCCACCCTGACCGATCCCGACGGCTCGCTTTCCGGCTGGGTCGAGCTTTACAACACCTCCGCCAGTCCAGTGAGCCTCGCCGACATGAGCCTCACCAACGATACCTCGGACGCCCGCAAGTGGGTCTTTCCCGCCGGCTCGACGGTGCCCGCCAGCGGCTATCTTACCGTCTTTTGCAACCCGCTCCTCGCCGCCTCCGGGACCAGCGTGGCGAACATGAACACCGGCTTCGCCCTCGGCGCGGCCGGCGACCGCGTCTTCCTGTTCCAGAAACCGGCTGACGGCGGCGGGCTTCAGGATTTTGTGAACTTCGGCCAGCAAGTGCCTGACCGCTCCATCGGCCGGGTGACCAATGGCACCGGTGCTTTCGTCCTCACCACCGTGACCCGCGGAGCGACTAACACCGCCGCGGCCCTCGGCGCGATAAGCACCGTGAAAGTCAACGAATGGCTCGCCCTCCCGCCGTCCGGGCCGGGCTGGTTTGAGCTGTTCAACACCGGCGCGTCGCCCGTCCTGCTCAGCGGCAACTACCTGACCGACATCCTGACCAACAAGACGAAGTACCCCGTCGGCCCGCTCACCTTCATCGGCGGCAGCGGCAACCTCGGCAACAGCCGCTGGCTCCAGCTCATCGCCGACAATGACAGCGGCGCCACGCCCAACCACGTCAACTTCACCCTCAACCCGCCGGGCGAAGCCATCGGCCTGTTCTCGGCCGCCGGCGTGCAGCTCGAGGCCATCGCCTTCATCGCCCAGACGCTCGGCATCAGCCAGGGCCGCCTGGCCGACGGCACCGCCACCATCACCTCGCTCAACCCCACCGCCGGCGCGGCCAACCAGCCGCTCACCCAAGACACCGACGGCGACGGCATCCCCGACTGGTGGGAGACGCTGCACGGCTATAATCCAAACGTCGCCGCTGACGCTGCACTCGATACCGACGGGGACGGCCAGTCGAACAAGGCCGAGTACCTCGCCGGCACGGATCCGCGCAATGCCAACGACACCCTGCGCGCCGCCATCACCACGACCACGCCCGGCCAATTCCACATCGCCTTCATCGCGCAGGCGGGCCACGCCTACACCATCCAGTACAAAAACCTGCTCACCGACGCCCTCTGGACCACCCTTACCCAAATCGGCGCGCCGCCCTCCGTCCCGCAGGCCGTGGATTTCACCGATACCACCGTCGGAGCCAACACCCGGCGCTTCTACCACGTCGTCACCCCGCAGGTGCCCTGACGGCTGGCACCTCCGCGGATCGGTAGCATCGTCTTTAAGGGCGGCATTCCTCTCGTAATGGAGGGCGCGCAGCCAGTTCGTCGAGGATGGCTCCGGCGGCGCGGTGGGCGGCGCCGTGGTCGCCGAGCTGGGTGGTGACGGCGGCTAAGTCGCGCTGGAGCTGGGCGCGGGCGACGGGGTTGGTAAGGAGGCGGAGGGTTTCGTCGGCGAGGGCTTCCGGGGTGGCGTCGCTTTGCAAAAACTCGCGGGCGATTTCGCGGCCGGAGAGGACGTTGGGCATGCCGAGGAAGGGGACTTTGACTAACTGCTTGCCGACGATCCAGGTGAGTGCGGCGACCTTATAGACGATGCAGAGCGGCAGGCCGAAGAAGGCGGCTTCGAGCGTGGCCGTGCCACTGCAGACGATGCCCGCTCCGGCGCGCTGCATCAGCTCGTGGGAGCGGCGGACGGTGACGGGGCACATGTCTTCGCTTTCGCCAAACTGCCGGATGGTGGCGAGCATGCGGTCGGCGAGCTGGTGCGAGGCGGCGGCGGCCTCAAAGCGCAGCGCGGGGTGCGCGGCTTTCATCCGCTGCGCGGCCTGCACCATGACGGGAAAAATTTTGCGCACTTCCTTTTCGCGGCTCCCGGGGAAGAGGCCGACGAGGTCGGGTTCGCGCGGGGTGCTGGTGCGTTTGGCGGCGAGGGAATCGAGCATGGGGTGGCCGGTGAAAACGGCGCGCAGGCCGCTCCCGGCGTAGAGCGGCAGCTCGAAGGGGAAGATGCACAGCATGAGGTCGAGGTAGCGCGCCATCTTCGGGATGCGCCCGCGGTGCCAGGCCCAGACCTGCGGGCTGATGTAGTCGATGATGCGGACGGCGGGCAGCGTGCGCTTCACCGCTTGGGCGAGGCGGAGGTTGAAGCCCGGGTAGTCGATGAGCACAAGCGCGTGCGGCTGGACGCGGGCGATCTCGGCGAGCATGCGGCGGAACTGCGCTCTGAAGTAGCCGTATTTTTTCAGCACGTCCCACAGGCCGACCACGGCTTCGTCGGCCCAGTCGGTGAAGTGGTCGCCGCCGAGCGCGTGCATCTCACGCCCGCCCGCGCCGAAGAATTCCAGCGCCGCATTGCGGGCGTGCAGGGCGCGCATCAGCTCCGCGCCGCGGGCGTCGCCGCTGGCTTCGCCGGCGATGAGGTAGAGTTTTTTAGCCACGGATTTTCACGGATGAAACACGGATGGGGATCAGACGACACGCCGCCGATGCTCAACTCGGGTACGGCCGAAATTGATGGGCAGGCCGACGTGAATTCCGGTGGCTTTCAGTTCGTTGATGAGTTGGGCCTCGTCGTATGGATTCAACTCCGCGGCGACTTTCAACTCAACGACCACGCTGTCCTCGACGACGAGGTCGGCAATGGAATCGCCGACTACGCTGCCTTTGGAGTTCACATGAAGCGCGTGTTCGGTTGCAGCCCGCAACCTGCGCCGGATCAGTTCTGCCTGGAGCGCGCGCTGATAGACTTTTTCCAGAAACCCATAACCGAGCACGTTATGGACTTCATCAGCGGCTCCGATAATTACCTCGGTCAGCTCGCGGTGGAGCAGTTTTTGCGGGTGATAGTCCGCTTCCAATCCTCCCATCCGTGTTTCATCCGTGTCCATCCGTGGCTAATTCTTCTGCTCTGCGCTTTCGATCAACCGCGTAATTTCCAGCGCCAGTTCCAACGCGGCCGTCGCCTCCCGCCCGCCCACCTTCGGCTGGGCGCCGGCGCGGGCGCAGGCGACGAAGTCTGCGAGTTCGCGCTTAAGCGGTTCGCCCTTTTCCACCGGCACGGGCTCGCGCACGATGCGCTGGCCCGCGAACTCGGTGACGATGGTGCTGTCCGTCGCGACGCCGAGGATTTTGCCGAGCAGCGAGCTTTCCTTTTCATCGTCGCGGGCAAGGCGGAGGAGGTAGCCGCTTTGGTTTTGGTAATCGAGTGAGAGATACGCGTCCTTTTGGAAGACACGGATTTTGCGCAGCTTGTCCTGCGAGATGCGGCTGGCCGTAATGTTCGCCACGCAGCCGTTTTCAAACCGCAGCCGCACATTGGCAATGTCCTCGCGTTTGCTCAGCACGGAGACGCCGACGGCATCGGTCTGGACGACGGGCGAGCGGACCAGGTGGAGGATGATTTCGAGGTCGTGGATCATCACGTCGAGGACCACGCCGACATCGAGGCTGCGGCCGGGGTAGGGCGAAAGGCGGGTGGCCTCGATGAAACGCGGTCGGGTGAGCCGGTCTTCGAGTGCGGAGAGCACGGGATTGAAGCGCTCGATGTGGCCGACTTGGAGGACGAGCCCGCGCTGCTGCGCGAGGTCGCAGAGTTCGCGCGCCTGCTCGGGCGTCTCGGTGAATGGCTTTTCGACCAGGACGTGCTTGCCGCGTTCGAGCAGTGCTTTCGCAATGGCGAAGTGCGTGACCGTGGGCGTGGCCACGGTCGCGGCGTCGATGGCCGCGGCGAAGTCCTCAACCTGCGTGAAAGCCTGCGCGCCGTGTTGCGCGGCGATGGCGCTGGCGACTTCCGCGCGCTGGTCGAGCACGGCGGTGAACTGCGCGTCCGGCAGTCCGGCGAAAATGCGCGCGTGGTTTTTGCCCATGCTGCCGGTGCCGATGACGCCGAGGCGGATAGAGGGAGAGTTGACCACGGATTTCACGGATTACGCGGATGGTTGAGATTCATCATCTTGAGAGCTGCTGCCGGTGACGCAAATCGCATTCCTGAAATTGAGCAGCAGAGCCACTTCCAAACCGGTGATGTTGAGATAGCCCAGCATTTGCGAGACATGGGCTTCATTGAATTCTGTCACTACTTTCGGGTCCGCAATGACCGCTTCCTCGACAATCAAATCCGGGAGCAGCTTGCCAAGAAAATGCCCCTCATAATGCACCGGATACTCGCGCCGGTTGTTCACCTGCGGACCCATACCCACACGCTCGATAACGAGGGCTTTTTCATAAAACGATTCGTCCAAGCCCGGACGGAGCCGCGAGTGAACTTTCATCGCTGCCCCAATAATCGCCCGCGTGATCTTTTCATGCTTCATAAGTGCGCTCCCTGTCTTTGAATCCGTGTCATCCGTGAAATCCGTGGTCAATTTGTCAGCCCGAAGATCGAGATGCGATGATGCTCCGCGAGCGCAGTGAGTTTTTCCTTTTCCAACAACAGCGTCTTGTCGGCCTCGACGCCGAGGGCGCGGATGCGTGCTTCGTGGGCGGCTTCGAGGGTGAGGGGACCGATCACCGGCACGTCGAAACGGAAGTCCTGCCCCGGCTTCGACACCTTCACCATGACGGCGGCTTTGCGCCCGAGTTCGCCGCCGCGTTTCATGGCGGCGTTGGTGCCCTCGAAGGCTTCCACCGCGAGCACCGTGCCGTTTTTCACGACGACGGTCTGGCCGATGTCGAGGCGGCTCGACTCCTTCGCGATGTGAAAGCCGTAGCGCACGTCCTCCTCCTCGCGCGGCTTCAGCCGCGGCCCGGCGATGAGCCCGGCGGGCGCGAGATGCTCCTCCATGAAAGTGGTCGCCGGCAACAGCTCCACGCCGATGGCTTTCATCTCATCGGCGATCGCGCCGAAAATGCTCTCCGCATTGCGCCGCTTGAGCCGCGCGAGGACCACGAGCGCTTTGATGTCGGGGCGCAGATCGAAAAGATTGCGCGGATGGATCTGCCCGGCCATGACCGCATGAGTCGCGCCCGTTTTTTTCAAAAAGCCAAGCAGCTTGCCGAGCTGCCCGACCCGCAGCCACTCCAACTCTTCCACAAGCGATCCGAGCACGGCGTCAGTCTCATTTTGGAAAGCCGCTGCGGCGATCCGCGCCACGCCCGCGGCCCGTGCCGCGCGGGCCATGGCCTGCGGGTAGGCGCCATTGCCGGCGATGATCGCGAGTGTCTGCGGAATGTCCAAGGCCGGCGAATCTAGGGAGCCCGGCGCAGCCTTGGCAAGCGGCGCGGCAGCCCGCGAAGAAGCGATTTGCAAAGCCGGCGCTTTACGATAGACCCCTGCGTATGGAGCCCGACAAACAACCTACCATGCAGCAGATCGCCGATGTCGTCGGCTGCTCCCGCATGGCCGTCTCCCTCGCCCTGCGCAACAGCCCGAAAATTTCTCCCGCGACCATTGCCCGCATCCGCAAAGTGGCTGACGAACTGGGCTACCGGCCCAACCCCATGGTCTCAGCGCTGATGACCCAGCTCCGCCACGGACGCACGGTGAAACGCCCGACCACCCTCGCCTACGTCACCGCCTATCCCACCGAGGACGGCTGGCGGCAGCCGGGGCTGTTCACGGAGTTTCATGCCGGGGTGAAAAGGCGCGCCGAGGCCCTGGGCTACACCGTCGAGGAGTATTGGCTGCGCCGGCCCGGGCTGTCCGAAAAGCGCTTCTGCGATGTCCTTTTCGCGCGCAACATCCTCGGCCTCGTCATCGCCCCGCTGCCCTCGGGCGGCGGCACGCTCGCGCTCGACTGGCCGCGCTTCGCCTGCGCGGCCATCGGGTACTCGGTGAGTTCGCCGAGCATCCATCGGGCGAGCAATGACCAGTACTCCACCATCCGCCTCGCCGTTGCCGAACTCACGCGCCTCGGCTACCGCCGCATCGGGCTTGCGCTCACCCGCGACGACGACGAGCGCGTGAAGCACAACTGGTCCGCCGGCATGCTGGTCGAGCAAAGCATGCTCCCCGCCGCCCAGCGGGTGCCGCTGCTGCTGGCGGACGGGAGTTTCGACCAGGCCTTCGCGACTTGGTTCAAGCAGCACCGGCCCGACGTCATCCTCACGCAGTCGTGGCAGTGCGGGCGCGTGCTCAAGGAACTTGGCGTGCGCGTGCCGGAGGAAGTGGGGCTCGCCAGTCTCGGCGTCACCGAAGCCGGGGCGCAGTGGGCCGGCATAAATCAGAACGCCGAACTCGTCGGCGCGGCGGCGATTGATCTCGTGGACGCGCAGCTTCGGCGCAATGAGTGCGGCATCCCCGTGCATCAGAAGACGGTCATCATTCCCGGCCACTGGGTCCCCGGGCCCACGGTGCGCGACGTCACCCCGGCGCGGAAAAAGCTGAAGGCCAAAGGCTGACGGAGGCACCCGCCCGTGCGCGGGGCCGCTATTCGTCCGCCACCTCGCGCGCGCGATTTTCAAAGCGCGTGAACTCTTTCAAGAAGGTCAGCGGGATGTCGCCGACCGGGCCGTTGCGCTGCTTGGCGATGATGAGCGTGGCCTTGCCCTCGGCCTCCTTTTTGTCCTCGTCGGTGTCGGCGTAATACTCGTCGCGGATGAGCAGCCCAACCACGTCGGCGTCCTGCTCGATGGAGCCGGATTCGCGCAGGTCGGACAGGCGCGGGCGGCCCTTGGCCTCGCCGGTGCGGCCCTCGGGATTCCGGTTGAGCTGGGCGAGCACGACAATGGGAATGTTCAGTTCCTTCGCGAGGCTTTTCAGCCCCGAGGAGATCTCCGCGATTTCGAGCTGGCGGTTGTCCTGCGCGCGCTTGCTGGTGCTGCGCAGGAGCTGGAGGTAGTCGATGAAGATCGCCGCGATGTCGTGCTGGCTCTTGAGCCGGCGGGCCTTGGCGCGGAGTTCGAGGATGGAAAGGCCGGGCGTGTCGTCGATGAAGAACTTGCTCTCTGCGAGCTTCGACGCCGCCGCGGTGAGCGCTGGGAAATCGCGCTCGCTGAGGAAGCCGTTGCGCACGTTGCCCAGGTTCACGCGGGCGCGGGAGCAAAGCATCCGCTGCACAAGCTGCGAGGTGCTCATTTCGAGCGAGAAGACGGCGACCGCTTTCTTTTCCTCGAGCGCCACATGCTCCGCCATGTTCATGGCCAGCGCCGTCTTGCCCATCGAGGGCCGCGCCGCGATGACGATCATCTCTGCCGCGTGCAGGCCGTCGGTCATCTTGTCAAATTCCGCCAGCCCCGTCGGCAGCCCGGTGATCGCGCCGCGCCTTTCATACAGCTCCTCGATCGCGTGGATCGCCTGCATGACCTGATCCTTCATGCTCGCCGCCTTGTCCTTGAAGCGATCCTGCGCAATGGCGAAAATCTTCCCCTCCACGTCGTCGAGCAGGTTCGGCACATTGTCCTGCTCGTCGTAGCTGCGCGCGGCGTACTCCGTGCAGACCTTGATGATCTCCCGCAGCGTGTGCTTTTCCTGCACGATCTCCACGTAGTAGGCCAAGTTCGCCGCCGTGGGGAGAAAGGTGAACAGCTCCGTGACAAACGCCGCGCCGCCCACCATGTCCAGCCGCTGCGTATCGCGCAGCAGCTCGGTCAGGATGATGAAATCGATCGGCTTGTTCGCGTCCCAAAGCACCTGCAGGACGCCGAAGAGTTCGCTGTGCGCGGGGATGTGGAAATGCGCGGGCGTGATCTGTTTTTCCGCGCAGAAACCGCCGACCTCACGCGGGGCGAGGAGGTAGGAGCAGAGCACGCCTTTCTCCGCATCCGGCGACTGTGGCAATAACCGGTGAACATCCGGTCGATAATGTGCCGGCTGCCGCAGGTCAGTGCCTTCGCCTTTCCCACCCTTTCCGGCGGGCTTCGCAGTCTTGCTGGAAGCCTCGTTTGCCATGCCCGCTTACTTCGTGTGCTTGGCCTTGAACTTGGCCTTGTAGGTCTTCTCGCCCGGCTCTTCCTCGGGCGCCGGCGCGGGGGCCACGTCGCCGATGGCCTTCACGATCACCTTCAGCTTGGCCGTCACGTCGTGGTGCAGCTTGATCGTGACCTCGTGCTCGCCCGCTTCCTTGATCGGGCGCTCCAGCACGATGCGGTGGCGGTCGATCTCGATCTTCCCGCCTAGCTCGGCCTTGAGCTTGTCCGCGAGATCCGCCGCGGTGATGGAGCCGAAGGCCTTCCCGGTCGCGCCCGTCTCCAGTTCCATGTTGATCTTGAGCTTGTTGATCTTCCGGCCGAGTTCCTCGGCTTCATTGTGCTCCTTGCCCTCGCGCTCGGCGCGCTTCTGCTTGAGCCCGTTTAGGCGGCGCAGCGTGGCGGGCGTGATTTCGAGCGCCTTCTGCTGCGGGATGAGAAAGTTCCGCGCATACCCGCGCTTGACCTTCACGACATCGGCTTCAGCGCCGAGGTGGGCGATCTTTTCGGTAAGGATGACTTCGGTCGTAGGCATGGGAAAAAGGTGTTGGTTTGAAAAGCGGGACGGCGTTTGTAAGCGGCGGGTGCGGCCTTGTCAACGCCGGCTCCCGAAAATCTCGCGGCGGCTGCGCCCGCCCGGGTGATTGACCCGCCCGCCGCGCCCGCCGAGCCTTCGTCCATGCGCTTCCCAGCCCTCCTCCGTCCGCTCTTTCTCCTCTGCGCCTCTGCGGTTCAAAGCACCGCGCAGACTCCACCCGCGCCCAAATTTCCCCAACTCAACGACCCCGCGCTTCGCCTCGAAAAGCTCGTCACCTTCCCAGAAGTCGAAGCCTGCACCACGGTTTGCGGCGATCCGTCCGGCGCGTTTTACGTCGGCAATGATCCGCGCGATTCCCGCCTCAACACCGCGCAGCCCGAATGCTCCATCATCCGCTTCTCCAGCATGGGAGCCGATCGGCGGCGCACCGTCTTCGCCGAAAAACTCTACTCCCCCGCCGGCAGCGCGTGGCACCACGGCTGGCTCTACGTCATCCACGACCCGCTCATGTCGCGCTTCAAGGACACCGACGGCGACGGCCTCGCCGACCTGCGCGAAGACCTCGTCACCAACCTCGGCCTCCCGCCCTACGAGGGCCTGAACGACCACGTCGTCTCCGGCTTCACCCTCGGCATGGACGTTTTTTTTACATCAGCGTCGGCGACCGCGGCATCTACCAGGCGAGGGGCAAAGACGGGCGCGAACTCTCGCTGCGCGGCGGCGGCATCATCTGCGTGCGGCCCGACGGCACCGGCCTCGAAATCTTCTCCACCGGCACCCGCAACCACCTCGCCGTCCTGCTCGACGCCGAGGACAACGCCTTCACCCTCGACAACACCGACGACGGCAACGGCTGGTGGACCCGCCTCACCCACCACATCGAAGGCGGCTCCTACGGCTACCCCTACGACTACCAGCACGCGGCGAACTACGGCGTCACCCAGACCAGCCCGCAGACGCTCGATGCGATGAAACGCAACGGCACCCGGAGCACGGGTTTCCAACCCGTGCGGCCGCCGGTCGTCCCGACCGGCGATCAGCCGATTGAAAATCCGCTGGCCGCTCGGGTTGAAAACCCAAGCTCCGCCGACCGCTTCCTTCCGCCATGACCGACTTCGGCCCCGGCTCGCCCACCGGCGGCCTCTGCTACCTGAGCGACGGCCTGCCCGAGCAGTATCGAGGCCGGCTCATCTTCTGCGAGTGGGGCAAAGGGAACATCGCCGCCATCGAAGTCGCGCGCGAAGGGGCCACCTTTCGCTTCGTGACAAACACCCCCCAGAGCGCGCCCGGCGCGGACTTCCGGCCCATGCAGGTCGGCGTGGCCGCCGATGGCTCCCTGCTCATCGCCGACTGGGGCTGGGGCGGCTGGAAAGCGCCCAAGCAACTCGGCACTATCTGGCGCCTGAGCTGGCCCGAGGCCCGTCCCGCGCCGCGCCTGCCGGACGAGAGCAAAGCGAGCGTCGAGGAACTCATCGCCGCCCTCGGCCACCCGGATCGCGATCAGCGGCTGCGGGCGCAGACGGAGTTGGTGAAAAAGGGCACGGCTGAGCTGAACGCGATTCGCTCGTGGGAAGAGGCGAAGACTCCCACGAAAACCAGAGTTCTGGCCGCGCTCAGCGACCTCGCGCGGGACGAAGGTGCAGCCACCATTGCCAGGTGCCACGCGCTATGGGCGCTGGAGAATGTCGGGGGCCGTGGGGCCGACGAATGGATTGATAACTACCGCCTCCACCCAGGCCACCCCGCGAATCTCGCCGGTCTCGACTTCGCCTATCATGGAATCTATCGGCTGCTACCGGTCACTTGGTACAAAAGCGAAACAAAGACCGGCAGCAGCAACCCGGTGGTCCGCGCGCAAGCGATGCGCGCGCTGGGCGTCTCACGTTGGAAATATGACTGCGAGGTGATCGGGGAGGCCGCGGGCAACTTGATCAAGAGCGCTGACCCCGGAGAGCGTCGTGAAACGGCCCATACCATCGGGAAAACATCCGCTTCCAACGCACCTCACCAACTTCTCGCCCTCCTCACCGACCCGGATCGCGCCGTGCGTTTCACCGCGCGGCGCGGGCTGCAAAACATGATCGAGCGCATGGGACTCGGCAGTTGGGATCTCGACACCGTCGCTTTCGCCAAGCCGGAACTTTCCGACGAAGAATGGCAAACCTTCGATGGTTTGCGCCTCGCGGACCCGCACACGCCAGAGCTTCGGAAGAACACGGAACTTTGGGGAAATCAGCAGGACGTGCTCGATTACATTAAGGGCCGTCTCACGGGTGAACACAAAGCCACCCCGGCCGACCGCGCGCGGGCTGCGCTTCTACTTGGCCGATGGGCCTATCAACCAAAACCCTACGACGGCAAATGGTGGGGGACGCAGCCGGTGAAGAATCCGCCGCCGCCGGCCAGCGTCGCGTGGGCCGGCACGCCGCCGGCGCTTGCCGCGCTCACCGCCGCGCTCGCCGATGCCGACCCCGGCGTGCGCCTCGCCGTGGCGCAGGCGTTCACGGGTTTCACCCTCGATGCTGCGGGCAAACCCGCCGGGGCCGCGCTGCGCGCCCGCCTTTCCACCGAGACCGAGGCGACGGTGCGCCGCCAGCTCATCGAGGCGCTCGGCGTGCAGCGCGACCCGGAGGCGAGGGGCGTCTTCACCGCCATCGCGCTCGACGAAAAGGCCGCGGCGGAGTTTCGCGACACCGCGATCAGCGCCGTCGTCCGCATCGGCGGCGACGCGGCGAAGCAGACCATCGCGCAACTCGCCGGGGCGCGCGTTTCGCCCGCCGCCACGCGCAAGATCATCGAGGCCACGGGCGAGCTGCGCGTGCTGGAGGCCGCGCCCGCCTTGATCGCGCACTTCGCGGACGAGAACGCGGGCAACCGGCAGGCCGCCGTGAAGGCGCTCGCCCAGCTCGGCCCGAAGGCGAACGCCACGCCGCCGCTCATCGCCGCGCTGGCCGACCCGGACAAGGTGAAGCAGGCCGCGCTCGAAGCGCTCGGCGCGCTCCGCGACAAGGCCGCGCTGCCCGCGCTGCTGGAGTTTGCGAAGACGAAGAAGAACTCGCGGGAGCTGATCGCCGCGCTCGCCGCGATGCCCGATCCGCAGTCCATCCCCGTGCTCGTGAATGCGCTGCGCGACAACAACAGCGGCCTCCGCCGCAACGCCCTCAAGGCGCTGAAGACCATGCGCGCAGCCGCGCTGCCGCCCATCGACGAAATGCTCGCGAGCGGAAAAATCCCGAAGGAATACGAGCCCGAAATCCGCGCGGCTTTCGACAGCGGCGCGATTGCGAAATGGAAAATGATCGGCCCGTTTGAAAACGTCTGGGGCGCCGTCCATGACCCCGAGCGCGACGCGCTCAGGAGCCGGAGCACAGGTTTGCAACCTGTGCGGCCGACGGGTTTCCAACCCGTCGAACCTCCGCCTCAGCCGGTTGAAAACCCGCTGGCCGGACAGGTTGCAAACCTGTCCGCCGGCACGCCCGACCTTGGCAAAAAATACGTGAACGCCGAGGGCAAGGAAGCCGGCTGGCGCGACGTGACCGCCGATAACGACGCCGGCCATGTAAACCTCGAAAAGGTTTTCGCCACCAACGGCATGGTCTGCGCCTACGCCTTCGCCGAAATCGAAGCGCCCGCCGAGGCTGAGGCCCGCTTGCTCTGCGGCAGCGACGACCAAATCGCCATCTGGCTCAACGGCGCGAAGCTGCATGATTCCGGCCCCGGCTCGCGCGGCTACGAGGAGCACAAGGACGACGTGCCGCTGCACTTCGCCGCCGGCAAAAACGCGCTGCTCGTGAAGATCGGCAACAGCGGCGGCGGCTGGGAATTCAACGCCCGCATCCCCGGCCTCGACGGCAGCAAATTTGCGAAACCGCCGGACGCCGCGCCCGAGGCGAAACAGCGCGCCTTCGCCCTCGCGCAAAACACCGACGGCACCTGGACCAACCGCGGCGACGCCAAGAAGGGCAAGAAGATTTTCCACGACACCACCGGCCCGCTCGGCGGCATCTGCGCGCAATGTCACAAAGTCCGCGGCCTCGGCGCGGATGTCGGCCCCGACCTTTCGCTCGTCGGCAGCGTCTATAAACGCGGCGATCTCCTCATCTCGATCATGGAGCCGGGAAAGACCATCGCCCTCGGCTACGAGCAGATCATGGTCGAGACGAAAGGCGGCGACACCTTTGCCGGCGCGATCCGCAAAGACATCGACGACACCCTCACCCTCCTCGGCGCAGACCAGCAGCCGCACGTCGTGAAGAAAGCTGACATCAAAGCGCAAACGCCGGTGCCCGCCTCGATCATGCCACCCGCTCTCACGCTTGGCCTCAAGCCCGAAGACCTCGCCAACCTCCTCGCCTACCTCGAAAGCCTGCGCGGGAACTGACGCGCGAGAGCGCCCCAAAAAATTCTGTCATTCTGAGCGAAGCGTAGGCTTCGCGCAGCGC
>JANPHJ010000109.1:0-29362 GCA_031424395.1 Chthoniobacter sp.
ACAAAAGATCACGCTGCTCCTCACCGACGCCGCCAAGCACCACCTCGCCAGCGAAGGCTCCGACCCCATCTACGGCGCCCGCCCGCTCAAACGCGCCATCCAGCGCAGCGTCCTCGACCCGCTCTCCCTGGAAATCCTCGCCGGTCGATTCCGCGAAGGCGACGTCATCACCGCGGATGCGGTGGAGGGGAAGATCGTATTTGCGAAATAGCGGCTGGCACGACCACCTTGCCGCTCACGCTGTCCTCTGCCACTTTCCCGCCATGAGTGCGCTAGCCACCACCTACAAATTCACCACGGAGGACTTCTATCACCTCTACGAGACCGGGGTCTTCAGCTCGAAGGATCGGATCGAATTGCTCAACGGGGAGATCATCATCATGCACGCCATCGGCTACCGCCACGCTCAAGCTGTTACCAACCTTACCTTCGACCTCGGCGAACAGGCCCGGCGCCGCTACATGATCTCGCCGCAAAACCCCGTCGAATTGGAGCGCTACTCCGCCCCGCAGCCTGACCTCATGCTGGTGCCGATGAGTCGTCGCCACGCCCGCTGCCACCCGACGCCAGAGGAGGTCTTCCTCATCATAGAAGTCGCCGACAGCTCCCTCGACTACGACCGCGAGGAAAAGCTCCGCGCCTATGCCGCCACCGGCATCCGCGAATTCTGGATTCTCAACCTGCAGGACGACCTCCTCGAAATCTACCGCCAGCCCGAAGGCCCGGCCTACCGCGAGCAAGTCACCATCCGCGCCCAAGGCACCGCCTCCCCGCTGGCCTTCCCGGACGTCACCATTGCCCTAGCGGAAATCCTTCCGCCGAGGTAAGCGCTGAGTTTTCGAACGTCGAACTTGAGACGCCCATGCCGCTGTCCTTCATCCTTGTCTCGATCTCCTAACTTCGCCCGCGGGGGTGCGCCGGAGCTGGAGCTTGGGCATGGAGTGGTGCAACGGGCACGCCTAGATACTCGAACAGTTCCGGCGTGATGTGGTGTGCGCCGTGGCTGATGTGGACGATGAAAGCGCCGTCCTCTTCCGGGCGCTCACGGCCTCGAGACGGGCGGTCAGTTCAGAAATTTTCCTTGAACCCAAATGGCCGCCTTCCCATGCCGTCCCATGTCGACTTCTCTCGCCGTTGCACTCGCGCCACCAGCCATGAACCGTACACGCTATGAATGACCCCGTCGGCTTCGCCATCGTGGGCACGGGGATGATCGCCGAAGTCCATGCCAGGGCGATTGCGGAGACGCCGGAGGCGCGGCTGGTGGCAGTGTGGACGCGGGCGGAGGAAAAGCGCGCGGCTTTTGCGCAGGAGCAGGGGTGCCGGGCGGCGGGGAGTCTGGAGGAACTCGTGGCCGATCCCGAGGTGCGCGCGGTGTGCATCGCCACGCCGAGCGGGGTGCATGCGGAAGTGGCGGTGCCTTTTCTCGAAGCCGGCAAGGCGGTGCTGTGCGAGAAGCCGATGGAGATCAGTCTCGCGGCGGTGGATCGCATCCTCGCGGCGGCGGAGCGGGGCGGCGGGGTGCTTGCGGGGGTTTTCCAAATGCGGCTCGGGCGCGGGGCGGGGCTGCTGAAGGCGGCGGTGGAGGCGGGGCGCTTCGGGCGGCTGACGATGTGCAGCGCGTACATCAAATGGTGGCGCGAGCAGAGCTATTATGAGTCGTCGGCGTGGAAGGGGACGTGGGCGATGGATGGCGGCGGGGCGCTGATGAATCAGGGCATCCACGCGGTCGATCTGCTGCAATGGCTGGTCGGCTTGCCGGCGGAGGTGAGCGGTTTTTTCGGCACGCTGGCGCATGCGGGGGTGGAGGCGGAGGACACGGTGGCGGCGGCGCTGCGGTTTCCGTGCGGGGCGCTGGGGGTGATCGAGGCCGCGACTTCCTGCTGGCCGGGGACGGATTTGCGGATCGAGCTGAGCGGCGACCGCGGTTCGGCGACGCTGGTGAATGATCGCATTACGCGCTGGGAATTTGCCGAGGCGCAGGCGGATGACGAAATCATCAGCAGCGGGGACAGCACGACGGAGATTAAGGTCGGCAGCTCTGATCCGCGGGGGATGAGCTGGGAGGGGCATCGCGTGCTAGTGCGTGACTTGGCGTGCGCTTTGCAGGCAGGACGTGCGCCAATGATTCCCGGCGCGGAAGCGCGCCGCGCGGTGGCGCTGGTGCTGGCGATCTACGAGTCCGCGCGCACCGGGCGGAGCGTGCGGTTATAGCGCCGCGGTCAGCTTCACGATCTCCGCGAAGTCGCGGGCGACGAGGGCGGCCCCGCCGACGAGCGCGCCGTCGATGTCGGGCTGGGAGAGGAGTTCGACGGTGTTGCCGGGCTTCACGCTGCCGCCGTATTGGATGCGGACTTTGTCGGCGGTCGCGGCGTCGGAGATTTCGGTGAGCACTTTGCGGATGAAGGCGTGCGCGGCCTGCGCCTGCTCCGGCGAGGCGGTGCGGCCGGTGCCGATGGCCCACACCGGTTCATAGGCGAGCACGGTGTCGGTGAGCATCTTCGCATCGAGCCCGGCGAGGCTGCCGCGGAGCTGCGTTTCGAGCACCTGCTCGACTTTGTCGGCGTCGCGTTCGGCGAGCGTTTCGCCGATGCAGACGATGGGCTTGAGCGAGGCCTCGTGCGCGGCGTGGGCCTTCTTGTTCACCATCGCGTCGGTCTCGCCGAAGAGCGCGCGGCGCTCGCTGTGGCCGAGGATCACGTAGCGGGCGAACAGCTCGCGGATCATCGCGCCGCTGATCTCGCCGGTGAATGCGCCGCCTTTTTCCCAGTGCATGTTTTGCGCGCCGAGCTTCACGTTTTGGATCTTGTTCAGCCGCTCGGAGACGTAGGCGAGGGTGGTGAAAGGCGGCACGAGGACGATGTCCAGGCGCTTCTCCTCGGCGACTTCGAGGAGGAACGTGTCGAGGTAGGAACCTGACTCGTTGACGGTCATGTTCATCTTCCAGTTGGCGGCGATGATTTTGCGGCGCATAAAAATTTGGACGGGATTTACGGGATTAGGAGGATGGAAAGGCGGACGCGAAACTGCGCGGGAAAATCCCGTTCAATTCCGTGCATCCCGTCCGGTTTATTTGTCTGAAAGCGCGGTGACGCCGGGGAGGGCTTTGCCCTCGAGCAGTTCGAGCGAGGCGCCGCCGCCGGTGGATATGAAGGTCATCTTTTCGGCCACGCCCGCCTGTTTCACGGCGGTCACGCTGTCGCCGCCGCCGATGATGCTTTTGCACGCGGAGTTCACAGCGATGGCTTTGGCGATGGCAAAGGTGCCGCGCGCGCAGGCTTCAATCTCGAAGACGCCCATGGGCCCGTTCCAGAGGACCGTCCCGGCCGCCGCCACTTCCGCGGCGAAAAGTTTCACGCTCTCGGGGCCGATATCCACGCCCTCCCAGCCGTCCGGGATGCTCTCACCGGGCGGCGTCACTTTGGTCGCGCCGACGGTCTTTGCGTCAAAGTCGAATGCATCCGTGATGACCGCGTCCACCGGGATGAGCAGCTTCACGCCGAGCGCCTTCGCCTTGTCGAGCGCCGCCTGCGCGATGGGCTCCCACTCCGGCTTGTAGAGGCTTTTGCCGATGGCGATGCCCTGCACGAGTTTGCGGAAAGTGTAGGCCATGCCGCCGCCGATGATGATCGTGTCCGCTTTGTCGAGCAGGCGGTTGATGACCGCGATTTTGTCGCTCACTTTCGCGCCGCCGAGGATGACCACGAAAGGCCGCGCGGGCGTCTCCAGCTCGTCTTGCAGATACGCCAGTTCCTTTTCCATGAGGAAACCGGCGACCGCTTGGTCCACATACTGCGCCACGCCCGCGGTACTCGCGTGCGCACGGTGCGCCGCGCCAAAGGCGTCGTTGACAAACACATCGCCGAGCCGCGCCAGCGCTTGCGCAAAAGCCGGGTCGTTCGCTTCCTCCTCGGCGTGAAAGCGCACATTCTCCAGCAGCGCCACGTCGCCGTTTTTCATGTGCGCGATGATCTTCTCCGGCACCTCGCCGATGACCTCCGTGCTGAACAGCACCGGATGTCCGATCAAGCTGTGCAGATGATCCGCAACCGGCCGCAGCGAATACTTCGCGTTCGGCTGCCCCTTCGGCCGGCCGAAATGCGCCATCAAAATCACCTTCGCGCCGCGCTCGCGCAGGTAGGCGATGGTGGGCAGCGATTCGCGCATCCGCGTGTCGTCGGTGATGACGTATTTCCCGTCGCGTTCATCCACCGGCACATTGAAATCCACGCGCACGAGCACGCGTTGGCCGGTTACATCGAGGTCGCGGACGGAGAGTTTTGGCATGGCAGGAAAATGGTGGGCGGCGGATGAAATCAGGCGCCGCGGAAATGACAAGCCTAGCCGCGCAGCAAAATCTCCGCAGCCTGCGCCACGTCTTTGTCGCCGCGGCCGGAGAGGTTCGCGATGAGGATTTCGTCGGGGCGCATTTGCGGCGCGACTTTGATGACGTGCGCGATGGCGTGGGCGCTTTCGAGGGCGGGGATGATGCCTTCGGTGCGCGAGAGGCGCTGAAAGGCGTCGAGCGCCGCGGCGTCGGTGGCGAAGTCGTAGGCGATGCGGCCCTGGTCGCGCAGGTAGGCGTGCTCGGGTCCGATGGCGGCGTAGTCGAGCCCGGCGCTGACCGAGTGGGTGAGCTGGATTTGGCCGTCGTCGTCGGCGAGGAGAAAGGTCTTGGTGCCTTGGAGGACGCCGAGTTTGCCGCCTTGGAAACGGGCGGCATGGTCGCCGTCGCGGATGCCGCGGCCACCGGCTTCGACGCCGGTCATGCGCACCGCGGCGTCTTGCAAAAAGGGCCAGAACAGGCCGATGGCATTGCTGCCTCCGCCGACGCAGGCGACGAGCAAATCGGGCAAACGGTTTTCGCGTTCGAGGATTTGGCGGCGCGCTTCGTCGCCGATGACGCGGTGAAAATCGCGGACCATCATCGGGTAGGGATGCGAGCCGAGGGCGCTGCCGAGGATGTAATGCGTCGAGCGAACATTCGTGACCCAGTCGCGCATGGCTTCGTTGATCGCCTCCTTTAGCGTGGCCTGACCGGCGGTGACGGCGACGACTTTCGCGCCGAGAAATTTCATTCGCGCGACATTCAGCGCCTGCCGCTCCATGTCCACCGCGCCCATGTAGATCACGCACTCCACGCCCGCCCGCGCGCAGACTGTGGCGGTGGCGACGCCGTGCTGGCCCGCGCCCGTCTCGGCGATGATGCGCTTTTTGCCCATGCGCTGCGCGAGGAGGATCTGGCCGAGGGCGTTGTTGATTTTGTGTGCGCCGGTGTGGAGGAGGTCTTCGCGCTTGAGGTAGATTTTCGCGCCGCCGAGCTGCTTGGTCAGGCGCTCGGCGAAGTAGAGCGGCGTGGGCCGGCCCGCGTATTCGTGGAGCAGCCAGGCGAGCTGTTTTTGGAAGGCGGGGTCGGCGCGCGCGGCGAGATATTCGGCGGTGAGATCGTTGAGGGCGGTCATCAGCGTCTCGGGGACAAACATGCCGCCGTACGGGCCGAAGTGGCCGTGGGCATCCGGAAGCGAGGCGAGGTCGAGCATAGGAGCGCGGAGGTTAGGCGCGGGGCGGGGGAGGCGCAAACGGGTTTTCAAACCCCGCGCCGCACGAGCCACACCCAGTTCGCGGCGATGGTCGCGATGGCCGTAAAGCGTGCGCTTTTTCCCGCCCACGGCGGCAGCGCAGCGGCGCGCAGCCGGGGCAGGCGCAGGGCGAGGACGGTGGCGGCGTAGGCGTCGAAAAGCACGGTCGCGCCGAGCGCGCCGAGGGCGAGGGGATTGATCGCCAGCGCCGCCGCGAAATCCCCGCCGAGCGCGAAGCGCACGCAGCGCGTGGCCCCGCACGTCGGGCACGGGCAGCCCGTCATGGCGTGGAGCGGGCAAAGCGGCAGCGGCAGCCCGAGCCGCAGCCAGAACCACGCGAACGCGAGGCTGGCGAGCGAGACGCCGAGCCAGATCATTTCGTGATCCGTTTCGCCGGGTCGCAGCCGTCGCCAGTGCATGCCGGGCGGCTAATGGTGCGCGCCTTGCGCGCTGACGGCCATGCCGATGATCGCGGCAATGGCCAGCAGGTACAGCGCGCAGCACACGACGACGGGCAGCAGCACCGCGCCGACCGCGCGCCCGGTGTTGATCTCATGCGTTTTCGCGAGGCCGATGCACATGCAGACCAGCGCCCAGATGAAACCGATGCTGCCGCCGCACAGCGGAATGAGGGCCAGCGCCGAGCCCGAGCCCATCGCGTAGCAGTTCGTGCGAAAGGTAGTTTCAAACGGCTGCTTCGCTCCGCCGCAGATCATCAGCGAAAGATGCCAGACGCCGGAGGTGATAAACGCGCTCAGGATCATCAGCAGCGGCATGGCGACGGCCATGCCGAGCGTGAAGCCGGGGCGGTGGGCATCGAGAAACGGCAGCGACTGCTGGCGCATCTCGGGTGGCAAAAAATTCCGGGTGTCGATGTTGAAAACGAGATTGAAGAGCAGCCCGAGGATGCCGCCGGCGGAGCCCAGCAGCACGGTGTAGCCCAGCGGTGCACCCAGCCCACCGGTGCGGTTCATGGTGTCAAAAGTCCGGCCCGGATCGAGCAGCACGCCTTTCACCGTCTGCCAGATCGCGGGAAAAAATCCGAGCTGCGCGCGCTGCTCCCACGCGGGGCCGGTGCGCCCCTCCTCACCGCCGCCGGGCAGCGCGCCGCTTTGCAGCACGCCTTGCACGAGACCGGCCTTGGCCTCGGCGGAGTAGGGCTTGCCGTCGAGATACACGATCTGCGAGGGCGGGAAAAACCGCCCCGTCGCCGTGCAGCGCACCCAGCCCTCCGGCACGCTCTCCCCCGCGCCGCCCGCGGCGGGCCGCGCGTCTTTGAGTGGCGCCCAGTTCGCCATGCCCTCGCACCACACGAGCGTGGTCGGCGTGATCGCGCGGCTCGCGAGCAGGCGGTCGAGTTCGCTCTCGGGCACGGGGCCCTGGCGCTGTCCGCCTTGGTCGTAATACCAGTTCATGTTGCTCCTTGTTCTGTCGGTTTTGGTCTTCTAGTTTCCGCCGCCTTATGCGACTCGACTCCGCAATGAAGATGATGCCCGCCCGCGAGTAAAACCGAATTCCGCATGCCCGCCGCCGCCCCGGTTCCACCCGCCTTCGTCGCCTGTCCCGCGTGCGGTTTTGCCCTCCCGCCCGAGGCGCTGGCGGGCGGAGACGCGACCGCCTGCCCGCAGTGCCGCGCCGGTCTGAGCGGCGCGCTTTTCCCCGCGTTCTGGCAGCCCGCGCCGCTCGCGCCCAGCCTCGCGGAGCACGCGGGCGACGGCGAGGCCGTGTGCTTTTTCCACCCGGAAAACCGCGCCGTGCTGAGCTGCGACCGCTGCGGGCGCTTCATCTGCACGGTGTGCGACATGCCGCTCGGCACGCGCCACCTTTGCCCTACCTGCCTGACCAGCGGGCTCGGCGGCGAAAAGCTGCCCGAGCTGGTGGTGCGCCGTTTCCTGTGGGCGGACACCGCGTTGCTCACCGGCCTGCTGCCGCTGCTGCTCGGGCTGTTCGTCTGGCCGGCGCTCGTCATCACCGGCCCGGCGGCCATCTTCTGCGCGCTCTTTGGCTGGAAGCGGCCCGGCAGTCTCCCGCGCGGACGCCGCCGCTGGGCCGCGGTGGCCGGCCTCACGCTCGGCGTGCTCCAGCTCGCCATCTGGTTCGGCTTTCTTTTCCTCATCTCGAACTCAAAAACCTGGGCAAAAACTTTCCGATGACCTCCGCCCCGTTCACGTATCGCAAGCTCCCCGGCCGCGGCCTCGCCTTTGCCGGCGTGGGCCGGTTGTGGCTCGCGGAGGATCATCTGCTGGAGGTCGAGTCGCTGCTCATTCACGAGCGTTACCGCCGCTTTTTTCTGCCCGACATCGCCGCCCTCGTGGTGCGCCGGACGAACTCGCGGCTCGTCTGGAATTTCGCGCATGGCGGGCTCGGCTTTGGCGGCGCGGCGCTGGCGGGCGGGCTGTGGTGGTGGGGCACCTTTGTGAAAGAGGACGGGCAGCGCGTCCTGCTCTGGGTTTTCGCCGGGATGATCGCGCCCTTCGCCGCCTTTTTCGTCGTCCTCTTTCTCATCAATACGCTGCTCGGCCCCACCTGCCGCGTCCACCTCCAGACCACCTCCGCCGGCTGGCACCCGCTCGCCGCGCCCAGCCGCCTGCGCGCCGCGCGCCGCCTCCTCGCCCGCGTCGCCCCGCTCATCGAAGCCGCGCAGGCGGCCCGCGCAGCCGCGGCCATGGAATCGAAAGCCACGCCGGAAGCCCAGACCGCCGAGCCTGTCCTTTAGCCCATGGATCGAGAGCCGTTTTTCACCGCAGAGGCGCAGAGATTCGAGAGAGTTGCGCAGAGGGATTTTGAAAAAAGCCTCTGCGCTCTTCTCAAAAACCTCTGCGCCTCTGCGGTCCGTCCGCTTACCGTCAACCCTGACGGTGGTGTTCCGTCTCCTATCGTGGACCTCCCTCTGCCCCGCTGATGCCCGCCCTCGCCGCCCAGCGCTGCCTCCACCACGCCACCCGCGAGGCCATCGCGCGCTGCCCGGAGTGCGGCCATTTTTTCTGCCGCGAGTGCATCACCGAGCACGACGAGCGCGTCATCTGCGCGTCGTGTTTGCAAAAGGTCGCGCACGCTGCGGCGCAGCCAAAACAGCGGCGCGTAAGCCTCTGGCCCGTACTGCAAGGCGCGGGCGGCTTCGCGCTCGCGTGCTTCGTCTTTTATACCTTGGGCCGCATGCTCCTCGCGCTGCCGGATTCCTTTCACGACGGCTCCATGTGGGAGATCAAGTTCAGCACCGAGCCCCAGCTCCTGCGATGAAACGCCGCGACCTCCAGCGCAGCGGCCGCCCCGCCAGCGACCTGCTCGAAGAAGCCGTGCGTCTGCTCCGCGCCGCGCCGCCCTCCGCGTGGCTCGCCTACCTGGCCGGCACTGTGCCGTGCATGCTCGGCGCGCTCTACTTTCTCTCGGACATGAGCCGCAGTGCCTTCGCCGCCGAGCGCCTCGCCCAGTCGTCCGTGGCCATGGGCGCGGTCTGGCTGTGGATGAAATGCTGGCAGGCCGTCTTCACCTGCCGCCTGCGCGCCGAGTTGCTGCTGCTCGATCCGCCGCAGTGGACCGCGGGCCGCGTCGCGCGCCTCGCCGTCGCGCAGATCGCGCTCCAGCCCCTCGGCCTCGTCCTGCGCCCCCTCGCGCTGCAGCTCCTGCTCCCGTACTACTGGACGGCCACGTTTTTTCAAAACGTGACGGTGCTCGGCGACGGCGAACACGGCGGCGTGTGGACGCTGTGCCGGCGGGCCTTTGCGCAGGGCAAACTGTGGCCGCTCCAGATGCACCTCGCCGCCGCGCTGCTCAAGGTGTTCGGCTTTTTCGTCTGGCTGAATATCGCCATCTTCACGTTCTCCGTGCCGCAACTGGCGAAGATGCTTTTCGGCGTCGAGTCGCAGTTCACCCAGCATCCGCTCGGCCTCCTCAACCCGACTTTTTTCGCCGCCACCTTTGCCGCGCTCTACCTCTGCCTTGATCCGCTCCGCAAAGCCATCAACGTCCTCCGCTGTTTCTACGGCAGCTCGCAGCGCACCGGCGAGGATCTCGAGGTCCAGCTCAAAGCCGTGCGCCGCGCCGCCGCGCTCGCCGCCGGCGTGCTGCTTTTCCTCAGCGTCCTCGCGTCTACGCCCGCGCGCGCCGCAATGCGCGAGGAGCCAAAAGTCAGTTCGACCGAACTCAGCCAATCGCTCGACGACGTGCTGGAGCGCCGCGAGTACACCTGGCGCGCGCCGCGCGAACAGACCGCGCAGGTCGAGGACAAATCGTGGTTCGGTCGGATGCGCAAAGATTTCGGCGCCTGGGTCGAGGACTCGGTGAACCGGGCGAAACGCTGGGGCTGGCGGACGGGGCAGAAAATTCGCGACTGGTTTTGGCCCGACAAAGAATTCACCCCGGCCGACAGCAGCGGACTGCTGAGCTGGTTGAGCAATATTCGCGTCATTTTCATCGTGCTGCTCGTCGTGTCCGCGGTCGTCCTCATCGTCATGCTCGCCCGCCGCCGCCGGCCCGCCCGCGTCGCGCAGGCCGAGCCCGTCGCGCCCGTGCCGGACTTGAACGAGGAGCACGTCACCGCCGACCAGCTCCCCGAGGACGGCTGGCTCCAGCTAGCGCGCGACCTCATGCAAAGCGGCCAGCTCCGCCTCGCGCTGCGCGCCTCCTACCTCGCCAGCCTCTCGAACCTAGTGCACCGCGATTTCATCCGCCTCGCGAAATACAAATCGAACCGCGACTACGACCGCGAACTCCAGCGCCGCGCCCGCGCGCAGCCCGAGCTGCTCACCGCCTTCGACCGCAACCTCCACGCCTTCGAGCGCTCGTGGTACGGCGAGCACGCGGTCACGCCCGAGACGCTCGGCGACTTCGCGCAAAACCTCGAACGCATCCGCGCATGCTGAGGAAACCGCTGCTCACACTCTGCTGCGCGCTCGCGCTCGCCGCCGTCTTTTGCTACGGCGTCGCGCGGCTTTTTGTCCTGCGCTACGAGCGCGGCGATGTCTATCCGCCCTACTCCTCGCTGCGCGCCGACCCCCTCGGCGTGAAAGGAATTTACGAGGCGCTCGACCGCCTCCCCGGCGTAAATGCGACCCGCAATTTTCGCGCGCTGCCCAAGCTCAAACCCGCCGCGCCCGTCACCCTCGTCTATGCCGGCGTCCCCACGCAGGCGATGTGGGAAAGCCGTGAGCTGCGCGAGTTCGACGGCCTCGTCCTCGCCGGGACGCGCGCCGTTTTCACCTTCATCCCATTCGAGAACGCGCCCCTGCCCGAGCAGGTAAAGCGCGCCGAAGCCGCGGCGCGCGAGAAGAAGGCAAAAGACCGCGCCGAGAAGGAAAAGCCGCGCGGAAAAAAACTCGGCGCAAAGGCCAGGGAGGAGGAGGCGAAGAAGGCCGGCGACGGAAAAAAAGACGACGCGAAAAAGCCTGACCACAAAAAGGACGAGGACGAAGAAGAGCCAGATGCGAACCCGGCAATCAGCTTCGCCGATGTCGCGCAACGCTGGGGCTTCGGCTTCGACTACCTGCCCGCCGACAAGGAAAAGAAGTTCGACCGCCGCGCCGTGCTCGCCGACGCCAAGGCGAAACTGGAGCCCGAGATTTCCTGGCACACCGCGCTGTGCTTCAAAGACCTCCAGCCCGCGTGGCGCGTGCTCTACCGCTGCGACGATAAGCCCGTGGTCATCGAGCGCCGCTTCGGCCGCGGCAGCGTCGTCCTCGCCGCGGACTCCTTTTTCCTCAGCAACGAGGCGATGCGCGCCGACCGCCATCCGCGCCTGCTGGCCTGGCTCTTCGACGGCCCGCCCGCGCTGGTCTTCGACGAGGAGCACCACGGCGTCCGCGACGATCCCGGCGTCGCCTCGCTCGCGCGGAAATACCACCTCGGCGGCGTGGTCGCCGGCATCCTCCTCATCGCGCTTTTGTTCGTCTGGAAAAACGCCGTCCGCTTCATCCCCGCCTACGAAGACGACGCCGCCGGTGGCGATGTCATCGTCGGCAAAGAATCCGCCGAAGGCTTCGTCAACCTGCTTCGCCGCACCATCAAGCCCGCTGAAATCCTCCCGCTCTGCCTCGCCGAATGGCGCAAGTCCGCCGCCCACCGCCCCGCCGACCAAGCCCGCATCGAAGAGCTTTTCGCCGAAGAACAAACCCGTCCGCCCCGCCAGCGCGACCCCGTTTCCACCTACCGCCAAATCGCCCAAACGCTCACCCGCCGCTAGCCGCGCCCATCCACCATCCACTCTCCACCATCCACCCGCCCCATGCCCACCGACACCACCCAAATCCAAGACACCCTCACCCGCGCGCGCGCCGAGGTGCGCAAAGTCATTATCGGCCAGGAGGACGTGATTGATAAAGCGCTCATCGCCATTTTCACCGGCCACCACGCGCTCATCGAGGGCGTGCCCGGCGTCGCCAAAACGCTGCTCGTGCGCACGCTCGCGCGGGTGCTCGGGTGCGAGTTCAACCGCATCCAGTTCACGCCCGACCTGATGCCCGCCGACATCACCGGCACGAGCGTTTTCAACATGCAGAAGAACGAGTTCACGCTCATCAAAGGCCCGGTCTTCACCGCGTTTCTGCTCGCCGATGAAATCAACCGTGCGCCCGCGAAAACGCAGTCCGCGCTGCTCCAGGCGATGCAGGAGCGCCGCGTGACCATCGACCGCGAGACGCATCAGCTCTCGGCAAACTTCACCGTCTTCGCCACGCAAAATCCCGTCGAGTACGAGGGCACCTATCCGCTGCCCGAGGCGCAGAAAGACCGCTTCATGCTCAAGGTCTCGATGAACACGCCCGACCGCGCCAGCGAACTCGAACTCGCCCACCGCATGCTCGGCACCAACTCGCCCGAAGACGCCCTCGCCGCCGGAGCCGTGCAGGCCGTCATCTCCGCCGATGATCTCGCCGCCATGCGCCGCGCCCTCGAAGCCGTGACCGTGCGCGAAGAACTGACCGCCTACGTCGTCGATGTCGTCCGCGCCACACGCGAAACGGACACGGTGCTCGTCGGTGCCGGGCCGCGCGCCACGCAAGCGCTGCTGCTCGCGAGCCGCGCCAATGCCGCGCTGGCAGGCCGCGATTTCGTCACGCCCGACGATGTGAAATCCATGACCGAGCCCGTGCTCGGCCACCGCCTCGTCCTGCGGCCCGAGTACGAGATCGAAGGCGTCACCATCGCCGAAGTGATCGCGAAAATCCTCGAGCAGGTCGCCGTCCCACGATGAGGAGGACACGCTGCGCCGCGAATGTCCGGGTGGAGCACTCGACCCGAGTGCCGCGTTCGGCGACCCGCCGAGCGCCCCGAGTGTGCGTGTCGATATGCGAACCACCACGCGCACTCCGGTGTTTGCAGCGGGTCGCCGCAAACAGCATGCGGGTCGCATGCTCCACCCGGAATTCGCCGCGCCGCCTTTTCTGATTTCCATGCTAGTCCCACGCACCCGCCTCCTCCTCTGGCTCTCGCTGATCGTCCTGCCGTTCGCGGCGGTCGCGGCGACGCTGCCGGCGGCGGCAGGCATCGCGGCGCTGTTCATCGGCGGGCTGGGATTCCTCGTGATTTACGATGCGCTCGTCGCAGGCGGGCGCTTGATCGGGGTGCGCGTCCATCTGCCGGAGGTGGTGCGCTTGCAGAAAGACCGGCCCGGCACTGTCGAGGTGCGCATCCAGAATGACGCGCAGGACGCGCGCACCTTGCGCGTCGGCCTCGCCTTTCCGCGCGAGATCGCCACCGACAGCGACGACCGCACCACGCTGCTGCCCGTCGGCGACGCCTTCTCCCGCCTCCAATGGCCGGTCACCCCGGCGCGGCGCGGCCAGTATTTCCTCGAGCGCGTGTATCTCGAAGCCGTCTCGCCCCTCGGCTTCTGGGCGGCCCGTACGAGCCAGCCGGCCCGCGCGGAACTGCGCGTGTATCCGAATCTTTTCGACGAGCGGAAAAGCGTCGCCGCGCTCTTTCTCCGGCGCGGCCAGCTCGGCGTCCACACGCAGCGCGCCGCCGGGCAGGGGCGCGATTTTGAAAAGCTCCGCATGTATGTGCCGGGCGACCCGATCAACGAAATCCACTGGAAGTCCTCGGCCAAGCGCGGGCATCCGGTGACCAAGGTTTTCCAGGTCGAGCGCACGCAGGAGGTCTATGTCGTCGTCGATGCCTCGCGCCTCAGCGCCCGCGCTCTCCCGACCAGCGGCTCGGAGTCCACGGTGCTTGAACGCTACGTCACCGCCTCGCTCATCCTCGGCCTCGCCGCCGAGCAGCAGGGCGACCAGTTCGGGCTCATCACCTTCAGCGACCGCGTGCTCAGCTTCGTGCGCGCGAAGGGCGGCCAGGCGCATTACGACGCGTGCCGCGACCGGCTCTACGCGCTCCAGCCGCAGAGCGTCACGCCCGACTTCGAGGAGCTGTGCTCCTTCATCCGCCTCCGCCTGCGCAAACGCGCGCTGCTCATTTTCCTCACCGCGCTCGACGACCCGATGCTCGCGGACAGCTTCGCCAAAGCGAGCGAACTCATCAGCCGCCAGCACCTCATCCTCGTGAACATGCTCCAGCCCGCCGGTGCGCAGCCCATCTTCAGCGACGCGGGCGTGAGCAGCCTCGACGACCTCTACCGCCACCTCGGCGGGCACCTGCAATGGAACAGTCTCCGCGAACTGGAAAAGGTGCTCAAACGCCGTGGCGTCCGCTTTTCTCTCCTCGATCCAGCGAAGCTCTCCGCGCAGATCGTCGGGCAGCATGCGGACGTGAAACGGAGGCAGCTTTTGTGAGCCATGATTATTGACCTGCCCCGCTTCATCGCCGCCGAGCGCCCGTCGTGGACCGAGCTGGAAAAAACGCTCGACCGTCTCCAGGCCGAGCCGGGCCGCGCGCTCACGCTCGATGCGGCGAAGCGCTTCCATTTTCTCTACCAAAAAGTCTCCGCCGATCTCGGGCGCATCGCCACCTTCGCCTCCGAGCCCGAGCTGCGGCGCTACCTCGAAGCGCTCACCGCGCGCGCCTACGGCGAAATCCACGAGACGCGCGAGCGCGGGCGCGGGTTCCGTCCGGCGCGCTGGTTCTTCACGGAGTTTCCGCGCGTGTTTCGCAAACACTCCGGCGCGTTCATCATCTCGTGCGTCATCACCGCGGTCGGCGTGCTCTTTGGCGGCCTGTCCGTGATGCTCGATGACGAGGCGAAGGAGGCCGTGCTGCCCGCGATGTTCGCCAATCACATGGGCGATCCCGCGAAGCGCGTGGCGATGGAGGAGAAGGTGAAAAAGGATCGTTACGCCGACCGCAAATCCGGCTTCGCCAGCCAGCTCATGACCAACAACATCGGCGTCTCCATCAAGGCGCTCGCCCTCGGCATGACCTTCGGCCTCGGCACGATCATCCTGCTTTTCTACAACGGCGTGATCCTCGGCCTCGTCGGCATCGACTACATCCTCGCGGGCCAGAGCGTCTTCCTCGCGGGCTGGCTGCTGCCGCATGGGGTCATCGAGATTCCCGCCATCCTCATCGCCGGCCAGGGCGGGCTCATGCTGGGCGCGGCGCTCATCGGCCGCGGCGACCGCGCGCCGCTCACCGCGCGGCTGCGCGCGCTCGGGCCGGACCTCGCCACGCTCATCGGTGGCGTCGCGGTGATGCTGGTGTGGGCGGGTTTCGTCGAGGCGTTTCTCTCGCAGTATCACGAGCCGGTCATTCCGTATGCGGTGAAGATTGCCTTCGGCTGCGTCGAGCTGACGGCGCTCGTGTGGTTTCTGCGGTCGGGCCGGGCGAAAGACCACGCGCCAGCGGCGACGGAGGTGGGCGCGTGAATTCCGAGCTGCGCATCCGCACGCCAGAGGGCATCGCTTTCGCCTACCAGCTCGCCAGCCCGGTCGCGCGCTGCATGGCGTGGGGCGTGGACCTCGTCGCCATCATGGTGATCTGCATGGGCGCAAATTCCGTCCTTTCCAAAGTCGGCTACGTCAGCCCGGACTTCGCCGGCGCGCTTTCCATGATCGCGTATTTCGTCGTCTCCATCGGCTACGGCGTCTTCACCGAATGGGCGTGGCGCGGCCAGACCTTTGGCAAACGGATCATGCGCCTGCGCGTCATGGACGCGCAGGGTCTGCGGCTGCAATTCCACCAGATCCTCATGCGCAATCTGCTGCGCTTCGCCGACCTGCTGCCTGGCTGCTACCTCATCGGCGGCGTCGCCTGCCTGCTCCGCCGACGCGCCCAGCGGCTCGGCGACCTCGCGGCGAATACCGTCGTCGTCCACATCCCGAAACACGCCGAGCCCGACCTCGACCAGCTCCTCGCGGGAAAGTTCAACTCGCTCCGCCAATTCCCCCACCTCGAAGCCCGCCTCCGCCAGCGCGCCACGCCCGAGGAAGCCCGCCTCGCTCTCCAGTCCCTCGTCCGCCGCGACGACCTCGACCCCGCCGCCCGCATCCGCCTTTTCGCCGACCTCGCCGCGCACTTTAAAACGCTCGTGACCTTTCCGCCCGAAGCCACCGAGGCCATGCCCGACGAGCAGTACATCCGCAACGTCGTGGACCTCATCTTCCGCCCGCGCGGCAGCGTGGAGACGAAAGCGAAACGCCCCGCCGAGGCGACGCTCAGCGCGTAGAGCGCAGCCCGCAGCGCCCGCTCACCGGTCCTTTTGCAAATCCCCGATGATCTTGTCAAAAATCTCGATGATCGCGCTCCGCTCCTGCTCGACGCTCGTGAGGCCGCGCATGAAGTATTCGTAGGTCATGCGCTGCCGCGCCGCCGCCACATCGGCGCGGCCGGCGACTTTGAGGAAGGAGATGAAATTCTGATCCACGCTCGCGGCGTCCTTCGGGTTCAGGCGTTTCCTTTTGTCCGCCAGCCACTGGTCGATGCGCGTCTTGATCGCCGGGTTGCTGTGCGCGCCCGCCGTCACCCGCCCGTCCTTGCCGAGATCGACGAGGAAATTGCCAAGGTCGCCCGTCAGCGTCTCGATGGCCTGCATCTCCGCCGCCTGCGCGTAAAAGGTCGGCCAGTTCACGGGCTGCCACGTCTTCACGCTGTCGAGCCGGTAGCCGAAGCGGCGGATGACCGGGTTTTTCAAAATCTCCTTCGTCGCGGCGTCGTACTTTTTGATCGTGAGATAGGTCGCCACGCCGATGACCTTGCCCGTTTTCAAATGGATGATCGGGCTCCCGCTGTTGCCCGGCTGAAAGGGCGCATCCACCTCCACGAGCTGCGGTCCGACGCCGACGATCCGGCCCTTGATCGTATTAATCACACCGCCCCCCTCGGCGTTGCCGAGCACCACCACCGCATCGTCGATGGCTGCGTTCTCATCGACTTTCAGCATGACTTCGAGCGGCGTGCCGCCCGGCCCGAGTTGCATGCGAAAAATGTCGTGGCCCACGGCGATGGACGGCGCACCAACTTGCACCTTGGTTCCGTCGAGCGTTTTGAACCCGGCGCTTTTGATTCCGGCGGCGACGTGCGCATTGGTAAAAAGAAAATTCGCGCCGCCGAGCGTCGCCACGAAGCCGCTGCCCGCACCATCCGCGCCGCTGACAAAAACGAGGTTGTTGCGGTGGAGTTTGACGAGGTCGGAGGCACTCACCGGGGTCGCCGTTGTCGCTGCGGTTTGCGCGAGCGCACCAGCCTGAGCCGCGAGGGAAAACAGCAGGACGGCGACAAGTCTCATCTGCGCAGGCGTAGCCGGTGGAGCGCCTGGCTGAAAGGGGAAACGCGCGCTACTTCGTCCCGGGCAGCAGCAGATCGAGCGCGTTTTTGATGACGTCTTTGCCGGTCTTGACCGCTTCCTCCGCCGCGCCTTTCACGGTTTCCAAGGCGGCGTCGCCGGCGGCGCGGGCGAGGCGGGCGGTGAGGTCTTCGGTGGGCTTGTTCAGCGGGCCGGTGAGGCGCATGGGTGCCCACACGTAGCCGGCGCGGGATTCGGTGAAAACTTTCTCCCGCGAGCCGGGGATGAAGGCGAGGCTGGAGGGCGTGACACCGACTTGGAAGGTGCCGTCGATCATCTGATGCTCGATCACGAAGTCGCCCTCGAGGCGGATCAGCCCTTCGGATTCCGCGACGAATTTCGTGACGCGCAGCTTGGCGCCGTCCTGCTTGAAATCCGCGGACGCGCGGCTGAGCGAGAGCCGGCGGAACTGCTGCGTGCCGGTGAATAGCGCGATCTGGTCGAGCACGGGGAGCGCGGTGAGTTCGCCGCGCGCGATGCTGAGCGAGCCGGCGATTTCCGGCCCGGCGGTGGGCAGGGGCAGGGGGCTGCGGACGGTCACGTCGCCGGAGAGCTGGCCTTTGAGCCGCACGCGCCAGTCGGGCGAGAGGAAGGGCGTGAGGTTCACGTCGCGGATCGCGACCTGGAGATCGATGCGCTCGTCGAAGTTGATCTCGCCCGTCGCTTTCACCGAGCCGATGCCGCCCTGGCGAAACTCGGCGGTGTTCACGAAGAGCGAGGGCGCGCGGTAACGCATGGCGAGCGCCTGCACGTCGAGCGCGGGCAGGCCGGTCTGCTCGATCTTGCCGCCCTGGCCGGTGATCTTCCACCCGCCGCCGTCGGGCACGGCAGTGACGGTCGTGTTGCGCATGCCGCCGCCGCTCCATGCGAGGTTCGTGTCATGCACGGTGGCGGAGGCGATTTCGACGCGGTTCGGCAGCCAGCCGCCGGAGGGATTAGGCGCGGATGCTGTGGGGACGCCGATGGGCGGCGCAACGGGCAGATCGGCGCGCGGGCCGGTGAGGCTGAGATTCACCCGCTGGATGTCGATCTGCTCGAGCTGCCAGACCTTTTCAAAAAACCGCCGCAGGCTGATCTCCGCGCGCATTTGATCGAGCGTGAGCGTGGCAAACGGCGCGTCCTTCCCACCCTGTGCCTTGAAGCCCTCGGTGAAGATGTTCGTGCCGGCGAATTGCAGCGGCGCGAGCTCGCACTCGGCGCGCAGAGTAGTGCCCGCCTTTTGCTCGACGAACCGCCGGAAGCTGTCGCTCCGCAGATACGAATACGCCGCCGCCTTCACCACAAAATAGCCGGCGATCGCCATCAAAAAACACGCGGGGACCGCCCAAAGCGCGAGCCTTTTCCAGGGGCTCGGGACGGTGGGTGTTTGGCGTCTGGAGGGTCGGGGCATGCCGCCACTTTTGCGACTGACAAAGCCGCGTCAATGCCCAACGCTCCCACCGCCGCCTCACCAGCCCCGTTTTGTTTTTCGACAGAATGAACAGAATTTACAGAATTGCATGGAAGGCAGTCGCCTCACTCGCCGCGTTCCTCTTTTCCCCGCAGAAATTCTGTCCATTCTGTTAATTTTGTCCAAACCACCATGCTCGAACTCCAGCACGTCTCCCTCCAACTCGGCAATGAGCCCGACGGGCAGCTCCTCCTCGCCGAGGTCTCCACCCGCTTTCCGAAGAAACATTTCGCGGCGATCCTCGGGCCGTCGGGCTGCGGCAAGAGCACGCTGCTCAAGGTCATCGCCGGGCTGCGCGAGCCCACGCTCGGGCACGTCGAGTGGGACGGGCGCAATCTTTCCGAGGACGGCGACATGGACCCGCACGAGATCGGCTACGTGCCGCAGTTCAGCATCGCCTACGATTTGCTGACCGTGTGGGAGAGCGTGGAAAGCGCGCTGCGCCTACGCGTGGCCGGGCTGGATCTCGACGAGCAGGAGGAACGGCTGGAGAAAATCCTCGGCGAAGTCGGCCTCGATGAAATCAGCGACCGCGAGGTGCGCGTGCTTTCCGGCGGGCAAAAACGCCGCCTCGCGATGGCGCTGGAAATGGTCAGCTCCCCGCACCTGCTGCTCTGCGACGAAGTGACCAGCGGCCTCGACCCGAAAGCCGAGGACGAGATTGCCAAGCTCATGCACGCCCTCTCGCGGCGCGACGACCGCATCGTGCTCAGCGTCACCCACAGCCTGCGCCATCTCGCGCTCTACGACAGCATCGTGGTGCTCTACCAGGGGCACGTCGCCTACCACGGGCCGGCGCAGTTTTTGTATCACTACTTCGGCGTGGAAAAGCCGGAGGAACTATTTCCGCGCCTCGCCCAGCGCAAGCCGGACGACTGGCATCGTTCTTGGCAGAAGCACCGCAACGCCTACTACGCCGAGAGCAAGCTCGACGGCGACGAAGCCGCGGATGCCGCCGCTCTGGAGGATGTCCACGACCGTCCGGCGGCCGAGGATGAGGCGGCGAAAAAGCGCATCGAGAAGCTGCTGAAAAAAGCGCAGGGCGACGACGAGGCCGAGGAGAAAAAAAAGGCTGATGACGACGAGGAGGATGAGACGGAGGAAAAGCTGCGCCGCAAAAAGAAAAAGGAGATCGTCGAGCATGAGGACACGCCCTCGGCGCTAACGCAGTTCGCGGTGCTCCTCGCGCGACGGTGGAAGATTTTTTTCCGCGACCGCGGCGGGCTCTGGCTGCAACTCGCGCTGCTTGTCGGCTTCCCCCTCCTCGTCGTGGTCTTCGCGCTCGACGGCCTCCCGCAGATCAAAAACCTCAATGGCGTGGTCAGCGGAAATTTCCTCGAGCAGATGAAGCACGAGATGGAGCAGGGTCAGGAACTCATCAAGACGGGCGGGCTCGTCTCCGGGCTCATCATGTTCCAAGTCGTGCTCCTCGCGCTCATGGGCTCGAACAACGCCGCGCGCGAAATCGCCGGCGAGCGGCTCATTTTCGAGAAGGAGAAATTCTCCGGCGTCCGCCCGTCGGCCTACGTCGCGTCGAAGGCCGCGTTCCTCGGCGTGCTCGTGCTCGTGCAGTCCGTGTGGATGGCCGTCTTCGTGAATGTCATCGTGCAATTCCAAGGCAGCCTCCCCACGCAGATCGTCCTGCTCACCCTCGTCAACGCCTCGCTCACCTCCGTCTGCCTCGGTCTTTCCAGCCTGATGAAAACCGCCGAGCAGGCCTCGCTCGTCTCCGTCTATCTCGTCGGCTTTCAGCTCCCGCTCAGCGGTGCCGTGCTGGCACTGCCCAAGGCGCTGAGCATGCTCACCCAGCCGTTCATCGCCTCATACTGGGGCTGGTCCGGCTTCATCCAGACCATGCACGACACCCGCTTCTACGAGGCCGTGAAAAAGGTCACCCAGACCGACATTTCCAACGCCCCGCTCTGCATCTGGTGGCTCTCCAGCCACGTCCTCCTCGGCCTCATCATCGCCTACACCGGGTGTAAAAATTCGCGCTGGGAGTAGCGCACCGCGCTTTCATTCCGCGCGACGATTCGCTAACTCCTCGGCATGGTTCCCGTTGCGTCCGCCATTCCTTCCGCGCAGCTCCCGTGGCTCGTCTGCGGCGCGCTGGGCGGCTATCTGCTGCTGATGCTCACGAATCCGGCGCGGGCCAGCCTGCGCGACGGTTTCCGCTGCCTCCGCCGCTACTCGACGCTATGGGTCACGCTGGGGATTTTCGGTTTTGCGGGGGCGCTGTTTCAGTTCGCGAAAACGCTCTACTACGTGTCGGTGCTGCCCTTTGAGGAAAGGCCCGCGCTGGTCTGGATGCGGGCCGCGTGGCGCGATCCGAACCTGTGGCTGCACGGCTCGCCGGAGTCGCTCTGGCACCTGCCGCCGCAGGCGCTACACGACGCCGTCTGCGAAAGCACGCTGCCCGCGCTGGAATCGACGGCGGGCATTTTCAACTGCGTGTTTTCCACGTTTCCCGTCGCCGCGCTCGCGGCCCTGCTGCTCCTGGTGAACTGGCAGGGCCATCAGGCCGTGATGTTTCGGGCGCTGCGCTCGCGCTTCGGCGGGTTCGGCGCGGTCATCCATTTTAGCGTGCTCATCACCGCGCTGGCGGCGGTCGCGAAGCCCTGTCTGTATGCGGCTCCGCAGCTCATCATCGCGTGCGGCGGCGGGCCGGCGGCGCAGCTCGAGTGGTTTCAATGGGCGCCGGTGGTGGCGTGGGTCGGCTTCCTTTTTGAATACCTCTTCGGCGTGTGCATGCAGATTTACCTCATCCTCCTCGCCTACGTGTGGGTGCGCGGGCTGACCTTCACCCACTCGCATCTGCTCGATTTCGCGATCCGCCGCTGCAGCTTCGTTTTGAAATGGGCGCTGCTCGTGATGCTGCTCAGCAGCCTCTTCATCGACCTGCCGCTGATCCTGAAAAACTTCAGCGCGTTTCAGGCGTGGTTTCCCGACGACGACCTGACGATGGACATCCGGCAGCGCAGCGCGCGCATGGTGCTCACCTGCTTCCTCCTGCTGTGGGCGTCGGTGCAGATCACGCTCATCTTTCACAGTGAGGCCGTGCGGCGGGCGCTGCGCGATCATGTGCGTTTCGTGGCGCATCACGTCTGGGCGTTTGGCTGGTTCCTCATCGTGGCGGCGCTGCACTTCTATCTCGTGCAGGTCGCGCTCGGGCTGGTGCAGCGCGGACTGGGCGAGGAAACGGCGGCGGGGGTGGTGTGGAGCCTTGCGGTGCCGTGGCTGCGCGCGGTCGTGGCGGCGTGGCTGCTCGCGAGCTGGGTCTGCCTTTTCAAACGCTGCGACTCGCACCGCGAGGATGCGGAGGAACTGGTGAAATTCTAGTGAGCGCCGAAATTTCCAACGTTCTCGAACTCCAGGACGTGTCGTGCGCGAGCGGCTTTGGCCTGCCGGTGAGCGCGGACTTTGCGCCGGGGCGCGTGCATCTGCTGCTCGGCGCGGCGGGGGGTGAAAGCAGCGCGCTGCTCCGCGTGCTCGGCCTGCTCGATCTGCCGGAGACCGGCGAGGTGCTGGTGGATGGACGGCCCACGCGCGAACTCGACGAGGAGGCGCGCGCCGGGCTGCGCGCGCAGCGGTTCGGGTTTGTCTTCGCTGCGCCGTTTTTGCTCGGGTCTTTTTCCGTGATCGAAAACGTGGCCATGCCGCTCTTCAAAATCTCGCAGGTCGGCCCCGAGGAAGCGCGCCTCCGCACCGAACGGCTGCTCGCTTTTACCGAGATGGCCGAGGCCGCCGAGGCGGAGATCGACGACCTCACGCTGCGCGCGCAGTACCACGTCGCCGTCGCCCGCGGGCTGGCGAATGAGCCGTCGATCCTCATCGTGGAAAACCTCGACGGCACGCTCGCCGGCGAGGAGCTGGCCGGCTTCGCCGCGCTGCTGCGGCGCGTGCCCGCGGAGTTTGGTGCGACGGTCATCGCCACGGCGTCCCCCGCGTTTGCGGTGGAAAAGGAAGACCGCGTGTTGGAGATCGCGCGCGGGGTGATCGTGCGCGACTCGGCGCTGCAGCCGGAGCCGGAAGCGTGAGCACCGCCGCTGCCGACGCCCGCGCCATCACCCGCGCGAGCAAGTCCAACCTCGCCCTCGCCTTCGTCTCGCTCCCGCGCGAGCGGCGCGACGACATCACCGTTTTCTACGCGTGGTGCCGCGTGATCGACGACATCGCCGACGACCCCGGCGAGACCGTCGCCAATCGTCGGGCCGCGCTAGACATTTGGAAACAAGCGCTTGCCCAGCCCGTCGCCGGGGAATCCGCGCTCGCCGTGCCGGTGCGCGCGCTGATGGCGAAGTACCGGCTGAGCGACGAGCACTTCCTCGAAATCATCGCCGGTGTGGAGATGGATCTCGACGCCGTGACCTACGCGACCTGGGACGACCTGCGGCTCTATTGCTACCGCGTGGCGAGCGCCGTCGGGCTCGTGAGCATCGAGATTTTCGGCTTCCGCGACGCGGGCTGCAAAACCTACGCCGTCGAGCTGGGCCTCGCGCTCCAGCTCACGAATATCCTCCGCGATGTCGGCCAGGACTTTGCCAACGGCGGCCGCATCTACCTGCCGCGCGAAGACCTCGCCCGCTTCCGCTACACCGCCGCCGACCTCGCCGTCAGTCGCCACAATGACGCCTTCCTCGCGCTCATGCGCTTCGAGGCGGAGCGGGCCTCCGGCTTCTATCGCAACGCCGAGGCCGCGCTCCCGACCGCCGACCGCCGCGCCATGGTCGCCGCCGAAATCATGCGCGCCGTCTATCGCCGCCTGCTCGCCCGCATGCAGCGCGACGGCTTCCAGGTTTTCGTGCAGCGCTACGCCCTCAGCCGGCTGGAGAAAATCTTCGTCATCCTCACGACCACGCTGCGCGCAAAGCTGAGCTCGTAGCGCGCAAGCTGCGCGTGCCGGCCGCCGCGCGTACCGCGCTGCGCAAACCAGCGGCGGCTAGTTCCCTAGTAGGATCCTCTGCGTCACCGTGGTGCTCGTCGTGGTCGTGCTCTGATCGCGGTGCTGCCTTTCGACGCGCTGCGAGACCGGTTCAAAACCCGAGCGGCTGACCGTGGGACGCCAGTTGCGGATGATATTTTCGTTCATCCGATTGCGGGCCATCTCGGCGGGATCTTTGCCGTCCTTGCCATTGCCCACCGGGCCGGCTGAGCCGCTGGGGCCCAGCCCTTTCGGCGTGAAGGCCTCGGTGATGCCAGCGAAGGGGCTCTGTCCGTGGAGCAGGTTGCTGAGATCAAACGGTATCTCCACGCGCGTGCCGAAGTACCAGTGATTGTCGAAATCCAGCAGCCGCGAGTCGCCCTTGTACTGGACGTCGAAGATCACCGCCGGCACCGGTCGGGCTTCGAGCCGCGCGGTGAAGCAACTGATGTCATTGCCAAACGGATCGTCGAAAAAAGCGTAGCCGGCATAGACCCGCACTTCCGCCCAAGCGTCCAGGTACGGCAGGAGCCCGCCGAGTTCCGCGTCGAAGCCCGGCATCGCTCCTTCGAATCGCTGATAGAGACGCCGCACCTGCTTCGATGACCGGCGCGTGTTGGTGACAGTGGTTTTGACCGTCGTCGATTCGATGACGAAGTCGTTACCGTTGAAAAAACCCTCGGCGCCGTCGATCGTCTGCGATCGGGTCGCCGAGGTGGTTTTCTTTTTCGAGGACGAAAAGGTCGCCGTCCGGCAGGCGATGGGTTGGGTGGAGTCCGAGGTGAAATACGCGTTCGCGCGGAAATCCACCCACTTCGAAAGCAGCTCCATGCCCACCCCGGCCTGCCGGTAGCCGCGGCCCGAATAATCGCCGTAGTCGAAAAACGCGTTCACTCCGAAAATCACCTCCGGGTTGGTGAATCGGTGGCGGAAGCCGAGGCCGGCGCTCCCATTTTCATTCGCATCGCCCTTGCCGCTCCAGTTTCCGTCGAGAAAGAACATGCTATTGCCATCCGCGGCGCGGTAGAGCGGCGTCAGCACGTTGGCCCCGCCCTCGATCCGCTTTTCGGTGAAGCCGAGCGTGAGCGTGATGGAGCCATCGAGCGGGCCGTACACGGTCGGCGGCTCGGAGATGGGGTGGGCTGCTTGCAGAGGAGCTGCCGCGCCACCGGCGAGGAAGGCGATGGAGGCGGCAAGGCGGTGTGATTTCAACGATTTCATAAGCGGGTAGCGGTGCGGGCCGGGTTGGGGGCGGACTGCGGGATTTGAACTACGGATGATGGAAAACGCCAAGGAGATTCTCACTTTGCTGACGACGTCGCGTGGAGAGCTGTAACCAGCGCTGGCCGGCAATTTGATCGGTGTGAGGGCAGCGTGCGCCGTTCGCTGCCGCCATAAAAATAGGATTCTGGACACTCGAACCGACCTTTCCCATACTGCGCTCATGCTAAGTGTGAACACGACGACGATCACGCTGGATCCCGCCGCGAAGAAAGGTCTCCTTCAGCAAAACCCGGCATGATTTCAAGCTCCCCGGCCGACGTCCCGGCGATGGTCACCGATTTCACGGCGGAAGACTATCAGGAGCGACTTTACGAGCGGTATGCCGAGTGGCAGCGGGCTGCGCCGGTGTTTCGCAATCAGGATGGCGTGGTTTACCTGACGCGCTACGAGGACTGCGCGCGGTTGCTCAGCGACGGACGTTTTTGCCGGCAGGCTGAGCCGGGCTCTGCGAACCCGCTCGTCACCACTCCCCAGGAGGCTGGGGCGCTGCTCGCCACCATGGCAAATTGGCTGCTGTTCATGGATCCGCCGCGTCACCAGATTGTGCGCCGCGCCTTTGGTCAGGCGCTTTCGACCAGGGAGACGGGTCTGCACGATACGGCGATGCGCGCCATGGCCCGCCAGCTCATCGGGGAGCGCAGGGGTGGGGAACCGGTGGAATTCCTGTCCGGCCTCGCCGGGCGCCTGCCCGCGCTGGTGATCTGCCACCTCATGGGGGTGCCCGCCGCGGACGCCGCGGAACTTGGCCCCTGGGCGTTCCAACTCGCCGACGCTCTCGACTCCGGGGAAAAGGAAGGGATGCGCGCCGCGGCTCCTGCGGCGACTGCCATGCGCGACTATTTCAGCCGCTTTGTCGGGTCGGATGCCGCCCGCGGCCCCGGAGGTTTTGTGCGCGAGCTGCTGGAGTCGGGCGCGGGCCCCGGCCTTGCGGAGGCGGAAATCATCGACGGGTGCGTTTTCCTGCTGGTGGCTGGGCATGAAACGGCGCGCAACCTGATGGCCAACAGCGTCCTGGCCCTGGCGAAAAACCCCGGGCAGATGAACCTGCTGCGAGCCCAGCCGGGACTGCTGAAATCGGCCATCGAGGAGTTGCTGCGCTATACCGGGCCGGTGCAAAAACTCAGTCGCTGGACGAAGGAAGACCTGACCATCGGCGGATATGCGATCCCGCGCGCCACCTTGGTCGTCGGCCTGATCGGCGCGGCGAACCGTGATCCGGCGTGCTTCGCCGATCCCCACCAGCTCGACCTCCGCCGCAGCCCAAACCCGCACCTCGCTTTTGGCCGCGGCAGCCACGCCTGCCTTGGGCGCCCGCTGGCGCTCCGGGAAACCAGCATCGCGGTGGATGAACTGCTGCGCGCCACCGCGGTGATTGAGGTGGTCGAGCACCGCTGGTCGCCGAATGCCTCAATGCGCAGCCTCGCCTCCCTGACCCTGCGCATGCAGCCGCCGGCTGGCCGAATCGGCCAGTGATCCCGCACCCCACACTGTCCCGCATGCTCAATCAAGTTCCCAGATCGGCGGTTCCGGAGTTCGCCTTTCCGGCCCTGCCCTCGGCGCAGGCCAGCGTGATGCTCGCGCTGCAATACCAGCTCGAGGCGTCGCAGTGGATGCCTGCGGCCACGATCCTGAGCCGGCAACTCCAGCAACTGGGCAAGGTCTTCGAGCACGCCCGCCGGACGGTTCCTTATTACACCAAATTGTTTGCCGGATATGGCACTGGCGGCCGGGCAGGCTTCACCTTGGATTTCCTCCGCAAGCTGCCGATCTCCACACGCGCCATGGTGCAGCAGGCCGACGAACTGATGCGCTCGCAGGCGGTGCCGCCCGCCCACGGACGAACCTCCCCCGTAACCACCTCCGGCTCCACCGGACAGCCGGTCAAGCTGCTGCGGACGGACGCGACGGGGCTGATCTGGCTGGCCCTCACACTCCGCGATCATGCCTGGCACCAGCGCGATTTTTCACGCCGCCTCTGCGCGATCAAATGGGCCGCGCGGGATTCCTGCGGTCCGCCGGACGGCCTGCGCGAGCCGAGCTGGGGCCCCGCGGTGAACGTGCTCTATGACAGCGCTCCGGCGGCCATGCTCAACGTCACCGCGCCCTTGGCCGAACAGCTCGCGTGGCTGCTCCGCGAAAAGCCCGCCTACCTGATTTCCTACCCCTCGAATCTCGCGGCGCTGGCCGGATACTGCATCAGGCACCAGACCAAACTCCCGGGCCTCACCGAGGTGCGCACGATCGGCGAGACGCTCACGCCGGCGCAGCGCGCCCTGTTCCGGTCGGCGTGGGACGTGGAGACGGTGGACGTCTATTCGTGTGAAGAGACCGGTTACATTGCCCTGCAGTGCCCCGGGCACGATCACTACCATGTGCAGTCTGAAAGCCTGCTTTTGGAAATTGTGGACGAGGCGGGGAGCCCCTGCGGTCCGGGTGAGAGCGGGCGGGTGCTCATGAGCTCCCTGCACAACTTCGCCACGCCACTGCTGCGTTATGAACTGGGCGATCACGCGGTGTTCGGCGAAGCCTGCCCGTGCGGCCGCCATCTGCCTGTGCTCACCAAGGTGCTCGGGCGCACCCGCAATCGGCTCATCCTTCCCGACGGGCGCAGTGAGTTTCCGTATCTCGGCCAGCACGGCCAAATCCGCGAGCTGACGGGGGTGCAGGTGCAGGCCTTTCAGTTTGTGCAGCATAGTGTGCAGGAGGTCGAAGTGAAATACGTCACCGATCGTGCCTTCACACCCCAGGAGACGGACAAGGTGATTCGATTGGTGCAAGACAACCTGGGGCATCCCTTCCGTATTCGCATCACTCACTGCGACGCGATTCCGACGGGTGCCAGAGGCAAGTTTGAGGAGTTTGTGAGCCTTGTGGACCCTCCCGGGTAGGGTGGTCGTCCCGCCCGCCGAGTGACGCATCTTGCCTCGCGGCTTTTTGACGAAAGGACCGTGCGTTCTGGCGAGACGCCAGGACCGGCGGGCAGGATGCCCACCCTACCCGAGATCCCGCACCACCAGCGCGGCGTAGTTCTTACTGGCGTCATCCGGGTAATACTCCGCGATGACATGACGGGCATCGGGCACGGAAAAACCGATGCTTTCGTACCTCGCCAGCAGCGGATCCGTCAGGGCCTTGCCGCGGCGCCTGCGGCAATAGGTGTAGGCATCGAGCGGCCCGTGTCTTTCGCAATGGCGCCTGTAGCCGGGCAGCACGGCGCCCCCGAGGACGTAGCGCAACCCCAGCCGTTTCGCCAAATCCACCTCCAGCAGTACCCCCGGCCCGAACAGGTTCAGCCCGTGGCTGGCGGTGTCGATCACGCCGGACACGATGTAAATTGCGTTGCAGCGCGCGAGGTCCATATCCGGGAACAGGTAGCCTCTGTTAGTCACGGCGTCCCAACCGCTGAATGTCTGGAGTTGCGCGGGATCATACTGCAGGGGCATCGCGGTCAGCGTGGCGACGAGCCTTTCGCGCCCGGCCTCCAGGACACTCGCAACAAAAAAGCCCTGGGGAAAGCGCTCCAGGCGGGCCATGAACTTGTCCGCCCCGGCCCGGCTGCTCTCCGGCCAGCTTTGCTCGACGGCGAGGATGCCGTCCAGATCGGCGCGCACCGCATTGCGAAACGTAATGGCTGGGCTGCGGGACATGAATTCATCTGACCAGCGAGCCGAACAGTTTTCCACTGCAAACACATCGATGGAACCGTGGCCGCGCCGAATGATTTTTTCCGTGAACATCCGCCGCTTGCGTCCCGTCCGATTCGGGCACTAACTCCTTGCGCCCTATGAAAAAATTCATCCCCACCATTTCACTCTTCCTCCTCGCGGCGTTCGCCTTTTCCGGCTGCGAGACCTCGGGCCAGAACGCGCTGCTCGGCGCAGCCACCGGCGCGGCGGTCGGCGGCGCACTGCATGGGCGCGGCGACCAGGCGCTGGCGGGCGCGGCCATCGGCGCGGCGGGCGGCTACCTCATTGGCAAAGTCGTGCAGCGCGACCGCGAGCGCGTCTATAGCGAGGGCTACTACGACGCGCGCGGCGACCGCGACTACGACCGGCGGGACGAACGTTATTCGCGGGACGAACGTTATTCGCGGGACGACCGTTACTCGCGGGACGACCGCTCGTACCGCAGCGAGGCCCGGCGTTACCCGATGGGTCGCTTCACGGGCCGCTCCGGTTTTGTGACGAGCCCGTATGCGCCGTACAACCGCATCGACGTGCGCGGCATCCCGCAGGGCGCGCAGGTCGTCGATCCGTCGTGCGACCGGGTTTTCGTCAATCCGTAGTCTCCCGCTCGCCCACGGGGTCGGCCGGTTGGAGCGTGCCGATGCGGCGGATTTCCGGCCATTTCCACGCGGTCGCGAAAACCACGAGGATCGTGCCGAGCCCGCCGCCGATGACGGAAAGCACGGGGCCGAAAAACGCGGCGGTGAGGCCGGACTCGAGCGCGCCGAGTTCGTTGGA
>JANPHJ010000110.1:0-4164 GCA_031424395.1 Chthoniobacter sp.
CGCAGGGCTGTGAGGCCGGGCTTGGAGTTGTCGAACTGGGCGTGATGGGCGCGCTCGCCCCAGAGCAGGCAGGCGTCGAGTTTGGCTTTGGCGATGTCGAGGCCCAGGCAGGTGGCGAGGGCGGCGAGGGGCTTCGGTGGAATCATGAGGAGTTGGAGTTGAGGTTTGGTTTGACCCAAGGAGGCGTCTCCAGCCCTTGAGCGCGGGCTTGTCTGCGGCGTGCCGCGAGTTAAACTAGCGGTGCCGTGTTACCATCCGGCTTCGAGCTGGAGAGGCGGCGGGAACGGGTGCCGATCTACGATGCGGACTTGGATGATGCCCAGCCGGGGGACGGTTTACCCAGCCAGCTGCCTCAAGGGGGCGAGGCAAGGATACCTATCACGCCAAGAGACAAGCCGTGGGCTTCAGCCCACGGATTGGTTCGAGCGAAGCGCCGTCGCGTAGCGACGTTTGAGCAGCCTTCAAATGTCGCTACGCGACAGGGCCGTCTTGTCGTGCCGCCCGTGGGCTGAAACCCACGGCTACGATCATTCGTCCCGATGGGACGACTTAGTTCACAGTCTCTACTGTAAGTGGTTTTACGCCCCTCATAGGTGTTGCTCGTTAGTGGTGTAGGGAAAATACGAAAGCGTGTCATCCCGAGCGGAACGCAGGTGGAAAGATGGGCGAAGTGGAGTCGAGGAACCCCGGCGGTTCGATAACGTAGGGCGCTGGATCGGACCGCCGAGATCCCTCGACTGCGTTCCGTCCCGCCAGCGCCCGCACGGAACTCCGCTCCGGATGACACGTCTTTGGGCGTTTCGTTACACCAATGTGAATCATATCAACACCCTCCGCCAATAGTTGCACTTCAAAGTTGAGCCTAAGCATGTTTGCGCCACCAGCGCGCGAAGGCAAACGCGATAAAAGTGGGCATTACAACGGCGGCGAGCGCAACGGCACCAATCTCGTTTTCGAGCATTGGTTTCGGGTTGCCGAGAACGGAGTCTTTGGGGTTCCGCGGAGCGTAATAAATGGCGACAGACTGACCTACGCTAAGTCGCTCCAACGGCGGATTGGGTGGCCAACATTGGTTCTGCCCCGTGAATACTTCTCCGGCAACATGATACTCGTAACGCACGGTATTGTGAAATTCTGGAACCAGAGCAATCACAGTGGCCTGACTGGAAACACCGCGTGTAATCAGACGAAAGAGGGAGGGACAATTAAGGCTCCCAATACCTAAGATGATCCCGGTCGCTGCCATGAGCCATAGCAACACGTATTTATTGAAGAAAATCATCGGAAGCAGCCCAATATGTATTAAGCCGCGCTTGGCAGCGGCGACCTTACCCCGGAATTTCCCGCAGCATCTGCGCATTAGTCGGGAATTTTTTCGTAAAGAACAGCAGCCGCTCGATGGCTTCCACGGGCTTGTGACCGGCGAGGCCGCGGCGGATGACGTTGATCTTGTGCAGGGCGTCGGCGGGGATGAGCAGCTCGTCGCGGCGGGTGCCGGATTGGAAGATGTCGATGGCCGGGTAGATGCGCATGTCGCTGATCTTGCGATCGAGGACGAGCTCCATGTTACCCGTGCCTTTGAACTCCTGGAAGATGACTTCGTCCATGCGGCTGTTGGTCTCGATGAGCGCGGTGGCGATGATGGTGAGCGAGCCGGCCTCCTCGGTGTTGCGCGCGGCGGCGAAGATTTTGCGCGGGATTTCCAGCGCCCGCGAATCGAGGCCGCCGGACATGGTGCGTCCGCCGGTCATGGCGTTGTTGAAGGCGCGGCCGACGCGGGTGATGGAGTCGAGCAGGATGAAGACGTCCTGGCCGGATTCGACGAGGCGTTTGGCCCGCTCCATGGCGAGCTGGGAAATGCGGGTGTGGCTTTTCACGTCGCTGTCATTGGAGCTGGCCATGATCTCGGCGCTGGGGCAGCCGCGGGTGATGTCGGTGACTTCCTCGGGGCGCTCATCGACGAGGAGGATGATGAGTTTAATCTCAGGATGATTTTTCACCACGGCGTCGGCGATGTGCTGGAGCAGGGTAGTCTTGCCGGTGCGCGGCGGCGCGACGATGAGGCCGCGGGTGCCTTTTCCAATAGGGCACATCATGTCGATGATGCGCGTAGTGTAGCGCTCGGGAACGGTCTCGAGGCGGATTTTTTCGAGCGGGCTGATGACCGTGAGTTCGTCGAAAGTGGGCAGGGTCGCGGCCTTTTGCGGGTCGTCGCCATTGATCTCGGTGATGCGGAAAAGCTGGGCGCCGCGGTTGCCGCGCCGGGTCTGGCCTTTGACCCACTGGCCGTCGCGGAGGTTGTAGCTGCGGCACAGCTCGGGGGTCACGAAGACATCGCTGGGATGCTGGGTGAAGCCGCGCTTGGCGTCGCGTAGAAAGCCGAAGCCTTTGCCGGAAACTTCGACAATGCCCTCGGCGTCGGCGATCTCCTCATCGCGCGGGGGGAGTTCCATGCGTCCGGCGGACTGCTCCATGCGCGGGGCTTGGTCGGCGGGCATGGAGACGGGCACGGGTGCATCGGGATTGCCCGAGGCGCGGGCCTGTTCCTGCATCTGCCGGGCGACGTGCAGCGGGATGTAAACCGGGCGCTGTTTCACGACGGGCGCGGCGGATGCCGGGGCGGGCTCGGGAGCGGCGGCCGGAGTGGGCGCAGGCGCGGGTGTGGAGCGTGAGGGGCTCCATTCGTCCGCGCTCGCAGGTGCAGCGGGTGCGGGGCTTGGCGCGGCTGGGGCGGCAACGGGTGCGGGCGTTTCGGGCGCGTCAGGCTCAGCCTTGGTGTCGGCGGCCACGGCCTTCTTTTTGACGGCGGCTTTTTTCAATGCGGGCTTTTTCGCGGCGGGTTTGGCTGCCGGCAGCTCCGCGGGTGCGGCGGGCTCGGGCACAGGCGCGGCGACAGCTTTCGTCGTGCGCTTTTTGGCGGGTTTCTTCGGTGCGGTGGCCTGCTCTGCGAGCAACGGTTGGTCGGCGGGTTCGATCATAGGAAAGTGGGTGGGTTGAGGATGGGGCGCCGCCGGTGGGTGGCGCGTGCGCGTTTGGAAAAGTAGCCGGTCTGGCGGTCAGGATTTGGAGAAAGACGGACACACGGATGGGCCGGGCGATAGCAGGCCTCGTTGCAGGTCGAGGAAACCTTTGGGCTGTCGGTGGTGAAACCGCTGGCTGTGACCCTCCATGGATCAGGATTGGTTTTGGGTATAATACGGAAAGGCGCTTGGCTGCTGGCTGGCGAGGGAGCGGTCTGCCGAGAGGTCAGACCAACCGAGGGCGCTAACTGATGCGGCGGAAATTGCGCGATGCGGCGGGCGGCGTCAACGGGTTTTTTCGCCGCGAGTGACGCGCGCGCTGTCTGCGTGCTTGGCTTTACCGCCGCGGGCTTCGCATATACGCAGCGCGCCGCCATGCACCGGTCTTCCAAAACCCTCCTCGCCCTCGCCCTGGCCGCCGCCTGCGCGGGCGGTGGTTTTCTCGCCGTGAAAAAGTACCCCGATCACGACCACGTATCCGCGGTGGTGCGCGAGTGGCGCATCCGCCAGCTCGCGGGCCTCACGCTGCAAGCGCCCGGCGATTTCCAAAACACACCGCTCGATCTCGGCATCGCGCAGGAGTTTGTCGAGAGCAGTGAGATGCAAATTGCCAAGGCCGCGGGCTTTGAGATCGACGTACTGCGGACGGTTTATAAAACCGGGGTCGAGTTGAACTTTGATGCTGCGGCGAAGGGCGCGGTCGAGGGCTTCGCGCACGGTGGCGGTGTCCGCGATGTGCAGCACACGGCCACGGAGACGACCGTCTCGGGCAAAGCGGCGCGGCGACTTTCCATCACCGCTGAGCGCTGGCGCAAAGCCCTGCGCGTGGAAGCGATCCTCATCGCCGACGGCCAGGCATACTATCAGGTGCAGGCGATCTTTGATCCGGGCCGGGCGCACGCGCAGGAGGACGCGGAGCGGCTGCTGAAGTCCGTCCAGCTCGCCCCTTAACTCGCGGCGCTCAGCCGGAGGATGGCGCGCTTGTGCGGAGCGGCGAGGGCGAGGGTTTCGATTTCACCGAATGGCAACCAGCGCTGATGCTCGCTGGCTTGGCGGGGCGGCGGGGTGGCGAAGACGCTGAGGGTGACGCGGTGGTGGGTGAAGGGATAGTCGAGCGCGAGCAGGAGCTGGGCGGGGCGGGCGG
>JANPHJ010000111.1:0-2541 GCA_031424395.1 Chthoniobacter sp.
TCCTACCGCGAGTTTCTGGAGTTCACCGGACAAAAAGCGGGTGGTTCATCGCTCGAAAATTATCTCATGCGGGGAGGCTTCGCCGCCGCGCTGCGGGTCGGGCCGGAGCAGGGAGGCGTGTTGCTGCGCGAGTTGCTGCGGGATGTGGTGCATCGCGACATCGTCACCCGGCACGCGCTGCGCACGGCGCGGCCTTTGATGACTCTCGCGCTGCATCTGCTGGCGCATCCGGGACAGCCGCTTTCTTTGCAGGCGCTCTCGAAAGGGCTGGGTCTGCCTTCCGTCGCGCAGACCGGACGCATGGTGGAGTATCTGCAGGATGCGTGGCTCATGCTGGCGCTGCCCCGCTTCAGCGCGTCCTTCAAACAGCGGGTGACCAGCCCGCCGAAATACTACGCGGTGGACACGGGTCTCGCCGCGGCCAACAGCCCGAACCCGACACCGGACCTCGGACGCAAATTGGAAAACGCCGTCCTCATTGCGCTGCGTCGCAGGGGTGCCGCTCCCGCTTTCGCCGCCGCGCCGCATGAGTGGGAGTGCGACTTCGTGACCGCCGACCTCGCGATCCAGTGCTGCGCGCGGCTGACTCGCGAGAATCGCCAGCGCGAACTGCGCGGTCTGCTCCAGGCGGCCACGCTCTCCGGCAGCGCGAAGAAACGAGGCCGCGAACTGCTCGTCATCACGCTCGATCAGGAAGATGCGCTGACGGAAGAAGGCCGCGATATCCGCGTTGTCCCGGCTTGGAAGTGGCTGGATTGAGAGGCCGATGGGATGAGCTTTTGCCGCGTGGTCAAAGCCCGTCCTAACCGGCTGTGCTGAGTTTCATGCGGGCGTGCGTTTCCGCGCCAAGACGGGCGGCGGCTGGCGGGTAGTGTTCATGTTCATCTTTCCATGAAAATCCATCGCCTCATCGTTGCACTGCTCGCACTCACCTCTTCCGCACTCGCGGCGGATCCGCAGAAGACTGAACCGGATCTCACTCGCGAGACGGTGGACCGCAAGCTCACTTACAACCTCGGCGCGACGGGGCTGCGGGGGTGGATTTATACGCGGCCGGCGACGCACTTCGATGGCGTGCAGGGGCGGACGACGGCGTCGAGCCGGCAGATTCTCGTGACGCATGTGGGCGCGAAGTCTCCGGCGGATGGCGTGGTGAATGTGGATGATGTGATCCTCGGTGTGGGCGGGAAACCTTTCACGGAGGATGCGCGGAAGAGTTTCGCGGGGGCGATCCAGACGGCGGAGCAGACGGGCATTTTGAAAATGACGGTCTGGCACGCGGGGAAGACGCAGGATGTGGAGCTGAAGATGCGCGTGCTCGGCGCGTATAGCGCGACGGCTCCGTTCAATTGCCCGAAGTCGAAATTGATTTTTGAAGATGCGTGCAAAGTGCTCGAGCAGGAGCCGCTGAAGGACGGCGTGATGGGCTCGATCAGCGCGCTGGCGCTGCTTTCGACGGGCAATGCGGAGTATCTGCCGAAGGTGGCGGAGTTCGCGCACAAGATGGGGCCGACGACGCTGAAGCTGGAGCTGAAGGACGGCTCGACGGTGTGGGATTGGGGCTATCGGAATCTTTTCCTGTGCGAGTATTACCTGCTCACCGGCGATGAGGATGTGCGGCACGCGATCCGCGAATACACGCTCTCGCTGGCGAAGGGACAGAGCCTCTACGGCACGTTTGGGCATGGCATTTCGCGGCTCACGGCGGACGGGAAACTGCACGGCTCCATCCCGCCATACGGGCCGGTGAATGAGGCGGGGCTGATCGGGAACTTAGCCATCGTGATGGGTAAGAAATGCGGCGTCGCGGACCCGGAAGTGGACGCGGCCATCGCGCGGGCGGCGGGATTTTTCGGCTACTTCGTGGACAAAGGCTCGATCCCCTACGGCGAGCACGAGCCGATTCCTTTCCACGAAAACAACGGCAAGGCGTCGATGTCGGCGGTGCTGTTTTCGATGCAAGGCCGGACGCGCGAGGCGCAGTTCTTCGCGAAGATGGCGGTGGCGGGTTTTCGAAATCGCGAGTGCGGGCACACGGGGCAGGGGTTTAGTTATTTGTGGAGCGCGCTCGGCGCGAATGTCGGCGGGCCGGCGGCGGCGGTGGCGTTTGTGAAGGAATCAACGTGGCACCTCGACCTCGTGCGGCGGTGCGATGGGTCGTTTGTCTATGAGGGCGGCGACCAATACGGGCCGGGTAAGACGGATGACGATACTTACTACGGCAAGAGCGGCTACTACGGCATGAGCCCCACGGCGACTTATGTGCTGACGTATGCGTTGCCTTTGAAAAAACTGTGCATCACCGGCAAGGGCGCGAATCCCGCGAGCTGGCTGAGCGCGCCGGACGTGGCGGGCGCGATTGCCTCCGGGCGCTTCGATACGACGCGGTTGAAAATGAGCCCGAAAGAGCTGGTGGCGGCGTTTGGCGACTGGTCGCCCATCGTGCGCGGCTGGGCGGCGGAGGAGCTGGCGAAGCGCCCGGAGGCGAACGCGATGTTGCCGCAACTCATCGCGCTCGCTGGCGGCAATGACGTGCGTCTG
>JANPHJ010000112.1:0-40042 GCA_031424395.1 Chthoniobacter sp.
CGAGCGCGCGGAAGTCGGTGAGCCGGTCCGTGTCGGGATCTTCGTGGATGCGATAAATCGCCGGGGTGTTCCGATGCTTCAGTTCCTTCGCCACGACTTCATTCGCCGCGAGCATGCACTCCTCGATGAGCTGGTGGGAAATGTCGTTGTCCATCTTCTCCAGCCGCTCGGCGCGGCCCTGATCGTCGAGCCAGATTTTGACCTCGGGAAACTCGAGGTCGAGCGAGCCCGCGGCGAAGCGGTTCTTGCGCAGCAATGACGCCAGCTCCCACGCGACGTGGACGCGGTCGCGCAGCTCGGGCGTGACGTTCAGCGGCACGGGCGCGGAGTCGAGATGCACGGTGCCGCCGCGCTCGTAGTTCGGCGTGGGCGGCGGCGGGCGGTTTTCCAAAATGGCGAAGGCCTGCCGGTAGGTGAGCCGCGCGGCGCTCTTGATGACGGAGCGGGCGAAGCGCGCCTTGCGGACTTTGCCCTGCGCGTCGAAGTCGATGAACGCGGAGAAGGTGAGTCGCTCGACGCCGGGCTTGAGCGAGCAGATGCCGTTGCTCAGCCGCTCGGGGAGCATGGGGATGACGCGGTCGGCGAGATACGTGGAATTGCCGCGTGCGCGTGCCTCTTTGTCCAGCGCCCCGCCGGCGCGGACATAGTGCGAGACATCGGCGATGTGGACGCCGAGCTGCCAGCCGTTCGCGGTGCGCTCGACATTGATGGCGTCGTCGAAATCCTTCGCGTCATCCGGGTCGATGGTGATGACGAACCCGCCCCGCAGATCCTCGCGCCGGGCGATCTCCTCGGCGGGGATGGTTTCGGAAATCCGCTCGGCCTCGCGCTCGACGGAGCCGGGAAAATGGAGCGGGAGATTATGCTTCCGAATGATCGACAGCATGTCCACGCCGGGATCGGTCGCTTTGCCCAGCACCTCGATGATCTCGCCCTCGGGATTGACGTGCCGGCTTTCCCACGCGTCGAGCCGCACGACCACTTTGTCGCCGACGTTTGGCTTGAGCGCGCTTCCGCCACGCGGCGCGGGTTGCTCGCGTTTGCCGCGGCCGGGTTTCACCACATCGGGCGTATCGCGGCTCACCGGCTCGCCGGGGAGGCGCACGTAGATGTCGTGCTGCAGCCGCGAGTCGTCGGGGATGACGTAGAGGAACTTCTTCGTCGCTTGCAGCGTGCCGACGACGGTCGTGTTCACCCGCTCGAGGATTGTGACCACGCGCCCCTCGACCGTGCCCGCGCGCTGCTGGTGGCCTTCGTGCATCACCCGCGCCGTCACTTTGTCGCCGTGCATGGCGGTGCCGAGATTCACCGCGGAGATGAAGATGTCCTTCGCGCCCGGCGTACTGCTCAGCAGATGCGCGTTGCCGCCGGTGTGAACTTGCAGCGTGCCGGTGATGAGATTGGCGGTCTGCGGCAGCACGTAGCGGTCATCGCGGATGCGCGCGATTTCGCCCGCCTGCTCCATCTCGATGAGCATGTCCTTCAAAACCCCGCGCTTCTCATGCGGCCATTTCAAGGCCTGCGAAAGGCCGACCTTGTCGAGCGGGCGGTAGTCTTTGGCCTGGAGTTGTCGGAGGATGCGTTCGCGGAGCGGCAGGGATTTCACGCGGCCATTCGTAGCCGCCGCGGCGCACATCCGCGAGGAGAGAAAAACGGCGTCGTCCGCGCGGTCAGAGACTGTGAAACAAGCCGGCGGCATCGACGGAGCACGGGTTTGCAACCCGTGTGGCCGGCGGGAATCCTTCCCGCCGAAGAGTCCCAGCGGTCGGGACGACCGCTGGCCGCACGGATTAAAAATCCGTGCTCCGCTGATCGCTGCTAAAACTGCGCGAGGAAGCGCACGTCGTTTTCGGTGAAGGCGCGGATGTCGGGCGTGCCGGACATGATCATGGCGAGCCGGTCGAGCCCGAAACCGAAGGCGAAGCCGGTGAACTTTTCGGGATCAAATGCGCTATCGCCGCGCTTGGCATTGATGGACTCGAAGACGGCCGGATCGACCATGCCGCAGCCGGCGATTTCCAGCCAGCGGTCGCTCGCGCCGAGCGCGCGGGTTTTGATGTCCACCTCGAAGCTCGGCTCCGTGAACGGGAAAAAGTGCGGGCGGAACCGGAACTGCGTGTCTGCGCCAAACAGCTCGCGGAAGAAAAATTCAAGCGTGCCTTTGAGGTCGGCGACGCTGACGCCTTCGGCGACGTAGAGGCCCTCCATCTGGTTGAACTGCGCGAGGTGCGTGGCGTCCACTTCGTCGCGCCGATACGCCGCACCGGGCGCGATGATGCGGATGGGCGGCGCGCACTTTTCCATGGTGCGAATCTGGATGGTGCTGGTGTGCGTGCGCAGCAGGCGTCCGTCGGGCAGGTAGAAAGTGTCCTGCTCGTTGCGCGCGGGGTGGTCGGCGGGGGTGTTGAGCGCGTCGAAGCAATGCCACTCGGTCTCGATGTCCGGGCCGTCGGCGAGGGCGAAGCCCATGCGGCGGAAAATCTGGATGGCGCGATCCTGAAGTTGCGTGATCGGGTGCAGCGAGCCGAGGCGCGGCGCAGTGCCGGGCAACGTTACGTCGATGCCGGCGAAGGCGGCGGCATCGGCATTGGCAGCGAGCGCGGCCTTGCGTTCGTCGAGCGCGGCGGTCACGGCGTTGCGCGTTTCGTTGAGCAGTTTGCCGATGCGCGGCTTGTCGTCCTTGCCCAGCGACTTCATGCCTTCGCTGATCGCGGTGATGCCGCCGGAGCGGCCCAGATACTTGATTCGCGCGGCTTCGAGCGCGGCCTCGTCGGCGGCGCTGGCGACTTCGGCGAGGGCGTCGGTGCGGAGTTGTTCGAGTTGCTGATCCATGTTTGGGAAAGGTGAAAGGGCGGGCAGCATGCCGAGCGCGCCGGTCGCTGCAAGCGCCAGATGCGCCCGCCCGCGATTTCGCTACCCCGTCGTCCGCAGGCCGCTGGCGATGGCGTTGATCGAGAGCAGCAGCTCGGGGAGCATGCGCTCGGCGTTTGCGTCGTCGCCCGCGCTGCGGAGGGTGCGCCAGCGGCGGAGGAGATGGATTTCCTGGAAGTGCAACACGCGCAGGGCGTCGGCGCGCAGGCTGAGCGTTTTCAGCATGCGCGGGCGGCGCTGCGCCATGGGGCTGCCGCGCAGTTCGTCGAGCATGCGCCGGGTGAGGTTCCACTCGTCCATGATGATTTGCATGAAGCGCTCGCGCAGCGCGGGGTCTTCGACGAGTTCCGCGTAGGCGTGCATCAGCTCGGGGTCGGTGCTGGCGATGCTCGATTCGATGTTCGTCAGCACGTAATGCAGGAAGGGCCAGGTGCGGATGTGCGCGCGGATTTCCGCCCGCTCCTCCGCGCTCAGCTCGCTCAGCCCCGAGCCCGCGCCGAACCAGCCCGGCACATAAAACCGCGCCTGGCTCCAACTGAAGACCCACGGAATCGCCCGCAAATCCGCGAGACTCGGCTGGCCCGTACGGCGCGACGGGCGCGAGCCGATGCGGCTATGCTCCAGCGCGTCGATTGGCGTGGCCTCGCGGTAAAAGGCGAGGAAGCCCTCGGCCTCGATGAGCCGCCGGTAGCCGCGCTGGCTGGCGCCCGCCAGCTTCTCCAGCACGGGCGCGAGCGGGTGCAGACCGGGCGCGCTCTGCTCGTGGCGGAGCGTAGTCGCGGTCACGCCGGCGACGAGCAGTTCGAGGTTGTAGGCAGCGGTGGCGAAGTTGCCGAACTTCTGCGCGATGGTTTCGCCCTGCTCGGTGAGGCGGATGTCGCCGCCGAGCGAGGCGTCGGGCAGCGCTTCGAGAAAGCGGTTCGTCGGCCCCGCGCCGCGGCTGACCGTGCCGCCGCGCCCGTGGAAAAAGCGGATGCGCACGCCCGCGTCGCGCCCGAGCTGCGCGAGTCGCGACTGAGCTTTTTGCAAGCCCCACTGGCTCGCGACGATGCCCGCGTCCTTGTTGCTGTCGCTGTAGCCGACCATGACCTGCTGCGTGAGCGGCAGCCGCTCGCGACCCCAGTTCCACGCGCCAAAATCGAGCGAGCGCCGCGTCATCGGCTCTTCCAAAAACGCCTGCAAAATCGTCGGCGCGGTTTCGAGATCACTGAGCGTTTCAAACAGCGGCACGACCGGCAGCACGCACACCAGACCGTCGGGCAGCATGCGCGTGAGCCCCGCCTCGCGCGCCAGCACGTACACCGCGAGCAGGTCGGACAGCCGTCGCGTCATGCTCACGATCAGCGCGCCGATGCCGTCCGCCCCGCACCGCGCGATGTGCGCCGCGAGCACGCGGAAACAGCCCAGCACCGCATCCGCCTCCGCGCCCGCCGAGGCCGATGGATGCAGGAACGGACGCGGAGAGCGCAGTTCCTTTTCCAAAAAGCGCAGCCGCTCCGTCTCGCTCCATTCCTCCCACTGGCTGCCGTCGATGCCTGCCGCGGTCATCAGTTGCGCGAGAGCTTTGGCGTGAAAGACGGAGTTCTGCCGGATGTCGAGCTGCGCGAGGTGAAAGCCGAACGTCTGCAAAATGCGCCGCACCGGGCGCACATCCGCATCCGCCAGCCGCGGCGCGCCGACCGCGACGAGCGACTCGTGCAGCACGCGCAAATCCTCCGCGACCTCGGCGGCAAACTGATAGCGCCCGCTGCCTTCACGCACCCGCGCGAGCTGGTGCGCCGCGATCTCCACGGGCAGCCGCGCGGTCATCAGTTCCACAAACTGCCGCCACGGCTCGCCAGTGTTGACAGACAGAATCGCCTCCGCCGCTTTGCCCATGTTCGCGGCGAGCCGCCCGCGCGCGGCCACCAGCGCGGGCGGGGCCGGCTGCATCCATGACGACAGGCTGAGCTTTTCCGCCAGCGCGGTGAGCTGGCGATGCAGGACCACGAGCGCATTGGCGCGCAGCCGCTGCAGCGTCTCGGCGGTGACCTCAGCGGTCACGCCCGGATGCCCGTCGCGATCCCCGCCGACCCAGTTGCCGAAGCGAATCTGCGGCAGATGCCCGCCGTCGCGCAGCCGCTCGGGATCGAAACCTGCGGACAGCCACGCATGCCGCAGCCGCGCGTCGATCTCCGGCAGCACGGCGGGAAAAACCTCGCGCAGATAATTCATGATGTTGCGCCGCTCGTCATTGAGCGTCGGCTTTTCGAGCAGGATTTCGCCGGTGCGCCATAGCCGTTCGAGCGTGGCCTTCGTCTTGTCACGGATCGACGCCCCTTCGGCGGGCGTGACGTTTTCCCGCTCCCGCGCGGTGAGCAGCGCATAGAGCGAGCGATGCTGGTCGAGCACCGCCAGCCGCTTCGCCTCGGTCGGATGCGCCGTCAGCACCGGCTCCACGCACACCTTCGCCAGCACCCCGGCGATGGCATTTTCCGCCAGCCCGCTCTGCTTCAGCTTCGCCAGTTGCTCACCCCACAGGCCGCGCTCCGCGGTCAGCCCGTCATGCACCTCGCGCAGCACGCGCATGCTGGCGGCGGCGTTTTCCTCGACCATATTCAGCAGTTGAAAAGCGATGGAGTAAACCAGCCCGAGCTGCGGCGGCAAATCCCCCGCCCCGCTCCCCGCCGGCGGCCCAAACCACGGCAACTGCGCGGCCAGCTCCTGATTTCCCAGCTCTCCCAGCACCTCCCCCAGGCACTCCATTAGAAACCGGAGGTCGCGGTCGATTTTGGCAAAGCCAATGCTGACATAATCCGGCGGCGTAGTGTGTTTGGTCATGGGTTTGCGATTTCCGGCGCGAGCCGCTACTTCGCACAAGGCCCGCCGCCACTTCAAGGACTACCCGCCCCCCTTGGCCCCCCTATTGCCCAGACCGGCAAAGAATTACCATAAAGCATACGGCCAACGCAGCGGCCTTCCGCGATGCCTGATTATGCAAACCATCCACCGCAAGCTAACTGGCGCAGCCCTTTTGGGCCTGATGCTGGTCACCGCCAATGTCACCATCGCCCAGACTGTCGTAAAAGAAACGACGTCCGCGACTACGTCCGTGGGCACCATTACCGAGTTCGGGCCTGAAACGCTCATTATCCGCTCGGAAACCGCACCGGAACCCATCCGTTACAGCTACTCCAAAACCACCACCTACGTCGATGAAACGGGCGCGCCCGTCGCCATGACGGCGGTAAAATCCGGCCTGCCGGTCACAGTGTATTACACCAAAGTCGGCGACAAAATGCTCGTGACCAAGGTCGTCGTTAAAAAAACGACGGTGGCCCCGAGCGCGCCGGTGATCGAGGAGAAAAAGACCACGACCACGACCACCGAAATCAGCAAGTAACACTAGACACCAAGCTGCTGCCCAAGGCATCCTTATCCAATCGCCATGAAACCTATAATCATTCTTGCCGCCCTCTCCGCGCTGTTGGCGGCCTGTGACTCCCGCGTCAGCACATCTCCTCCCGAGAAAGTTATCGAGAAGGACACTACCATTATCAACCCGCCGGCCAAGGAAGAAAAGAAAGTGGAACACAACACCACTATCGTGAACCCGCCGCCGGCTGCAGCTACCGAAGAAAAGAAAACCACGACCACGACCACCACCAAGTAACCATCTAAACCTATATGAAGACCTTCCTCCTCTCAGCCCTCGCGGCCGCCGCCCTTCTTTCCCTGCCCGCCTGCACGACGGACGATCGGCACGAACCGGCGGTTCACAGCACCACCACCACGACTGAAGAATCCACCGTCCACCGCCCGGTAAGCGCAACCACCGAGACGCAGACCATCCGGTCGTATTGAGGCCAGCGCCCTTCCGCCATACCTAGCTAAACGGCCCGCCGCATTCGTGCGGCGGGCCGATTTCGTAGTGGGGCGCTTGGCGATCCGTCTAACTCGCGTTCTTCAGGATCGCGACGCTGAACTTTATACATGGGCTCGAGGGTTCGGGTCACCTCGGGGCAGGTGGCTCACTGGGTTTGGGGTAACGCTAGCTCGCGATGGCAAAAACTAGTTTTCCGCAAAAGACGCCACCTAAAGGAAGCGTCCACGCCCCCGCTATCGAAACAAGCGGACGCCAGGCCGGGAACCGTCCGCGACGGAACTTTGCGAAGAAGGTAAGCCCAAAAAGCGCGGATCGCTTTCCGCCCTGTCTGCAAGACAGGAAACTGGAGCCGAGTTTCAGCGACTACTGCTGGAAGGATCGCGGCCACGGCACGGCGTCCACCGGGCTTGGCAAACTGCCCAGAAACCTGACGGCGGAGACATCTTCGTTGACGGTGAGGCGTGCTCCTTCATCGTCCCGCCATGCCAACTCATTGCGCCTTCGCCATCGCTCGCTTCGCCGCCTGCCTCCTGCTGGCTGGTTCTAGCGGAGCGCTGTCCGCTGAGTTGAAGGACGCGGAGTTTTTCGACCAAACCATCCGGCCGCTGCTGCAGGAATACTGCCTCAAGTGCCACTCGACCGAGGAGCAGAAGGGCGATTTGGATTTGGAAGTTTTCACGTCGCTCGCGGCAGTGAAGCGCCAGCCGAAAATCTGGCTGAACGTGGCCGAGCAGCTCGCGAACAATGAGATGCCGCCGAAGAAAAAACCGCAGCCGGCGCCGGTGGAAAAGGCGCGGCTCGTGGCCTGGGTGGGCGCGACCCTGGACGCGATGGCGCTGGCGCGTGCGGGCGATCCGGGGCCGGTGGTGCTGCGGCGGCTCTCGAACGCGGAATACACCTACACGCTGCACGACCTCACCGGTGTGGAAGCGCTCGACCCCGCGCGCGAATTTCCGGTGGACGGCGCGGCAGGCGAGGGCTTCACGAACACGGGCAATGCGCTGGTGATGTCGCCCGCGCTGCTCACGAAGTATCTCGACGCGGGCAAGGACATCGCCGCCCACATGGTGCTGCTGCCGGATGGGGTTCGCTTTTCGCCGACGACCACACGGCGCGACTGGACGGAGGAAATCCTGGCAAAGCTTCGCGGGTTTTACCGCGAGTTCACCGACGCGGGCGGCGGCGAAAAGGTGAAGGTGGATGGCGCGGGCATGGTCGCGAGTGACGGCGGCCGGCTCCCGCTGGAAAAGTATTTCGCCGCGACGCTCGCGATGCGCAGTGATGGCAAATCGGTGGCAGCCGCGGCGAAGGAGCGCGGGCTCAATGCAAAATATCTCACGACGCTTTGCGCGGTGCTCAAGGCGAAGGAGCCCTCGCTTTTGCTCGATGGAATCCGCGCGCGCTGGCGTGGGGCGAAACCAGATGCGGCGGCGCTCGCGGCGGACGTCGCGCAGTGGCAGAAGGCGCTGTGGAAGTTTGGCAGCGTGGGCCACATCGGAAAAGCCGGCGGGCCCAAGGCTTGGATGGAGCCGGTGAGCGCGCTCGCGACGAAGCAGGAGGTGCGCCTTAAAATTCCCGCGCCGCCGGACGGGACAGACGTGACGCTTTTCCTCGCGGCGTCCGATGCGGGCGATGGGAACGAGCATGATTTCGTGGTCTGGCAACAACCGCGCCTCGTCGCGCCGGGGCGTCCCGATTTGCTGCTGCGCGATGTGCGCGCGGTCAGCGCCGAACTGGCGGAAAAGCGGGCGCGGATTTTTTCGGCGACGGCCAAAGCGCTCGCGGCAGCGGCTGAGGCGGGCGCGGCGGCACCGCCGGTGGAGATTGCGGAACTCGCGCGCAAACATGGCGTGGACGCGGACGCACTGCGCGCGTGGCTCGGCTATCTCGGCACCGGCGCGATCGGGCCGGCGAAGATCGACACGTATTTCACCGCGAAGATTCTCGCCGATCCGAAATACGATTTCATCAAGGGTTGGGGCAGCGGCGAGACGCCGTTGCTCATCGCGAATTCGACCGACCAGCACGTCCGCGTGCCGGGCAACATGAAGCCGCACAGCGTCGCCGTACATCCGTCGCCGAAGCTGCAGGCGGCGGTCGGCTGGCGCAGTCCGGCGGCGACGATCCTTCGCGTGGAGGCGACGGTCACGCACGCGCATCCCGAGTGCGGCAACGGCGTGACGTGGTCGCTGGAACTGCGCCGCGGCGCGACGCGGCAGCGGCTCGCGGCGGGCGTGTCGCAAGGCGGCACACCCGTGAAAGTCGGGGCGGTGGAAAATCTCGCGGTGCAGCCCGGCGATCTGGTGTCCGTGCTCATCGGGCCGCGCGACGGGAATCATTCGTGCGATCTCACCGCCGTCGATCTCGTGCTCACCAGCAGCGGCGAAAACGCGCGGACGTGGAATCTCGCCGAAGACGTTTCGCCCGACGTGCTCGCGGGCAATCCGCACGCGGACCGTTTCGGCAACGCGGGCGTGTGGCATTTCTACACCGAGCCGGACGGCGGCGGCAGCGGCAGCGGGCCGGTCATCGAGGCGGGTTCGCTGCTCGCGAAATGGCAGTCCGCCGCGAGCGCCGATGAAAAGCAGCAGCTCGCCGCCGCCGTGCAAACGCTGCTCACGTCCGCCCCGCCCGCTGACAAGAACAGCCCTGACGCAAAGCTCTACCGCCAGCTCACCTCGCTCGGCGGCCCGCTGTTTTCCGCCGCGCGATCGGCAATCGAAAATCCAAAATCGAGAACCGAAAATTCCTCCGTTGGTCTCGATCCGGCGCTGTTTGGAAAACACCCGAACGGTCAGCCCATCGACGCCGCGAGCCTGTGCGTGCGCGCTCCGGCGGTGATCGAGATTCATCTGCCCCCCGACCTCGCGGCGGGCTGCGAATTCGTCACGACCGGCGCGCTCGATGCGGCGAGCGGTGCGGAGGGCAGCGTGCAGATGCAGGTGCTCACGACGAAACCCGCGGGCGTGAGTTTGGTCGCGAGCGCGGTGCAGGAAAGCGCGGCGGTTGGTTCGTGGGGTGAGCGGCAGGTTTCCATCGCGACGCCAATCCTCACCACTGAAAACAGCGCGGCGCGGCAGCGGATCGAGTCCGCGTTCGAGGCGTTCCGCGCGATTTTTCCCGCCGCGCTTTGCTACACGAAAATCGTGCCGGTCGATGAGGTCGTGACGCTCACCCTTTTCCACCGCGAGGACGAACACCTCGCGCGGCTGATGCTCGACGACGCACAGCGCGCGCGGCTCGACCGCTTGTGGGACGAGCTGCACTACGTCGCGCAAGACGCGCTCACGCTGGTCGATGCCTTCGAGCAGATCTGGCAATACTCCACGCAGGACGGCCCGAACGCGCCGCTCGGCGACAAGCGACTGGAGCCTTTGCGCGAACCGATTGCGAGGCACGCGGCGGAACTCAAGCAACGCCTCACAGACACGCAGCCGCGGCATCTCGACGCGGTGCTGGAATTTGCCAACCGCGCGTATCGCCGCCCGCTGACCGGCGCAGAGACGGCGGAACTGCGCGGGCTCTACGGCAAATTGCGCGCGGAGGAATTGCCGCATGAGGATGCAATCCGTCTCACGCTCGCACGCGTGCTTGTGGCTCCGGCGTTTCTTTACCGGCTGGAAAAATCCGCGTCCGGCACCGAGCCGGGGCCGGTCTCCGACAGCGAACTCGCGAGCCGTCTGAGCTACTTCCTGTGGTCGTCCGCGCCCGATGCGGAACTGCGCGCCGCCGCTGATGCGGGCAAGCTGCACGAGCCCGCCGTGCTCGCCGCGCAGATGCGCCGGATGCTGCGCGATCCGCGCGTGCGGCGGCTGGCGACGGAGTTCGCGTGCCAGTGGATTCACGTGCGCGATTTCGATCATCTCGACGAGAAGAGCGACCGCATTTTCCCGACATTCACCGCCCTGCGCGGCGCGATGTATGAGGAGTCGCTCCGCTTTTTCACCGACCTCTTTCAGCGCGACGGAGCGGTGCCCGACATCCTCGACGCCGACTACACTTTCCTCAACGAACCGCTTGCGAAACACTACGGTATCCCCGGCGTGAACGGCGACGAATGGCGGCGCGTGGATGGGATGAAAAAGCTCGGGCGCGGCGGCATCCTCGGCATGGCGACGACGCTCGCGAAGAACTCCGGCGCCTCGCGCACCAGCCCGATCCTGCGCGGCAACTGGGTCGCCGAAGCGCTGCTCGGCGACCGCCTGCCGAGGCCGCCGAAAGACGTGCCGCGTCTGCCAGAGGAGGAGAATGCCGACACGCTGACCGTCCGCCAGCTTACCGAGAAACACACCGCCGACCCGCGCTGCGCCGGCTGCCATCTGCGGATTGATCCGTTCGGCTTTGCGCTGGAAGGTTTCGACGCCATCGGTCGCCAGCGCGACAAGGATCTCGCCGACCGCCCCATCGACGTGAAGGCCACGCTCGCGAACGGCACGCCGGTCGACGGCCTCGACGGTCTGCGCACCTACCTGCTCACCACGCGCCGCCGCGAGTTCATCGATCAGTTTTGCCGCAAGCTCCTCGGCTACTCGCTCGGCCGCGCCGTGCAGCTTTCCGACCGCCCGCTGCTCGCAGAAATGCGCGCGCAGCTCGAAACGCACCACGGCCACATCACTGCCGTGCTGGAGACGGTCGTGCGCAGCCGCCCGTTCCTGCAAATCCGCGGGAGGGAAATGGCGAGTGAGGAGTGAGCGGTGCGCCACCGGCGGGCAGCGGTCGAAAAAACCCCGCCGTCATCCTGAGCGGAATTTCCGGCGGGCGAAAGCGGGCGGGAATGCAGTGAAGGGTCGCTGACAGAAACGGGCGGAGGCGGTCTGGTGATGGCGACGTTTTCTCTCCCGCCGCCTCCGCCCATTTACGGTCAGCGGTTCTTCACTCCGCCATTGTCGCAAAGCCTCCAATGGCTGCGTTCAGAATGACGGCAGGTTTTTCAAATTGCTCCGCTGTGCCGCACGTTAACCGTAGCGGCCTTCGATGTAGTCGGCGGTTCGCGTGTCGGTGGGATGGAGGAAGAGGTCCTCGGTGCGGCGGTGCTCGATGAGTTCGCCCATGAGCATGAAGATGGCTTCGTCGCTGGCGCGACGGGCCTGGGCCATGTTGTGGGTGACGATGAGGATGGTGAATTTTCCGCGCAGCGAAAACATCAGCTCCTCGATGGCGCGGGTGCCCTCCACGTCGAGCGCGCTGCACGGTTCGTCCATGAGGATGACCTGCGGTTTCAGCGGCAGGAGGCGGGCGATGCAGAGCTTCTGCTGCTGCTCGAGCTGGAGTGTGGTGGCCTTGTCGCGCAGGCGATCTTTCAAGTCGGCCCACAGGCCGGTTTCGGTGAGCGCTTCCTCGACGGCCTGGTCGAGCGTGGCGCGCTTCTGCTCGGAGCGCTCGTGGTGGATGCGCAGGCCGAAGACGACGTTTTCATAGACCGAAATGGGCAGCGGATTGGGCCGCTGAAAAACCATGCCGACGCTCTTGCGCAGCTCGATGAGCGAGACATCGGGGTCGTAGATGTTCTTGCCGAGGATTTTGATTTCGCCGGTGGTGGTGACGTAGCCGTAGCGCTCGTTGACGCGGTTGAAGCAGCGCAGCAGCGTGGTTTTGCCGCAGCCGCTCGGGCCGATGAGCGAGGTGATGAGGCCGTCCTTGATCTCGACGGTGACGTTTTTGAGCGCCTGGAATTTCGCATACCACAGGCAGAGGTCGCGGGCAGTGAGGCTGTTCGTGGCGACGTTCATCCGAAAATTCCGTTCACGTATTCGTAGGTGCGGCGGTCCTTGGTGTTGTCGGAAAAAATCACGTCGCTGCCGTCGAGTTCGATGATTTCGCCGTTCCAGAGGAACATGGTGCGGTCGGCGAGGCGGCGGGCCTGCTGGGTGAGATTTGTGACGAGGATGATGGTCATTTCCTTGCGCAGTTCCTTGAGCACGTCCTCGATGCGCATGGTGGTCACGGGGTCGATGGCGATGCTGAATTCGTCGAGGCAGAGGATGTCGGGCTGGTGCGAAAGGGCGCGGGCGATGGTGAGGCGCTGCTGCTGGCCGCCGGAGAGTTTGGTGCCGAGCGAATCGAGGCGGTCTTTGACTTCGTCCCAGAGCGCGGCTTGGCGCAGGCATTTTTCGACGTGGACATCGAGAAACTTCTTGTCGCGCATGCCCGCGGTGCGCGGGGCGAAGGCGACGTTTTCATAAATGGAAAGCGGGAGGCCGACGGGCAGCGGGGCGACCATGCCGATCTTGCGGCGCAGGCCATAGACATCGCGGACGCGCTGCACGTCTTCTCCATCTACTTTGATGGTGCCGGTCATGCGCGTGCCGGCGGTGAACTCGAAGGTGCGGTTGATCGCGCGGAGCAACGTGGTTTTGCCCGACTGCGCGGGGCCGATGATGCCGAAGATTTCGTTCGGTTCGATGTGGAAGGAGATGCCGTGGTGGACTTCCTTTTTCCCGTACCAAGTGCGGAGGTCGCGGACTTCGATTTTGGGCGTTACCATTTTTTGCGGGAGCGCAGCCAGGCGCGGAGGATGATGGCGGTGGCGTTCACCAAAAGCACGCAGCCGAGCAGCACGGTGGCGATGGCGTAAGGCAGCGCGTGCGGGGCGTTCGTGACCTGGGTGGTGACAGTATAAAGGTGCATCGAGAGGGCCATGCACTGGTCTTTGATGCCGTAGGCGAAGGGATCGCCCTCGGCGATTTTCCGATAGAAAACCGCGCCCGTGAACATGATCGGCGCGGTCTCGCCGGCGGTGCGCGAGACTTGCAAAATGACGCCTGTGAGGATGCCGCTGATGGAGTTTGGCAGGACGATGCGACGGATGGTTTGCCAGCGCGTCGCGCCGACATTCCAGCAGGCTTCGCGGAACTGGATGGGCACGGCGGCGAGGGCTTCCTTGGTCGAGGCGATGATGACGGGCCTGGTCATGATCGCGAGGGTGAGCGAGGCGGCGAGGATGGAGCGGCCCATGCCGGCGAAGAGCACGAACGCGCCGAGGCCGAAGAGCGCGTGGACGATGCTGGGCACGCCCGCGAGGTTCACGACAGCGAGATTCACGACGCGGTTGAACCAGTTGTCCCTAGCGTACTCGTTGAGATAAACGGCGGCGAGCACGCCGATGGGCGCGCTCAGGCCAAGCGAGACGACGACGAGCCAGATGGTGCCGAGCAGCGCGCTCCAGACGCCGCCTTTGCGCATGCCGCTGACGGGATTTGCAGTGAGGAAGTCCCACGAGATGAGCGGCGAGCCTTCTTTCACGAGATAGCCGACGATGAGGAAAAGCGGGATGAGGATGCACGCGATCATCACCGCGAAAATGCCCTGCGCGATGCGTTCGTTGCGGCGCTTTTTGCGCACGAACGGCGTCTCGATGAACGGAGGTTTAGGCAGCGGCTCGATCACGATCTGGTGCATGTCATTTGCCGCGGAAGCCCTTCACCACGAGATCGGCGGTAAGGTTGACGACGAAGGTGATGGCGAAAAGCAGGACGCCGATGATGAAGAGCACGCGGTAGTGGTCGCTGCCCTGGCTGGCTTCGCCGAGTTCGGCGGCGATGGTGGCGGTGAGGGTGCGGACGCTGTCGAAGACGCTATGCGGGATGTGAACGGCGTGGCCCGTGGCCATGAGCACGGCCATGGTTTCGCCGACGGCGCGGCCCACGCCGAGGAGCACGGCGGCGAGCAGGCCGTTCTTGGCCGCGGGCAAAAGCACGCGATAGACGAGTTGCCAGCGCGTGGCCCCGAGCGCGACGGCCGCCTCGCGAAAGCTGTCGGGCACAGCTTTCAGCGCGTCCTCGCCGATGCTGACCATGATCGGGATGCTCATCAGCGCGAGCAGGATCGCGGCGTTGAGTACGTTCAGCCCGACGGGGACGTGGAAGACGGTTTGGATGACGGGGTTCATCACGGTCAGCCCGATGAAGCCCCACACCACGCTGGGAATGGCGGCGAGGAGTTCGATGACGATCTTGAGCCCTTCCTTGGTTTTGCCGGTGCAAAACTCCGACACGAAAACCGCCGAGCCGATGCCGAAGGGTACTGCGATAGCCATCGCCAGCGCGGTCACGCTGAGCGTGCCGGCGATGAGCGCGCCGACGCCGTAGCGGACGTTGCTCATCGAGGTGGGATACCATTCGGTCGTGAACAGGAATTTGCCGAGGTGCAGCTCCGAAAGGAACGGCGCGCCTTCGCGGAAGACGAAAAAGAAGATGCCGAAGACGAAGACAATCGCGCTGATGCCGCAGAGGCGGATCAGCCATTCGATGCCTTTTTCGGCATAGACCTCGTACGTGCGGCGTTGGGAAATCATGCGGCAGGAAAGAGCGGGCCGGGTGGCGCAAGCGCGCACCCGGCCCGTGACGGAGCGGGTTGGCCTACTTTTGCAGCGGGATGTAGCCGCTTTCCTCGACGATCTTTTGCCCGGCGGGCGTCAGCACCCACGCGAGGTATTTCTTCACATGTTCGGGCTCGTTCGGCGGCGCATACATGAACATCGGGCGCGCGATCGGGTAGGTTTTGTCGAGCGTGGTGGTGATGTTTGGCTCGACCGAGGGCTCGCCGGTTTTCTTGGAAACCTTGAGCACTTTCACTTTGTCCGTGCGGTAGCCGATGCCGCTGTAACCGATGGCCGTCGGCGTGCTGGCGACGAGTTCGACCACGTCCTTCGAGCCGTTCATGTCGCGCGAGCCCTGTTTGAAGTCGGCTTTTTTGCCGACCACTGCCTCGCGGAAATAGTGATAGGTGCCGGAATTATTCTGGCGGCTGACGCGGACGATTTCGTCCTGCCCGCTGGGGATGGTCACCCCGAGGTCGGCCCACTTGCTGGACTTGCCGCCTTCGCGGAAAATCTCGCCGAGCTGCTCGATGGAAATCTCAGTCATCGGGTTGCTGGGATGGACGTAGATGGCGAGCGCGTCGTAACCGACATGGTGCTCGACGGGATGCGCGCCGTACTTCGCTGTGGCCTTTTTCTCCTCCTCCTCCTCGAGTTTGCGGGAGCTGTTGGCGAGATCGCAGGTGCCATTGAGCAGCGCGGCGATGCCGATGCCGGAGCCGCCGCCGGAGACCTCCACGGAGACGCCGGGCTCGACTTTGGCGTAAGCCTCAGCCCACGCCTGCGCGAGGTTGACCATGGTGTCGGAGCCGATGTTTTGAATGCTGACGGCAGCTTTTTTTCCGTCGCCGCCGGCGCTGGAGGCATCGTCTTTTTTACCGCAGCCGGTGAAGGCGAAGAGCGCGGCGAGGGCGACGGTGCCGAGCGTGAGGGTGTTTTTTTTCATCGTTGGTTGGGTTTTGGTTTGAGGTGAAAGCGGGGCGGTCAGTGTGCGGCCTTGGCCTGCTCGCCGAGGAGCGCCTGCACGAGATCGGTGATGTGCATGCGCAGGAAATTCCACGTAGTCTCATAGGCGCCGGCGGTGCCGAGCCGCTCGCCGGCGGCGGGGTCGGGGAGGAGCCATTCGAGATTCACGGTCTTCGCGTGGGCCGGCGGGAAGGCCGCCGCGGCCTCGGGCGTGAGCGCGATGAAGACCTGGTAATGATCGAGGTTCGGCACCTGCGCCACGGAGCGGGAGAGCGCGTGGGTGAGGTCGATGTCCCGGCCCGCCATGAACTCGATCAGGCCGCGGTCCATCGCTTTCGGGTCGAGCCCGGCGCTGCTGAAAATGAAACGCGGGTCGCCGATTGACTGCCCGATCGCCTCGGCCATCTGGCTGGCACCAGCATTGGCCCCGTCGATGAAAAGCACGCGCATGATCGTGCCCCGCTCGTGCTTAGCGTACTCGCCGGTGACCATGTAGATGGTCTCCTGCCCGATGTTTTTCGCCTGGTCGGCCACGCGCTCGTAGCGGCGCGCGATGTTGATCAGCGGCGCATAGGCCTCGAGCGGAATTTTTCCCTCCTGCCGCGCGGTGAACAGCTCCTCCCCGATGCGCGAGCGCAGCCGCTCGGCCTCCGCCGCGGCGGTCATCACGCGCCGCGCGCGCTCGGCATCCTGCGCGGCAAATCCGTCAACGGCCTGCCCGACCAGCGGGATGGCGCAGTCCGCAATGGTGCGGAAACTCTCGGAGGCGAGGGGTGCGCCCAGCCGGGTGAGCTTCAGCGTTTGCTTGGCGATGCTCTTCGCGTAGTCGCCCACCCGTTCGAGTTCGAGGTTGATCTTGATCGCCGCCGTGGCGAAGCGCAGGTGCAGGCCGGCGGGCTGCTGGCGGGTGATGAATTCGAGGCACAGCCGGTCGATTTCGCGGTCGAGCGCGTCGATGAAGGTGTCGCGCAGAATGACCGAGTAGGCCAGCTTGCGGTCGCCGGCCATGAGCGCGGCGGTGGCGTCGCGCAGGCTGCTCTCAGTGCGCTCGGCCATCTCGGCGAGTTTGGCGCGGAGCCGGTCGATGTCGCGCTGGAGGGAAGTTTCGTAATGGGACATGGCAGCGGGGAAGTTATAAGCAGCAGATTACGGCGAACACGTTACGGCAATGTGACAAACAGGTGACAGTTCGGCATTGCGGTTCGGCGCCAAAGCGGGGACAACCGCGCTCCCCACCCACCCGCCCATGATCTCGCTCCAGAAACTGTTCGGCAAAGACGACAAGTTTTTCACCCTCCTCGAAGCCTCAGCCGAAGCTGCGCGCAACAGCGTGCGCTCGCTTACGCGCATCCTCGCCGCGCGCGCAGAAGCGCCGACCATCGCGCAGTTCCACGAGGCCAAAGAGCAGGACAAAAAGATCACCGAGCTGATCAGCCGGGAGCTGGTCAGCACGTTTGTCACGCAGCTCGAACGCGAGGACATCGAGGTGCTGAGCGCCGCGCTTTACCGCATCCCGAAGACCGTCGAAAAATTCGCCGAGCGCTTCATGATCAGCCTGCCGCTGGTGCAGGAGGTGGATTTTTCCAAACACATCGCGCTGCTCGACGAGGCGACGGTCGAAGTCGTGACCATGGTGAAACTGCTGCGCGACCTCGGCAGCGGCCAGCTCGACCAGGCCAAGGAACTCAACCGCCGGCTCCAGAAGATCGAGGGCGACGCGGACCAGCTCATCCTCGAGCTGCTGGGCGACCTCTACTCGGGCCGCCACGACGCCACGAAAGTGATCGCGCTCAAAGACCTCTTCGAACTGCTGGAAAAGGTCATCGACCGCTGCCGCGACACCGGCAACGTCGTCACCCACATCGTCCTGAAAAACTCCTGAGCCGCACCCCGGACACCGCGCCATGATTTCGTTTCAACGTCTGCTCGGCCGGGAAAGCGAGTTCTTCGGCCTGCTCGAAGCGAGCGCCCAGGAATGCATGAACTCCGTGGCCGCTTTCCGGCGCATGCTCGATGACCGTGGCGTGCCTCCCTCGCTGGCGGAATTCGCCGAAGCGCGACGGCGGAACAAGGAGATCTCCAACCAGATCGAGGAAATGCTCATCCGCACTTTCGTCACGCCCATCGAGCGCGAAGACCTCGAGGAGCTGGCCGAACAGCTCTACAAAATCCCGAAGACTGTGGAGAAATTCGCCGAGCGTTACGCGCTCGTGGCAGGGAAAATTGCCGACATTGATTTTGGCCGGCAGGCCGCGCTCCTGGAAAAATCCGTGACCGCCGTGCTCGCCCTCGTCAAAGCCCTGCGCGCCGTGAATTTCAGCGCCATCCGCGACATCCAGCGGGAACTCCAGGCGGTCGAGGCCGAGGCCGATGCGCTGCTGCTCGAAAGGATGCGCGCGCTGTACCAGCCGGGCTTTCCAGCGCTCAAAGCAGTCATTTTGAAAGACCTCTACGACCTCATCGAGAAGGGCGTGGATCGCTGCCGCGACGCCGGCAACATCGTCTCCCACGTCCTCCTCAAGAACTCCTGACCGCATGGAACTGCTGCTCGTTTTCACCGTCATTTTCGTCGCGCTGGTTTTCACCTACACGAACGGTTTTCATGACACGGCCAATGCCATCGCCACCGTGGTCGGGACGAAAGTCCTCACGCCGCGCCAGGCCATCCTGCTGGCGGCGGTGACGAATCTGTTTGGCGCGTTTTTCGGCCTCGCCGTGGCCAAGACGATTTCGTCGGGGCTGGTCGAGCAGCAATTCATCACCCAGCAGGTGCTCATCTGCGCGCTGGGCGCGGCGATTTTCTGGAACCTGCTGACCTGGTGGTACGGCCTTCCGAGCAGCTCGAGCCACGCGCTCATCGGCAGCCTCATCGGCGCGGCGTTGGGCGCAGCGGTTTGCATGAATGCGGTCGCGCCGCTCAAGGGCAAGGACGGCCAGCCGGCGAGCGTGTGGAGCGCAGTAAAGTTCATCGACATCCACGAGAAAAAAACCCGCGCCCTCGAACCCGCGCCCGCCGAACTGACCGCCGCGCTCGGCGACAAACTCCAGACCAACGGCTCGCACACCGTGCAGTTCGCTGGCAAGCCCGTGCAGGCCGTGGTTTTCTCCGGGCGCGCGGCGCTCGTGGTCGAGAAACCGAAGACTGAAAAAGCGGGCGTCTATTACAAGGTGATCCTGCCGATGATCTTCTCGCCAATCATCGGCTTCACCGCGGGCTTCATCGTGATGACGCTGCTCTACCTGCTGCTGCGCAACTGGCGGCCCGTGACGGTGAACCGCGTCTTTGGACGGCTTCAACTCGTCAGCTCGGCCTACATGGGCTTCAGCCACGGGATGAACGACGCCACGAAGTGCATGGGCATCATCACCCTCGCGCTCGTCGCGGCGACCTCGAAGGGGCTCTTCACCGACATCCCCGGCTGGGCCAGTTGGCTCGTCACCCAACCGGGCACCGATGCCGCTTATCTCAGCATCGGCGATCATCTGGTCTCGTGGCTCCCGTCGTGGCTCCAGCTCGGCTACATGCCCGCGCCGGTCGATGTAAAAAGTCAGGGCGTCCCCGCGTGGGTCGTCGTCACCTGCGCGCTGACGATGGCCGCGGGCACGGCGGCCGGCGGCTGGCGGATCATCCGCACGCTCGGGCACAAGATGGTGAAACTGCAGCCCGTGCATGGCTTCGCGGCGGAGACCACCGCGGCCACGGTGCTGGCGGTGGCCGGCTCGCTCGGCATGCCCGTTTCCACCACGCACGCCATCACCACGAGCATCATGGGCGTGGGCTGCGCGAAGCGTTTCAGCGCGCTCAAGCTCGGCCTCATCGAGCGCATCGTGTGGGCGTGGGTGCTGACCATTCCCGCCACCGCGAGCGTTGCTTTCGCGGTGGTCTGGCTGGCCAATGCAGTCGGGTTCATCCGCTTCGCCGCGCCCTAGACATTAGGCCTTTTTCCCGCTGGAAACGCCGCGCGGGACGCGTCAGTCTCCGCGCCCATGAAACTTCCCCGCCTCCTCCCGTGCCTTGCCGTTCTCGCCTTCGCCGCTGCCGCGCGCGCGGATGACTATGAGGCCCGCACTTTCACCGCCGATGGCGCCACGCTCGGATACCGCCTGCTCGCGCCGAAAACCGTCGAGCCCGGGAAAAAATATCCGCTCGTCCTTTTCCTCCACGGCGCGGGCGAGCGCGGGACGGACAACGCCGCGCAGCTCAAGCACGGCGCACCGCTTTTCGCGAAGCCCGAGGTGCGGGAAAAATATCCGTGCTACGTGCTCGCGCCGCAATGCCCGCCGGACAAGACGTGGAGCGCGGTGCAAGGCTGGACGGGACCGAACACCTACGAGGAGCAGCCCACCGAGCCGATGAAGCTGGCGCTCGGCGCGCTCGATGCCGTGCTCAAGGAACTCCCGGTCGATACCGACCGGCTCTACGTCACCGGGCTCTCCATGGGCGGCTACGGGACGTGGGATTTGCTGACCCGCGCGCCGGGGCGCTGGGCGGCAGCGGCACCGGTCTGCGGCGGCGGCGATGCGGCGCGCATTGGCGTGGCGAAGGGTGTGCCGGTGTGGGCCTTTCACGGCCTGCTCGATCCGACGGTGCCGGTGGTGCGGACGCGGGAGCTGATCGCCGCGCTGACCGCGGCGGGCGGACATCCGATGTTCAGCGAGTATCCGTACGTGACCCACGATTCGTGGTCGAACGCCTACGGCGAGCCCGAACTGCTGCCGTGGATGTTTGCGCAAAAACGCGCGCAGCCCGCGGTGGCGTTTGCGGTGGTCGCGGGGCCGCTGGCGCAGCCGCCGTCCAGCCTGTGCCCCGGCGAAGGGCCGATGCAGAGCGGCCTTTGGTTTCGCGGACTGTGGAAAGGGCATCGTGAAAAATGGGGGAAGGATGCGCCCGCGGATCAAGGCGCGGTGGTCTTCTTCGGCGACTCGATCACCGACGGATGGGGGTCGTTGGCGAAGGATTTTCCACATCTGAAAGTCGCGAACCGCGGCATCGGCGGCGACACCACGCGCGGCCTGCGCGAGCGGATCAAGGGCGACGTGCTCGACGTGCATCCGCGCGCAGTTTCAATCCTCATCGGCACGAACGACCTCGACCAAGGTGCGACGCCGGAAGTGGTGGCGGCGAATCTCAAGGTGATCGTGGCGGACTTGCACAAAGCGAACGCGGCGATGCCGGTCATTATCAACAAAGTGATGCCGCGCGGGGCGAAGGCCGGCCTTTACCCGGACAAGATCAAAGCACTGAACGGGCTCTACGAAGAAGCGTTCAAAAACGATCCGCAGGTGACGTTTTGCGATACGTGGACGCTCTTCGACAACGGCAGCGGGCAGCCGAAAAAGGAGGAGTTCAAAGACATGCTCCACCCGAATCCCGAGACCTACGCGAAGTGGACGGCGGAATTGACGCCGATCTTTGAAAAGCTCGGGCTGGCACAGTAACCGGCGCGCAGCGCCCCAGCGGACCACCGCTGCCGCGCGGAACCGACCGTTTAGTGTTCGCTGCCGTTCTTGGCCGTCTCGCCTTCCACCACGGCCTGCGCGCTATCCGCGCGGGCGGGGAGAGCGGAGGTGGTGCCGCCGCCGAAGAGGCGGGCGAAGATGCGCTTCGGGGCGCTGGTGCCGGCTTCCTCGCTGGCGAGTTCGTGGTGGGCTTCGGTTTTCGCCATTTCCCACGCGGGAGCGAAGCCGGGAACGGTGAGGAGCATGCGCTTTTCAGCGCGGGCGAAGACTTCGAGGTCGCGCTGCACCTTGCGGTCGGGGAGTTCGTTGAGGGCGTTGACTTTCACGCGCAGGGTTTCGTTTTCTTTGCGCAGCGTCTCCACGTCGCCTTTCATTTTCTTCATGGTCTCGGCCTCGATTTCGAGCTTGTCGCTGAGGTGCCGGCGAAAGCGGGCAAGCTCACCTTTGAGCCGCAGGTAGTTGTAGATCGAGATGACGAGGAAGACGCAGCCGAGGTAAAAACCGAGGGCGAACGGGCTGAGGAAGAGTTCTTTGTTCACAGGTGTTTGGAGTTAGACGACGACTTGGAGATCGGGCGCCGCGGAGCCGCTGTCGTAGCGGGTGACTTCGTTTTTTTCATTCAAGACGATGACGCGGGGCTTGTGGCCAGCGGCTTCCTCGGGGGTGTAGGCGCCGAAATTCATGATCGTCAGGCGGTCACCGATTTTGCCGAGGTGGGCGGTTGCGCCATTGAGCTGAATCTGCCCGGCCCCGGCTTCGCCGTAGATGACGTAGGTCTCGAAGCGCTCGCCGTTGCCCATGTTGCCGACGAGGATTTTCTCGTACGGCAGCAGCCCCACGCGCTCGGCGAGGTCGCGCGAAATGGTGAGGCTGCCTTCGTAATGCAGGCTCGCGCCGGTGACAGTGGCGCGGTGGACTTTCGATTTGAGCAGGGTCAGTTGCATGACGGCGGCACGTTGCGGGAAAATCGGGGAATTGCAAGAACGCGCGGCGAAAGGCGGTGGAGGCGGGTTTTTTAGCCACGGATTTTCACGGATTAAACACGGATGCAAAGTCCGCCTGTCTTCATCCGTGAACCTCCGTGCTTATCCGTGGCTCTCATCCGCCTCGTTTCGAGGTGCCCCGGAGACCTGGTAGGTCCGGCCTTTCCAGCTCACGCCGCGGCCCGCGGAGCGCCGCCAGCTATTGAGGCCAATGCCGAGCGCGAGCACCTGCCCGACGGGATGCAGCGCCCAGCCCAGCCACGAAGTGCGGAAGCGCACGGTGAGCAGGATGCGAATGAGGTAGATGGCCCCGATTTGCGCAAAGACCAGCGGGCGCGGCGCGCAAAACGCGAAGCCGAACGGCAGCAGAAAGCCGCCCAACTGCCATGCGCCCATGCCGAGAAAGGTGACGAGCGAACCCTCGAACGCGGGCCAGACATTTTTGGTGAAGCCCGCCCACGTTTCGCCCAGCGAGCGGTACATGCGGCAGGTGGAAAAGCGCAGCGACTCGCAGTTGAAGAGCCGCATCCCCTCGCCCATCCGCAGGGCCACGGCGCGGCCGAGCGCCACATCCTCGACGAGATGCGCGCGCTCGCCGGCATGGCCGCCGATGCGGTCGTAGCCCGCGCTGGTGAAGAACATGAACTGCCCATTCGCCGCGCCAAACGCGCGCCGCACCGACGCGGGCAGCCGGGCAGCGCGCTGCGGATGCCGTTGGTAAAAGCGCAGCAGCCAGTGCGGGTACATGGTCATGGCCACGAGCAGGATCATGGGGACGATGAGCTGCTCGCCCCACGTCACCGTGACGAGTCGCGGCCACGCGGAGAGGAGGTCGGCGCGGTTCTTTTGAGCGAAAGCGACGGCGGCGGAGACGGTGCCGGGCGCATGCTCGGTGTCGGCGTCGGTGAAGAAAAGGAAGTCGCCGCTCGCCTGCTGCGCAAGCTGGTGGCAGGCCCAGCCTTTGCCCGTCCAGCCGGGCGGGAGCGCGGCGCCCGTGAGCAGGCGCTGGTGCGTGCCCGCGGCGCTCAGGCCGAGGCCGCGGAGGATGTCGCCGGTGCCGTCGGTGGAGTGGTCGTCGAGCACGAGCAGCTCGCAGTTTGGGTAATCCTGCGCGAGCAGCGAACGCACGCAGGAGCCAATGTTTAGCGCCTCATCGCGCGCGGGGACCAAGATGGAAACGCGGGGCGCAGCCGCGGCGGCGGGCGGTGGCGCGGGGCGCAAGCCGGCGAAGGTCGCGAGGTTCGCGAGCACGCTCGCGAGGGCGAGCAGAAGCCCCGCGAGAATGGCGGCGTGGTAAAGCGTGGCGGCGTCGGGCATGGGCGCGCGAGGGTGGCGGAGTCTGGCCTGTTTACAAGCACCCGGACGGCCCGCATATTCCCGCCCCGCGTCCGCGCCATGCCGCTTTCCGACACCATCTTTCCGCCGCAAAAATCCGCGCTGCTGCGCCGTTTTACCGCGCTGCTGGAGCCGCGGGACGACGCGCAGCTCGCCGCCCTGGCGCGCGAATCCGCCGCCGTCACGCGCCGCCATTTTGGCAAAACGATCCGCCTTTTCGCGCCGCTGTATTTGTCCAATGAGTGCATCAACAACTGCGCCTACTGCGGCTTCTCGCGGGACAACGCCATCCTCCGCGTCACCCTCGACATCGCCTCCGTGGTGAAAGAGGCGCGGCACCTCGCGGCGGAGGGTTTTCGCAACATTCTGCTGGTCGCGGGCGAGCATCCGAAATTCGTCTCGAACGGCTATCTCGCCGCGTGCGTGCGTGCGCTGGTCGCGGAGATCCCGAGCATCGCGCTGGAAGTCGCGCCGATGGAAACGCCCGACTACGCCGCGCTCGTGGCGGCGGGCGCGGAGGGGCTGATCGTCTATCAGGAAACGTACGACCGCGCGGGGTACGCGGTGATGCACACGGCGGGGCCGAAAAAAGATTTCGACTGGCGGCTGGCGTGCCCCGAGCGGGCATACGCGGGCGGGTTCCGGCGCATCGGCATCGGCGCGCTGTTTGGCCTCGCGGAGTGGCGCGCAGAGGCGGTCGCGCTGGCGGCGCATCTGGAGCATCTGCTGCGCGTGTGCTGGCGGGCGCAGTTCACGGTGAGCCTGCCGCGGCTGCGGCCGTGCGCGGGCGAATTCGCGCCGGCGCACCCGCTGGCCGATCGCGATTTCATCCAGCTCATCTGCGCGCTGCGGCTGTGCTTTCCGCAGACCGGCATCGTCCTCAGCACGCGCGAGCCCGCGCCTTTGCGCGACGCGCTCCTGCCCCTCGGCATCACCATGATGAGCGCCGGCAGCCACACCGAGCCCGGCGGCTACACCGGCCAGGGCCGCGCCGATCTGCACCTCACCGTCCGCGGCAAAGCGCTCGCGCCCGCCGACTCGGACGCCGATGCCGGCGCGACCGCGCAGTTTGAAATCGCCGACGACCGCTCGCCCGCCGAAGTCGCCGCGCTGCTCCGCGCGCGCGGTTTCGAGGCCGTGTGGAAGGACTGGGACCGCGCCATCCTCGCCTCGTGAAAATCGTCCTCAACGGCGACCCGCGCACCGTCGCCGCCGCGGACATCGCCGCGCTCGTCGCCGAACTCGGCCTGCCCGCGCCCGTCACCCTCGTCGAGCACAACGGCCTAGCCCTCCGCCGCGACGAGTGGCCGCAGCGTCCGCTGGCCGACGGCGACCGCGTGGAAATCGTCCGCATCGTCGCGGGCGGTTGAAACGAGCGCACCGCCTTCGCCAAGGCTGGTTTTTTGAACCACGGATTGCGCGGATTTCCCGGAGGCCACGGATTCTTGCCACCCGACGACCCGTGAAATCCGCCCAATCCGTGGTTCACCCACGCGCTCCCAAATCTGCGAGCGCGCCCCCTCCCGGCATAACGGCTGCTTTCCTCTGAGCCAGCCCGCGCAAATTCCTGATGTCCACTGCTCAAAAACACCGCCTGCCGTCACGCCCCGAACGCCGCGGCTAGACCGCCGACCGACCGATGTTTTCATCACACGCCGCCGCCCTCGGGAGCATCCGGAAATTTCTGGCCCTGCTTCTCGCGCTCATCGCTGGCTGGGCCGCGCCGAGCCGCGCCGGGCCGGAGGTTGATTCCGAATACCAGACAAAGGCCGCGCAGATTTACTCCTTCACCAAGTTCATCGACTGGCCGCCGAAAAAATTCCCGTCGGCGGAGTCGCCGTTCATCATCGGCGTGTACGGGTCGGACGAGATCACCGACTTCCTGCGCGAGTCCTTTCAAAGCCGCCGCATCAAGGACCGCCCCGTGGAAATCCGCCACCTCGCGAACAAGGCCGAACTCGCCGGCTGCCATCTCGTCTTCGTCAGCCGCTCCGAGCGCGACCGGCTCGGCACCGTGCTCTACGAGCTGCGCCACGAAGGCATCCTCAGCGTCGGTGAAAGCGACAACTTCCTGCGCAGCGGCGGCGTCATCAGTTTCATCAGTGTCGAGGGCGCGACCCGGTTTCAGATCGACCTCGGCAACGCCAGCCGCGAGCGCCTGAAAGTCAGCTCCAAGCTCCTGCCCGTTTCCTACTCCGCGAACGGCGCACCCCGGCTCCCGCCCGTCACCTCGCCCTAGACCGCCATGTTTCACCGCCTCCGCCATCTGCCCATCCAGCGCAAACTGCGCCTCGTCGTGCTGGCCACCTGCACCGCTGCGCTGGGCGTCGCCACGAGCGCGCTTTTCGCGCTCCAGTTTTTTAATTTCAAACGCGACTTCCAGCGCGACCTCATCGCCGTCGCCGAGATCATCGCCAGCAACAGCACCGCCGCCGTGCAGTTTCAAAACGACGACGACACCCGCGAAATCCTCACCGCGCTCAAAGCCAAGCCGCAGATCGCCGGCGCGGAAGTGGTGCTGGCGGACGGCCAGTCGCTCGCCGCCGTGGGCGAGACCCACCGCTACCACGATCCGAAGCAGCCGCCCGATGCCGGCTTCCGCGACGACGGCTTTGACCTGCTTTACGTCCACTCCATCATCCTCGACCGCGAGCGCATCGGCACCCTCTACTTGCACGCCGACTACGCGCGCCAGGCCGCCCAGCTGCACCGTTTTTTTGCCGGGACCATCCTCGGCGTGCTGGCCATCTCCTTTCTCGTCGCTGTGCTCGTCTCGTCGAAACTCGAGGCCGTCATCCTCGGGCCGATCAAAAACCTGGCCGACACCGCCCGCCGCATTGCCTCAAAAAACGACTACTCTGTGCGCGCGGCCAAAGTCACGGACGATGAGGTTGGCTCCTTCACCGACTCCTTTAACAGCATGCTCGACCAGGTGCAGACCCGCGACACTGCGCTGCTCCACGAGATCGCCGAGCGCAAACGCGCCGAACTCGAACTGCACAGCGCGCAGCAACAGCTCATGGACGCCTCACGCCAGGCCGGCATGGCCGAGATCGCCACCGGCGTGCTGCACAATGTGGGCAACGTGCTCAACAGCGTGAACGTTTCCGCCAACCTCATCTCCGAGCGCCTCGGCCAGTCAAAAACCGAAAACCTCGTCAAAGCCACCGCCTTGCTTCGCGCGCAAAACGGCGGCCTCGCGGACTTCCTTGCGCACGACCCCAAAGGCCGCCTGCTCCCCGGCTACCTCGCCGACCTCAGCCAGCATCTCGACGGCGAGCGCCGCACCGCCCGCGACGAGCTTGAGCTGCTCACCAAAAACATCGAGCACATCAAGGACATCGTGGCCATGCAGCAGACCTACGCGCGCGTCTCCGGCGTCGTCGAGCTGCTGCCGTTGCACGAGCTCGTCGAGGACGCCCTCCGGCTGAACGTGGACAGCCTCGTGCGCCACGGCGTCACCGTCGTGCGCGCCTATGCAGCCGTCCCGCCGGCCGCCGTAGATAAGCACAAGGTTTTGCAAATCCTCATCAACATCATCCGCAACGCCACGCTCGCCATGGACGAGGGCGGCGCCGACGCCAAGCGGCTCGCCATCTGCATCGCCCCGGACGGCGCGGACCGCGTGGTCATCCGCATCACCGACAGCGGCGCGGGCATTCCGGCGGAAAATCTCACGCGCATTTTTTCGCACGGTTTTACCACGCGCAAAAACGGCCACGGCTTCGGCCTGCACAGCGCCGCCCTGGCCGCCCAGCAGATGGGCGGGCGGCTGCTCGCGCAGAGCCCCGGCCCCGGCCTCGGCGCCACCTTCGTTTTCGAACTCCCGATCGCCCCGACCACCACCCCATGACCGCCGACTTCAACAACCGCATCCTCCTCGTGGATGACAACCCCGCCATCCACGAGGACTTCCGAAAAATCCTCGTCGGCCCCACCGCCCAAGCCGCCGGGCTGGCCGCCGTCGAGTCCATCCTCTTCGACGCGCCGGCCGCCGCCGAGCTCACGGAATTTTCCCTCACCTCCGCCCACCAAGGCCGCGAGGCGCTCGACAAAGTCACCGCCGCCCTTGATACGGACCGCCCCTACGCCATGGCCTTTGTCGATGTCCGCATGCCGCCCGGCTGGGACGGCGTGGAGACCATCGCGCGGCTGTGGGAAGTCGATCCCGCGCTCCAGATCGTGGTCTGCACCGCCTATTCCGACTACTCGTGGGAAAAGATGACCGCCAAGCTCGGGGTCAACGACAACCTCGTCATCCTCAAGAAACCCTTCGACAACATCGAGGTCCTCCAACTCGCCCACGCGCTCACGAAAAAGTGGCACGTCACCGCGCAGGCCCAGCGCCAGCTCGCCACGCTCGACCGCGCCGTAGCCGCGCGCACCCGCGAGCTGGAGGCCAGCAACGGCGAGCTGCGCCGCTCCGAGGAGCGCTTCGCCAAAGCCTTTCGCGCCAGCCCCATCCCCTTCGCCATCCAGTCGCTCCACCAGCAGCGCTTCATCGACGTGAACGACGCCTTCGTCGCCATGACCGGCTTTTCCCGCGGCGAACTCATCGACCGCACCCCGCTCGAGCTCCGCCTCTGCCTCGACTACGAGGTCCGCATCGTCAGCCAGGTGCTGGAAAACAAGCCCGTCCGCGACGTCGAGGCGCAGATCAGTACGAAAGGCGGCGAACTGCGTTCCGCCCTCGTGACCATCGAGCGGTTAAGCATCGCCGGCGTCGCGCATCTGCTCGTCATGGTCGTGGATGTCTCCGAGCGCCTGCAGCTCGAAGGCGCGCTGCGCCAGGCGCAGAAGATGGAAGCGGTCGGCCAGCTCGCCGCCGGCGTGGCGCACGATTTTAACAACCTGCTGACCATCATCCAAGGCCACGCCAGCCTCCAGCTCGGCCTGCCCGGCCGCAGCACCGACCTGACCGATTCGCTCCGCGAAATCTCCGCCGCCTCCGACCGCGCCGCCGACCTCACCCGCCAGCTCCTCGCCTTCAGCCGCCGCCAGATCATTCGCCCGCGCGTGCTCGTTTTAAACACCCTGATCCGCGACCTCACCGCCATGCTCCGCCGCCTGATGGGCGAGCAGGTCGAGCTGCGCAGCGCCTTTGCCGAACCGCTCCCCGCCGTCTGGGCCGACCAGACCGGCGTCGAGCAGATCATCCTGAATCTTACCATCAACGCCCGCGACGCCATGCCCCGCGGCGGACGCATCACCATCGAGACTGGTACCACCGTTTTCACCCCAGCCGATGCGGAAAAAAATCCCGAGATCGCCCCCGGCGACTACGTCTGCCTGAGCGTGGCCGACACCGGCACCGGCATGGACCCCGCCACGCGCAGCCGCATCTTCGAGCCCTTTTTCACCACCAAGGCCGTGGACAAAGGCACCGGCATGGGCCTCGCCACCGTCTATGGCATCACCAAGCAGCACGACGGCTGGATCGACGTGGCCACCGAGGTCGGCCACGGCTCCACCTTCCGCGTCTTCCTGCCCGTCACCCACCGCCTCGCCGAGCCGGTCGTGCCCGAGTTCTTTTTCCCCGAGCCCACCCTGCGCGAGTACACCATCCTCGTCGTAGAAGACGACGATGCCGTCCGCAGCCTCGTGAAAGAAGTGCTCGTGCACCATCAATACCGCGTCATCGAGGCCGGGCACGCCGAGGCCGCCTATGCGGTCTGGCAGGAGCAGGGCGAAAACATCGACCTGCTCCTGACCGACATCATCATGCCCGGCGCGAGCGGCCTGGAACTCGCGCAGCAGCTCCTCGCCGAGCGCCCGCAGCTCAAAGTCATCTACACCAGCGGCTACAGCACCGAGCTATTCGCCAGCGCCCAGCCGCTCGACGAAGGCCGCAACTACCTGCCCAAGCCCTACCTTTCCGCCAAGCTCACCGCCCTCGTCCGCGCCGTCCTCGAGCCCGCGGCCGAGCCGGCACACTCCTAGTTCGTGGTGGACTCCCAATTGCCGATGTCGTCGGCGGTGTTTGGCAGGCCGTCGGGGCCGGGGGAGAAAAGGTCGAAGCTCTTGGGATTGTGGGTGCCGGGCACGGCGTATTGGTAATCCTTGCCCCAAGGATCAATCAACTGGCTGGACGACTCGATCTGCGGCCGCCAGTTGCTGGCACCCTCCGGTTTGGTGAGGAGTGCTTTCAAGCCCTGCTCGGTCGTCGGGAAATTACGGCTCGTGCTGCTATACATCAGCAGTCCGGTCTTCAACTGTTCAAGATCTCCGCGGGCGCGGATGATTTTTGCCTCTTCCAGCCGGCCGAACGTCATTTTCACGGCCATGCCAATGAGCAGACCGATGATCACGACCACAAGCATGATTTCCAAAAGCGTGAAGCCCGAGTTTTTGCGAAGGGAGGTTTTCATGGGGTGTTGGGGGCGAGGTTGTAGTCGAGCGAGGGCGAGTTGTATTTGAGCTGCAGTTCCACGGTCCGCACGGCGACCGGGCCGGAATCATTAGTCAGCCGGAGGACCACTTTGTTCAAACCGGCGCGCAGGGCCGAGCCGGGGATCGCTTTTTGCGCCCGCAGCCAGCCCGCGTAGCGGAAGCGCATGTCGCGGTCGAGCGGGCGGACAAGGCCGATGTAGGCGGGGTCGGCGAGGTCCGGCTGGTGGACGGAGACGGGGCCGAGGGGGCGGTCGTTGATGGTGATTTCGATGGGCGCAAGGGCGTCGGCGTCGAGCACTTCGAAGGTGACGAAGGCGGTCAGCGGGGGCGATTGCAGCTCGAATTCCCAGGAGCCAGCGGGCGTCTCGCGCGGGGTGAGTTTCATCACGCCGGGATCGAGCGAGGCTTTCACCCGCCCGTAGAGGCTGTAGTCATCGGCATTGAGGGGCGACGGGGGGAGATTGTCGAAGGCGTCGGCGACCTCCGCGGGCGCGGGGTAGTCGAGGGTGTGCTGGATTTCTGCGCGCTTGAGGGAGGCTAGGAAGACGCCGCGGATATTGCTGCCGTCGCCGAAGGTCGCGATGTCGATGTAATCGACGCCGTCCATGGGGAGGGTGAGGTTTTCCGAAGTCGGCAGGGCGAGGCCGGTGCCAAAGGGGCCGCGGGCGAAACGGGCCGCGCCGGTTTCGGTCCAGCCGATGAGGGTGGGTGCGGCACCGGGCTGGTCGTCGAAGAAGAGGCGGAACTGGAGCGAGTTATTGAGGTCGCCGACGCGACGGAAGTGGAGGCGGAAGACGGTTTTCTCCGGCGCGCCGTCGCGGGCGGCGGTGCGCTCGGTGCCGAGCGAGGCAAACCAGATGGGGAGGGCGAGGTGCGGGGGGCTGGCGGAGGCGAGGGCACGGAAGTCCAGCCAGACGGAAAAAGGCGTGGGCTGCTCGCGGAGTTCCTGAGCGCGCAGCGACCCAAGCGCCAGCAGCAGGGCGATGACGCTGCGGAGACCGAGGAGGTGGGAACGAGAAATCAAAAGGAGGAGGGTTGGAGGGCGCGTTCCTTTATGCTAGTGGACACGGGTGTTCAAGCCCTGCGTGAGGCCGAAGACGGCGCTCATGATGCCATAGACGACGAGGCCGACGATGGCCGCGATGACGATCATGACGAGCGGCGGGATGAGCGTGGAGACGATCTGGATCTGCTGGTCGAGCTCGCGCTCATAGACATCGGCGACCATCTGCATGGTGTTGCCAAATTTTCCCGTCTGCTCGCCCACGGACATCATGTCGATGAACAGCTCGGGGAAAATTTTCTGCTCGTCGAGCGCGACGGAAAGCGTCGCGCCGTCGATGACCGCCTTGCGCACCTCAATCATACGGAGACGTACATGTTCGTTCCCGGAGATTTCCTCGAGCAACTCCAGCGAGCGCAGGAGGGTGACGCCGTTTTCCATCAGCGTGCCGAGGGTGCGGGCAAACTGAGCGTAAAAACGGAAGCGGATGATGCGGCTGTACAGCGGGATGCGCCAGGTGAAGTAGTCCCACGCGCGGCGTCCGTCGGTGGTCGCGGTGTAGGTTTTCCACCCGCCATAACCGAGCCCGAGGAGGAGCCCGGCGGCCCACCAGTAGTGGACGATGAGCCAGTTCGCATTCACCAGCAGACGAGTGGCGGCGGGGAGCGGCTGGCCGGTGCCTTTAAAAAACTCGGTGAGCTTCGGCACCATCACGGTCATGAAAATGAGGATGAGGCCGATGCCGGCCACGACCAGCACCGCGGGGTACATCAAGGCCTGCGAGACGCGGTCCCGCAGGGATTTCACGGCGGCGAGATGGCGGACGAGGCGCTTGAGGATTTCCGGGAGCGCGCCGCTGGCCTCGCCGGCAGAGACGAGGTTCACGTAGAGGGGCGAAAAGATGCGCGGGTAATCGCGGAGGGCTTGGGAGAGGCTGCGGCCATCGACGAGGGCGCGGTGCAGACCGGCGGAGAGGCCGTGGAGCTTGGGCTGCTTGAGGCGTTTTTCGAGGACACCGAGAGCTTCGTCGAGGGTCATCCCGGCGGTGAGCAGGTGGGCGAGCTGCTCGGTGAAAAGGTGCTGGTGGGTGTGGGAAAGGGAGGTGATCTCGCCAGGCGCGAGGGTGGCGGGGGGCGTTTGGTCGGCGGGGGCTTTGCGCGCGGCGGGGGAGGTGGCGGGTTTGGCGAGGGAACCAGCGGCGGTAACAACAGGTTCGATCCTGATCGGCACGCCGCCCTCCTGCTCCACTTGGAAAATGGCCGCTGCACGGTCGTTGCACGTCAGCACACCGTCGATCAGCTTGCCGTCGGGTTTCCGGGCGAGGTATTTGAACTGGGGCATCTCGCGCGGAAGCTAAGCCCGGAAAGCACGAAGGCAAGCCGTGAGGCTTGCCTTCGCGAAGTTGGTGAGTGGTGTGAAACGCTTTACACCTTAACAGCCCGCCGCCGACGCGCAGCCAGCGAAACCAAGCCAACCATCAGGAGCGCAGCCGAAGTAGGCTCGGGGGCAGCAGCAGTGGGAATAGTCGTGCTAATTGCTGTCCCAGGAAGCGCTCCAGTAGATTGCAATTTTGCGTTTGTGTTGGCGAAGTTCAGGGTAACTGTTGAGTTGCTTGGCGGTTCCGCCAGAGCCCCAGAAAGCCAGTCGGTGCTCGCAATACCCTGAAAGAACGTCGAAGTGGGAAGAGTTAAACCGTTGTAAACTCGAATGGCCAATAAGGTACCCGGAGGCGGATTGGCGAAAGTCGAGTCAACAGTAAAGCCAAACGAAAACCTATTTTGAGTTGCCGGATTAGCCCCGGCACCTGTGCCAACGGTTCCAAACTCCGCCAAATCATTGCCTATATTATGTGAGGAAGCGAAGGGAGTCCATGTTCCGGCAAACAAATTAGCTGCAGTCGCCAATGTATAGTAGCCGAGTTGAATAACTTCTCCGTCGTTTACATTTACCAATGGTCCGCCTGTTAAGGGCGTTGTTCCGTCACTGTTGAACAGTGTCTTGCCCCCTGACGTTAAGTTATAGGTCAAAATTGTCGCAGCATTTGAGGGCTGAGCTGCAACAAATAAGCTGCAAAATGTTAAGAGGAGGAATTGTGTTTTCAAAGCTTTAGTTAATTTAAAGAAGAGATATTACGTTAGAGAGAATAAGGAAGATTCTGTGTCAGGATTTTTTTAACGCCTTTACGAATAATAAAAACCCCGGAAGCGGCCGAAATTGCCGTGCTGTCTTGCGGATCAAAACCAAGGGCATCGTTAATCCAGTTAAAACCATCGAAATAGTAAACGCCCCAATTCGTTCCGCTCCAAATGAGCACATTATCAACAGCAGAAGCATCGCCGCCACTGATCCAGCCAGGAATGCTTTGTAACCCCAAAGACACTAACGTCGCGTTAGTGGGAAATCTGTTGGAGATAAACGTGAGCCCGGGTTGAGCAACCGTTCCTCCGGCAAAGTCCGTCTGTTCCGTAGTCGATGGGACGGTTCCCATGATCGTCAACGGTACGGATGATGTCCCCCTGCGCACAACAAACGCAGCCTCGTCAGGATAGATCACAGCGTTATCCTGAGAGTCAAACCCAAGGGCGTCATTCAACCAACTAAAACCGTCATGGTAGAAAGTACTCCATGTAGTTCCATTCCAAAGCAGCACATTATCTGCCTTCGAAGCGTCCGGGTCAGATTTAAGAATGGTAGGAGCAGTTTGAAAGACACTAGCAAGGGTATTTGCCGGAAGAACTTCACAGGTGTCGCCAACGTGAATCTGTGTGTTTATGTTCGTCACGCCGCTCGGAAGCACAACGGTCAATTGGGTCGTCGTGTTTGCAGAAATCAAAAACGCCTTCCCAATGTTTACAGCATCAGCAACATTGGCTACGGTTTTCACTCGCACGAAATGCGGCGTCGTAACAAAGGCTGATGCGGTGAAAGAACCGGACAGTGTGAATTGGGTTGAGGTATTCAAGGCTGTGACCGCAGCCGAGTAGTCCGCAGTTCGATAGAGCGGAACGGACACAGGTGTCAGCTTCGGAGATGTTGCATTCGGCGCGGCAGCAATCGTCACAGTAACGAACCCCACCGGCACGGTTGTCGCGGTGGTTTGCGCCCGGAGGACGGGGGCCAACGACACAACCAGTGTGCAGAAAATCGCGGTGGCGAGGGGGCGGATTCGCAGGGAGGAGGAAGTTTTCATTAGTGGGTATGTGGTTTGGTTTTGGACAGTGTGCAAGGGGTATTCAATAAAAATTTGTTCAGATCTCGTAAATTTTGTAAAGCGCATACGTGGATGGAAGGCTTATGGATGAGCACACGGCGGGCCGGCGTATTGGCGGGAGGCGGAGAGAGGCTGGAGGAGGTCCCGGATTTAGCGTGTGATTGCGAAGGGACACGGAGAGACGAGTGGGGGGAAAAGATGAGGGGCAAAGGACCAAGTATCAAGGGTGCGGCCGGTGGGATCGGCGACAAAGTGTCGGGTTTTCGTTCAGCGGGCCGGGCGTGATGCAGCCACGAGGGACGCGGGGGGAACGGGGGAACGGCCGACAAAACGCGTAGTGCCCTAATTGTTCATCGTGCTAAAAAAGCAGGCGGCAGGCCCCCACTCAAAGGGGTCTAGAGAAAATCCGCAGATTGCACGGATTGAAAGATTTCTCAAGCCGATGGTCGGCGTCAATCGGCGAACTGCGGATAAAACTTCTTGAACGGGGCGTATTTCGCAGCCGCTCAGACGAGCCCGAGCTGGCCTTTGAAGACCCAGAGGAGGGCTTTGAGGCCGAGTTCGGCGATGTTGAATGGTTTGCCCACGAAGTCTTGGCCGCCGCTGAGGCTGGACTGGACGCGATTTTGAAAGGTGCTCATGCCGGTGACGAAGACGATGGGGGTTTTCTCGTGCTGGGGGAAGGCGCGGGTGCGGGTGCAGAGGTCGAAGCCGGTCATCTCGGGGAGGCCGACATCGAGGAAGATGAGGTCAAAGGGCTGGCTGGCGAGGGCGGTGAGGCCGGTGGCCGGGGCGTCGGCGGTGAGGGCTTGGAGGCCGACGAGGCGCATGGCGGCGGTGATGATTTTCCGGGCGCCGTCTTCGTCATCGACGATGAGGACGCGGGCGGCGGCGGCGTCGCGGGCGCGGCTGCGGTGTGGCTCTTGGAGGAAGGTGGAGAAGAAGTCGAGGGCCTGGCCGAGCGTGCGGAGGGTAGAGGGATTGATTTGGCCGGGAAGCTGGATGAGGTCGAAGACGAGGGCCTCAAGGGCGGAGGTGAACTGGAAGAGGGGCCGCTGGCCGAGCATGGCCATCTGCTCGGCGAGTCCGTGGATGTGCTGGAAGAGGTCGCGCAGGGCGGCGGTATCGGCGACATCGCGGCTGAGGCCGTGGAGGGAGCGGCGGAGGGCGGTGATGGTGTGAGGGGCGCTGTCGAGACCCATGGTGATCCAGCTTTGGTCGGGACGAAAGGTGAGGCCTTTGGAAAGGAGGGCGGTGCGCTCCAGGCCGAAGGTGGTCTCGACGGCGTCGATGAGCTCGGCCATGGGATTAGACGTGCGGGCAAGGACGCGGGTGGCACCGGCGCTTTCGGCGTCTTCGGCGAGTTGGAGCCTGGAGGTGGGGAGGCAGACGACGGGCAGATCGCGGGTGGCGGCGTCGCGGCGGAGGGTGGCAATAAGCTGGGCGGGGGCGGGCGCGGGGGTGACGGAGTCGAGGACGACGAGGTCGGGACGGTGCTGGGCGATGGCGCGGAGGGCGTCGTCGCCGGTGCGAGCAGAGTCCACGGTAAAACCGCCGTCTTCGAGGCGCTCGCGGTACATATTGGCGAGGAGGCGGTCTTCGTGGACGAGGAGGATGTGTTTGGCGGTCATGAAGGGGTGGTTGTTGTGGAAGTTATGAAAAAAGTATGCAGGGAGCGTGCCGGGCAGGGAGGGGATTTGGGAGGACGTTGGTGAGTCTCTTTGAAAACTGCCGTCATATTTAGCGGAGTTGCGGGAGCGTTCGCAGTGCGGTCCGGTCGCGGTCCAACGACGGCGCGATGCTTCGCGCTTGTGGACGATCGGGGATTTGTGCGAGACGAGGGCGCATGGCTTTTCACCACTTCATCCAGGATGCCGACGGCTGGCGCACGCATGCCGATGAAATGCTTTTCGCCAACGCGTATCTGGAGGTGCACCGGGCGACGGTGACGTCGCCGACGCGGGCGGAGCCCTTCACCTGGACGGTGACACAGCGCAAGGCGGCGGTGGTGGTGGCGCCGGTGACGGGGGACGGGCGGCTGCTGCTGGTGCGGCAGGAGCGGGTGCCGATCCGGGCGACGATCTGGGAATTTCCCGCGGGGCAGATCGACGATCATGCGGAGGCGGATGCGATCCGGGCGACCGGGCTGCGGGAACTGCGGGAGGAGAGCGGCTACGAGCTGGCCGCGGGCGGCGAAGTGGTGGCGCTGGGGCATTTTTTTCCGAGCTGCGGCTTTACCGATGAGCACAGTCATCTGCTGCTGGCGCGGCCAGTGGTGGCGAGCGCGCAGGGCCATGCGCACGATGCGAGCGAGGCGATCACGGCATGCCGGGCGTTCACGCGGGAGGAGTTTTGCGGGATGATCGCGAGCGGGGAAATCTGCGACGCGAATACGCTGGCGGCGTTTGCGCGGCTGGTGGCGCTGGGGCTGTGGTGAAACCGCAGAGGAATGAACCGCAGATGACGCAGTTGGGGGGGCGAAGGCGCGGGATTTTGCTGGCGGTGGCGGGGCGTTGGCCGACTATCGGCGCACCCATATGCGCCATATTTTTCTCTCCATTCTCACCGCCGTCCCGCTGCTCGCCGCCGCCGCTTTCGCCCGCGAGCCCAATACGCTGAACGAGGCGGAGAAGTCCGCCGGGTGGAAGCTGCTCTTTGACGGCAAGACGCCGGCGGGCTGGGTGGCCCTGGGCAAGCCGGAGTTTCCCGAGAAAGGCTGGACGGTGGTGGACGGCACGCTGCAGCACGCCAAGGGGGGTGGCGGCGGCAGCATCGTGACGGCGGAGGCTTACGAAAACTTCGAGCTGACGTGGGAGTGGAAGGTCGGCGAGGTGGGGAACAGCGGGGTGAAATACAATCTGGTCGATCCGGCGAAAGACCTGGGTTTTGAATACCAGCTCATCGACGACGAGAAACATCCCGACGGGATCCGCGGCGGGAAGCTGCACCAGACGGCAGCGCTGTATGATCTCATCGAGCCGTCCGCCGAGCGGAAGGTGAAGCCCGTGGGCGAATGGAACGAGAGCCGGCTGCTGGTCCAGGGCGTGCATGTCGAGCAGTGGCTGAACGGGGTGAAGACGGTGGAGTTTGAAATGGGCAGCGACGACCTGAAGGCGCGGATCGCGAAGAGCAAATATGCAAAGGCGGCGAACTTCGGGGTGAAGGCGAAGTCGCCCATCCTGCTCCAGGATCACGGCGACGAGATCGCCTTTCGCAATCTCAAGCTCCGCGTGCCGGCGGCGAAATAGCGCGCGATGGACGAGGAGCGGCTGCGCGATTTCATGGCCGCCGACCTCGCGGACCTCGCGACGGGGCGCATGCCGTTTGGCAAATTCGGCCCCGCCCATTTTCCGCCGCGCGGTGTGCCGCTCTACGACCTGCCGGTCGAGTATCTCGCGTGGTTCGCGCGCAAGGCCTGCTTCCCGCAAGGCCGGCTCGGCGAGCTGCTGCGCATGGTTCACCAAATGAAAGTCGATGGGCTCGACGAAATCTTTGACCCGCTCCGCCGCCGCGCCGGTGGCCGCACCGCGCTGCGCCCGCCGCGCGTGCGGCCGCGCATCCAGCCGTAGTCCCCTACCCCAGTGCCGCCGTCATCTCCGCAAACGTCCGCGCGCCGCGGATCGCCGCGTTCACCCGGTCCACCCACTCGTCATGCGCCGGATGCGGCAGCGCCACGGTGCGCCGCGTGCCGTTCGAGGCGAAGGCGATTTCATCCCACTGGATCGTCTCGATCTCCCGGTTGAACCGCGCCACCGCGCGTCCGCGGAAAAAGGCGCGCGTCGTTTCCGGCGGATAGAAAATCGCACGCCGGATATCGTCCTCGCTCACGATGCGCCGCATCTGGCCCTCGCGCATCAGCTCGTAATAGAGCCCGTTTTCCAGCGAGACGTTGTGGTATTCGAGGTCGATGGATTGCAGCCACGGATCCGTCCACGCGAGCTTTTCGCTTTCCTGGAAAGTGGTGAGCAAAAACTTTTTCGCCACCCAGTCCAGCCGGTCGCGGCAACGCCAGAAATCCGCGGCCAGATCGTCCAGAACCGCCTCCCATTCGCGCAGCAGCCAGGTCGTCTCCGCATCCGCCGCGCAATGCTCCCGCGCCGCGCCGAGATACCGCCGCTGCACGTCGATGGCCGGGATTTTCCGCCCGTCCCGCAGCTCCACGAGCCACGCGCAGCTCTCGTCCCGGCTGATCGCCTTCGTCGCTTCGATGGGGTTCGCAAATTCGAGCACCGGCGCCTTCCCCTGCTCGATGAGATCGAGCACCAGCGCCGTCGTCCCGATCTTCAGCGCGGTCGCAAACTGGCTCATGTTCGCGTCGCCGATGATGACGTGAAACCGCCGGTACAGCTCCGCATCCGCGTGCGGCTCATCGCGCGTGTTGACCAGCGGGCGGCGGTTCATCGTATCGATGGAGCACAGCACCGTGAAAAAATCCGACCGCTGCGCGATTTGGAAAACGCCCGGCTGCCCCGCCGCATCCTCACCCTCCACACCCATCTTGCCCGCACCGGCGAAAATCTGCCGCGTCACCAGGAACGGCACCACCTCCCGCACCAGCCGCTCCCACGGCACATCGCGCCGCATCAGATAGTTGTCGTGGCAGCCGTAGCTGTGGCCCACGAAATCCGTGTTGTTCTTGTACAGCCGGGCCTCGCAGCCCGCCGGCAGATGCGTGTTCCGCCGCTTCGCGCACTCCGCCAGGATGCGCTCGCCCGCCTTGTCCTGCGCCACCAGCTCGGCCAGCGTCGTGCATTCCGGCGTCGAGTATTCCGGATGCGCGTGGTCGTTGTAAAACCGCGCGCCATTGCTCAGCACGAGATCGCTTTTGATCTCCTCGAACGACAGCGGCCGCGCCCGATCCAGCTCGAAATACGCGGCCTCATCCGTGTCCTGCAGTAGCTCCTTCGCGCGAAAGCCCCGCGCATCCTGATGCGGATCTTCGAGCTGATAGTCCCACTTCATCGAAGCCCCGTGCTCCGTATAGCTGCGCACGATCTCGATGGACTCCCGCACCACATCCAGCCCCTCCAGCCCATCGACCGTGATCCCGTATTCCGTTTCGATGCCGAAGACGCGTTTCATGCGCCGAAATCTACGCACGCTCCCCGCGCCGTCGAATCGGAACTCGCGCCGCCTCGCGCGAAGCGCCCCAAATACCTGCCGTCATTCTGAACGCAGCCATTCGAGGCTTTGCGACAATGGCGGAGTGAAGAACCGCTGACTCTACCGCAGGCGGAGGCGGCGGGGCTCCGGGTGGAGCACTCGACCCGAGTGCTGTTCTCGGCGACCCGCCGAGAACGTGATGGATCGCGTCCACTGCGGAGAGCGCTGTACAAATGCCGCGCTCCCTCGATGCACCCGGCGGGTCGCCGGGCGCAGCACTCGGGTCGAGTGCTCCACCCGGAGCCCAACCACCTCCGCCCGCCGTACTGTCATCGGTTCCTCACTGCGTCGGCGGCTCCACCTCGCGGACCATGGCGCCGTGGGCCTCGCTGAGGAAGAGGATCGAGAGCTTTTCCACCTCGTTCAGTTCCTGCGGCTGGAGCATCTGGTAGCTCATGGTTTCGCCGCCGCCGCCGGCGCGCGCGAGCGGCACAGGTTGGTGGGCTGCGTCGCTGCTGTTGAGGCTCGCGTAGTCGAA
>JANPHJ010000113.1:0-27232 GCA_031424395.1 Chthoniobacter sp.
CGAGTCGAGCCGCATGCCTTTGTCATCGACGGAAGTGCGGCCCAGGACGCTCTTGTAGAAGTCGTACACCGCGCCCGAGTAGTCGTAGGCTTCGGTCACGATGCGGTCCGCGGTCTTCTTGGCGCCTTCGCCGCGGACGAGTTTGCCGGGCAGCACAGGCTTTTGTTTGGCGTCGTAAACGGTGCGCCGCTTTTCGCCCGTGGGCGTGGAAAGCGCGACCGCCCCGAGGCTGGCGAGCATCTCGCGGTGCCCGCGCAACCGCTCGCTTTGCAGCATGGTGCCGAGCGCGCGGCGGCGCTGGCGCGGCGTGCCGTTTTCCGCGAGCTGCTTCAGCATGTGCGCGGGGATGATGGTGCAGCACGCGCAGCCGGTGAAGGCGCGGGGCTGGAGATGCAGACGGTTTGTTTTCATACGCGTTTCTTTGATACCTCGGTTGACGGTTGATTCGAACCTCCGGCCCCATGCCGGGGGAACTGCCTCAGCCCTAGCGGAAGGCCCGGCGCTTTGGCAAGTCCCAATCCCCCGCCCGCCCGCCGCTTTTCACGGTTTGAAAAAAGCCCGGCGCTGGACGATGGATGCGCGTCACTCATGCCCCCCATGTCCCTCTCCCGTTCGCGCTTCCTGGCGTTCGCCGCCGCCGTCCGCCTGGCCGTTTCCGCAGGCGCGGCGCACGGGCATGGCGAGGTCCAGGAGGCGCTTGCCGCGGTGTCGCGGCAAATCGAGGCGTCACCCGCAAAGCCCGGTCTTTACTTGCTGCGGGGGCGACTGCACGCGGCGCACGCGGACTGGCCGGCGGCGCTGGCGGACTGCGACCGCGCGGCGGCGCTCGATCCCGCGCTGGCCGCCGTGGAACTCGCGCGCGGCGAGGCTTGGAGCGGCGCGGGACGGCTGGATGAGGCGGACGCGGCGTTCACGCGCTACCTCGCGCGGCGGCCAGGCGGGACCGCGGCTTACGCGGCACGCGCGCGGCTGCGGGTGAAAGCGGGGCGCGCCAGCGAGGCCGCGGCGGATTTTGCGCTGGCGATTGCGGGCACGCGCGAGCCTGAGCCGGCCTTGTTCATCGAGCAGGCGCAGGCGCTGGCGGGCGCGGGCCGCGAGGACGACGCAGTGCGCGCGCTCGACAGTGGGATCGCGCGGCTCGGCCCGCTGGTCACGCTGGTGCTGCCGGCTATCGACCTCGATCGCGCGGCGGGCCGCAGCGTCGCCGCGCTCGGGCGCATCGACCTAATGGTGGCCGCGGCTCCGCGCAAAGAGCGCTGGCTGCTGCTGCGCGGCGAAGTGCTGGCCGCGGCCGGGCGCATGGCCGAGGCCCACGCGGCGCTGGAGGCCGCGCGCGCCGCTTTGGCGAGTCTGCCGGAGGAGCGCCGCGGCAGCGCCGCCGCCGGACTGCTGGAAAAAATCGGAGCCGCGGTCACGCGGCTGCCGGAGGCGAAAAAATGACGGCGCTTCCCCTGCGCGTTCTCACACTTCTCGGGCTGGCGCTGGCGAGCGCGCCCGCCGCGTCGCTGACGCGCGGGCCGTATTTGCAAAAGGGCACACCGTCCGCCGTCACCGTCCGCTGGCGCACGGACGTCGCCACCGCGAGCCACGTCACCTTCGGCCCCAGCCCCACGAACCAGCCGGGCCTGGTCGCCTCCGCCGTGGCGACGACCGAGCACGAGCTCACACTCAGCGCGCTGACGCCGGGCACGGCGTACTTTTACACCATCGGCGACGGCACGGCGGCGCTTGCAGGCGGCGATACGGCGCACACCTTTCGCACCGCGCCGCCGTTAGGCGCGGCGGCGCCGGTGCATGTGTGGGTGCTCGGCGATTCCGGCACCGGCGGCAATGGGTCGGGCTCGGCCGAGTCGGTGCGCGACGCCTACGTGGCGTCCCCCCTTTTCGCCCACAACGACGTGTGGCTCATGCTCGGCGACAACGCCTACGGCAGCGGCACCGACGCGGAATATCAGCAGGCCGTTTTCGACACCTACCCCGCGCTCCTGCGCGACTCGGTGCTCTGGTCCACGCTCGGTAACCACGAAACCTACGACGACCCGGACCACCCGCCGTACTTCGACATCTTCACCCTGCCGCGCTTCGGCGAGGCGGGCGGCACGGCGTCGGGTACGGAGCATTATTACGCGTTCGATTATGCCAACGTTCACTTCGTCTGCCTCGACTCCATGCAGTCGGCGCGCACGCCGGGCAGCCCGATGCTGCAATGGCTGGCGGACGATCTCGCCAGCACGGGGCAGCGGTGGATCATCGCCTACTGGCACCACCCCCCATACTCGAAAGGCTCGCATAATTCCGACAGCGAGGGCGAACTCATCGAGATGCGCGCCAACGTGCTGCCGATCCTCGAAGCGGGCGGCGTCGATCTCGTGCTCGGCGGCCACAGCCATGCGTATGAGCGGTCGAAGTTCATCGACGGCCACTACGGGCTCTCCCCCACCCTCGCGCCGGCTATGGTCAAAGACGGGGGCGACGGGCGCGAGGACGGCACCGGAGCCTATGGCAAAGATTCCGTGCTCCACGCGGGCGCGGTCTACGTGGTGGCTGGCTCCTCGGGCCAGACAGGCGGCGGCGCGCTGAATCATCCGGTGATGTTTACCTCAATGCACCAGCTGGGCTCGCTCGTGCTGGACGTGAAGGGCGACCGGCTCGACGCCCGATTCCTGAACTCGGCGGGCGTGGTTGCGGATCATTTCACCATCTCGAAAGAGCCGCTCGTCACCCTCACGGCGGCTGCGCCCGCAGCAGCGGAAATGGGCGCGCGGCCGGGCCGCGTGACCTTTGCGCGCACGCAGGGACTCGGCCAGGCCGTCACCGTCGCCTTCACCCTCGGCGGCAGCGCCAGCGCGGGGCTGGACTACCTGCCGCTGAGCATGCCGCTCACCATTCCCGCCGGTGCGGCCAGCGTCACGCTCGCCGTGCAGCCGCTCGGCGACACGCTCGCGGAAGGCGCGGAAAGCGTGACCCTCACCGCGCTGCCCGGCGCGCACTACCGCCTGCGGCTGGCGGAGCAAAGCGCGACCGTCACCATCGAAGACCTGCCGCTCGACAACTGGCGGTTTGAGAAATTCGGCGATGACGCGAACAACCCCGGCATCGCGGGCGATACCGCCGACCCGGACGGCGACGGCCACGACAATGTGCATGAGTACCTGGCCGGCACCGAGCCGCAGGATGGCGCGAGCTTTTTCCAGGCGACCGCCGAGCGCGCGCCGGGCGGCCCGTTCACCGTGCGCTTCACCGCGCAGCCCGGCCACACTTACAGCGTCTTTTACAAAAACACCCTCACCGCAACAACGTGGCGCAAACTCACCGACATCGCCGCCGAAAGCGCCGCACGCGAGGTTGCCGTGGCCGATCCCGGCGCCGGCGCGCAGCGTTTCTACCGCGTCGTCACCCCGGTGCCGTAGCATTGGCGCCAGACCATTCCTCGAATACCTTCTCCCATGTCATCCCTTTCCGCCTTCCCCCGCTGGGCCGTCTGGCTCGCCTGCGCCGCCCTGCTCGTGCCGCCCGCGGGGGCGGATGTGGTCATCAATGAGATCATGGCCGGGTCGTCGGACCGGCTGCTGCGGTGGGATGCCGGCGGCGTGCCGTACCTGGGCTGGGGCACACGTTGGTATGCCACGGCGTTTGGCGATGCGAGTTGGGCGGTGGGGCCGGGGCCGTTTGGCTATGGCTCGCTGACCAACAGCCCGGCGGCCATCGCCACTAACCTCCAGCCGGCAACTCAGTATCTGACGCCGACGACTTACTTTCGGAAAAGCTTTGCCGTGAGCGCGGGCCAGCAGGCGCTGCCCGATCAGGTGCAGCTCGTGGTGGAATATAACGACGGCTTTGTCGCCTACCTCAATGGCGCCGAGGTGGCGCGGCGCAACGGCGGGCCGGTGAACAAGTTCATCTACCACGACCAGCCGGCCTACAACCGCGAGGCCTTCGCCGGCACCGCGCCGATCCCGACGACGACTAACCAGGAAACCATCAACCTCGGGGCGGCAAGTACGAAGCTGGTGACCGGGAATAACGTGCTGGCGATCCACCTGCTGAACGCGAGTGCCAGCGACACGACCTATTACCTCAAGGCCAGCCTGCAAATAGCGAGCGCCTCGCCGGTGGCGCTGGTGAACTATAATGACCCGTGGAAATACCTGCCCGGCGTAGTCGAACCGTCGGGCAATCTGTACGACCCCACGCAACTCGGCGCGGGCAAACAGAACGTGCTCTGGGGCCGGCTGGGTTATGACGACGCGACCTGGGCAAGCGGCGCAGGTCCGCACGGCTTTGGCAGCGTGGGCATGCTCGGGACCAACACACAGGCGGCGATGCTCAATGTCACGCCGTCGCTCTACACGCGGCTGGTTTTCAGTGTCACCGCAGCCCAGGCCGCCGACCCAGTGGCGCTGAAACTGGTGGTAAGCAACGACGACGGCTTCATCGCTTATATCAATGGCGTGGAAGTCGCGCGGCGGCGCATCGGCGTGGCGAATACCTACACCCCGCATGACGCGGTGGCCGACGCGGACCAAGGCAGCGTGCAGACGGAAATCATCACGCTGGACGCCGCTTCGAAACTGCTGGTCGCGGGGAACAATGTGCTGGCCGTCCAGGCGCATAACTACACGCCGGGCAACGCCGACTTCCTGATTAAGGCCGACCTTAAGAACAACGCCCTGACCACAACTTTTGCGGCCAGCAATGCGGCGTGGAAATACTTTGCCGGCACCGCCGAGCCGGATGCCGCGGTGTCTAGTGACGAGGAGGAATACACACCCGACGGTCCGGACACCGCGGCGGACTGGATCGAGCTGTATAACAACGGGGCGAGCGCCGTCTCGCTGCTGAACTGGTCTCTCACCGATGACGGGCTGATCCCCGCCAAATGGGTGCTGCCGAACCTAACCATCCCCGCGGGCGGCTATCTCGTGATTGTTGCGGACAATCTCGACCTCAAGGACAACCCCGGCGGCTATCTGCATACGAACTTCAAGCTGTCCGCCGACGGCGAATTTCTAGGTCTTTACGATCAGACCGGCGCGCCGGTGAGCGTGGTGTCGCCGGGCTATCCGAAGATGACGGCTTTCCAAAGCTATGCGCGCAACGCCGGGGGAACTTTGCAATACAGCGACACGCCGACGCCGGGCGCGGCTAACGCTGGAGCCTACTTCACCGGCCTGGTGGCCGTGCCAACGGTGAACAATCCGGGACGGCACTACCCGTCCACAGTAAGCGTGACCCTGAGCTGCGCCACTGCGGGCGCGACGATTCGCTATACCACGGACGGCACCGAGCCCACAGCCACGAGCGCCGTCGCCAGCAGCCCGCTCAACTTCAACGTCAGCGCAGTGCTGCGCGCGCGGGCCTTTCTCGCGGGCGCGGTGCCGTCCGCCACCATCACCCACACCTATCTGGTGAACCAGTCTGCCGCGCGCAAGAGCCTGCCCGCGGCCTGTCTCACCGGCGATGGGTCGCAGGCCTTCTTCCGACCCTTCGGCGTCTTCGCCGTGGTGAATAACAACACCAACTCCGGCAATGGGCCGCTGAACTACACCGGCGGCGTCTGGAGCAATCATCCCAACGCCACCAGCCTCCTCGCTGGCAATGCGGGCCTTACCGCCGAAGACCCGGCCCTTTACAACGCGCCCATGCAGTCCGGCAAACCGGCGGAGCGCCCGGTCAGCTTTGAGATCCTGCACACCGACGCGACGGCGGACCTGCGTACCGGCTCCTTTCTGCGCTGCGCGGGCAGCCCGTACTCGCGGCAGCGCTACATCCTGGCCATGCAAAACTCAGGGACGCCGAACCCGGACACGCGCTGGACTTCCAGCGCTACGGAAAAGCCGCAGCTCAACCTCTTTTTCCGCGACGACCTGGGGCCCAGCCCGCTGACTTACCCACTCGTGCCCGGCTCGGTGGTGACCAAGTATGACAACATCCGCCTGCGCGCGGGCAAGAACGACATCAGCAACCCTTTCATCCGCGATGAATTCACCCGGCGGCTCATGCTCAGCATGGGTCAGGTCACGGTGCGGGGTGACTTTGTGAACTTCTACCTCAATGGCTTGTTCAAGGGTTACTACAACATCTGCGAGCGCCCGCGGGAGCCGTTCTTTCAGGAAGCCCGCGGCACCGCGCATAGCTTCGATGTGCGCAACATCACGGTCATCGCGGACGGCGACACGCTGGCCTACAACGAGCTGATCAACTACGCCAAAACCAGGAACATGGCGGTCTATGCGGACTATGTAGGCCTGACGCAGCGCCTGGATGTAACCAACCTCGCCGACTACATCCTGCTCAATGCCGACGCCGCTATGGCCGACTGGCCGGGCAATAACTACGTAATGGATCGCGAGCGGGCGGCGGACGGTGTCTTCCGCTTTTCCGTATGGGATGGCGAGGGCGGCTTTGGCGGCTTTGGACGCAATCCGGCCTATAAGATCTTCAATGACATCTACACCACCACCCCGGCCAGCGAGACGGTGCCGGCCAAGCTGCTCTACTCCGTGCTGCGCACCAGCGCCGAATGGAAGCTGCTGGCCGCGGACCGCATCCAGAAACATTACTTTAACAACGGCGCGCTGACCGATGGGAAGAAGCAGGCGCTTTTCAACGCGCTGGCCGCCCAGGTCCAGCCCATCATGACGGAGACGGGCAGTGGCACGGTGAGCACTTTCCTCAACGTCTGGTTTTACGGCCAGGGCGACACCACGCGCTACACGCTCAGCGGCGGCACCACCGGCACGCTGGTGAACACGCCGAGCCGGCGCAGCGCGCTGTTTACCGGGCATTTCGACGATCCGAACGGCGGCGTATTTGTGCCGGGCTTTTACCCCGCGCAGGGACTGTGGCCGGCCACGGTCGCGCCGGTCTTCAGCCAAAACGGCGGGGCCATCGGCACGGGGATCAACCTGACGATCAGCAATGCCAACGCGGGCGGCACGATCTATTACACGACCAACGGCCTGGACCCGCGGACGCCGGGCAGCGGCACGCCGGGCACGGCGCAGGGTCTGGCCTATGGCGCGGCCATCCCGATCAGCCAGACGACGGTGGTAAAAGCGCGCGTGCTTTATAACGCGGAGTGGAGCCCGCTGATGGAGGCGACTTTCACGGCCACGGCGACGGTGCCGATCCTCATCACCGAGCTGCATTACAACCCGCTGCCGCAAGGCGCGACGGATGGCGATGAGTTTGAGTTCATTGAGCTAAAGAACGTGGGTGCCACGACGGTTCAGCTGAACGGCATCCATTTCACCGCGGGAGTTACTTTCGCCTTTCCCGCCGGAGCCACGCTCACGCCGGGAGCTTTCGCGGTGCTGGCCAAGAACTCCGCGCAGTTTGCCACGCGCTATCCCGGCGTGACCCTAGCCGGCCAGTACGCCGACAAGCTGGACAACGGCGGCGAGACCGTGACGCTGGCTGACGCGGCCAACACCGCCATCTTTTCCGTGGCCTATGGCGACAGCGCGCCGTGGCCGGGCGCGGCGGACGGCGGCGGCAAGTCGCTGGTGCCCGTGCAGCGCAACACCAACCCCGCGCCCAACAACGCAGCGAACTGGCGCGCGAGCGTGAACACCGGCGGTTCGCCCGGCCAGAATGAGCCGAACGTCGCGCCGCTCGTGAACGCGGTCGCGGACGGGGCGGGCAATGTCTCGGGCGTGAATCTCACGGGCACGGCGACTGACGACGGGCAGCCCGATCCCCCGCTCACCCTGACCTTTGCGTGGAGCCAAGTGAGCGGGCCGGGCGTGGCGAGCTTTACGCCGGCGAACGCGCTCGCGACCAGCGCCGCTTTTTCCCTCCCCGGCCTCTACACGCTGCGCCTCGCGGCCAGTGATAGCGCGCTCACGGGCACGGATGATGTGATCGTAGCGGCGAAAGACACCGCCACGGCATGGCTCGCGCGGCACCCCGGCATCGGCACGCTGGGCGATGACCCGGACGGCGACGGGCGCACGAATTACGCGGAGTTTGCGCTCGGCACCGACCCGGTCGCGCCCGACGGCGGTCCCCCGCCCGCGACCGCGCTGGAGAACGGCCACCTCACCACCACTTACACCCGGCTGAAACCGCCGAGCACGGTCGTCTATGCCATCGAGGTCGCGGACACGGTCACCGCTTTTCGCGCCGCGAACCCCGGCGAAGTGACCGAGCAAATCCTCATGGATGACGGACTCGTGCAGACGGTGAAAGTGACGGACACCGTGGTCAGCACCGGGCAGGCGCAGCGGTTTCTGCGGTTGAAAATCCAGGCGGCTCCGTGACCGGGCGCGTTTACGCCGCCGGGGTTTCCGACGCGTAGCGAAAGGCCTTTTTCTGCGCCCGCCAGCGCCGCCAGCACGCGGGCGTGCGGAGGGCTTCGGCGAGGGCGGTGCCCAGTTCGTAGATGGTGGTGTCGTAGCCGAGCTGCGCATAGACCTCGGCGCCCTGGCGCATGGCTTCGGTCAGGGTGCGGAAAAGCGTGCGGTCGTGGGCGCCGGGAAAGTCGAGATCGGTGGGGTGATCGTAGGTGAACTGGCAGGCGGCGAAGTCCTGCGAGTGATGGCGGCGGCAGGTGTGCGGGCGGGCGGCGTACACGCTGCACCGGCTGTCGCGCAGCAGTGGGCAGGTGACGTTTTGCGTGGCGTGCTGAAAGGGAGTGAGCGGGCGCACTTGCGCCGCATGCCTGGCGAGGCGGGCGGTGAGGGCGGCCCGCTCTTCAGCGGAAAAATGAGCGCGGATGTGGTCGGCGACGAGAAAGACTTCGTGGGCGAAGACATCGACCCGCAGGGTGCAGCAGAGCCCGCAGCCGGCGCAGCACGCGAGCTTTACCCCGGAGGCCGCCACGGTCTGCGCCCCGAGCTCGTCCACCTGCCCGAGCGCGGCGCGCAAGGCGCGGTGAAATGCGTCCGGTGACTGGGCGCGGGAAAGGTCAGCGGCGAGTTGTTGCGGGGCGTTGGGCATCGGGCGGTTTCGGCGGCGGCGTGGTAGGGACGAGGATGGTGATGACCTGCACGCGCGCGACATGGAAGTCGAGAAAGAGTGCATTGCGATGGCCGCCGTGGGCAGGTGTCGGAAGCAGCCCGGCCGCGGCCGCGGCCGACGGGTCGTGGATCTCCTGGAAATAGGCCTGGTCGGCGTCTTTGAGGGCCCAGACTTCCGCGAGGCTGAGCGGCTGGCCGTCCTTGGTGTCCTCGGCCAGATTGCCCAGCGCCACCTGCCGGAGCGGTTCCTGATGGAGCGCGGCGTCGCCCCAGGCGGACTGTCCGTAGCCGGGGACGGCGAGCATGTTTGCCAGATAGCCCGGCACCGGCTGGCCGGAGGCCGCGCGGGCGGCGGCGGGGCAGAGGAAAAGCGCGGACTGCCGCCCCCCGGCCGCGGCGCCGGACGTGGCGAGGTAGTTTTCCAGCAGCCGGGCCAGCGAGCCGGGCGTGCGCCCGTCGTAGTTGGCGCTTTGCTGCATGGTCAGCGGCCCGGGCAGGAGGCCATCGTGGTCGCCGGCATAGGCGGCGATGGCGGTGCCGATTTTGCCGAGCTGCGCCACGCACTGCAGTGAGTCCGCCTGGCGGCGCGCCTGCGCGAACGCCGGCAGCAGCAGCGCGGCGAGGACGGCGATGATGGCGGCTACGGCGAGCAGCTCGAGCAGGGTGAAACCCGCGCGCCGTCCGCACGCGGGTGGGGCATGGGGGATAGGGTGGGACATGGCGCGGCGGCGGCGGGCTCCCCGTCCGCTTAGCGCGCGGCGGCGGGGTGTCAAGCGCCGGGTGCGTAGGGAACGTGGGCCAAAGCGGGACGATCCTGGCGGCGGCAAATGGCACCTTCTGTGCTAATATGGAAGTCAACTCTCGCCACTACCGCACCTCGCCATGAAAACCCTGCCCGCCTTCCTTGCCCTCGTCGCCCTTTCCGCCCGCCAGCTCGGCGCGGCTCCGGCGGACGGCGGCACGCGCGCACCCGCGCCCACCGCGGTCTCCGTGGCGGGCGATCTTTTCTGGGTCGCGGATGCGCGGAAGATGGACGCTTTCCTCGCCCCCGTGCGCCTGGCCGAGCTGCCCGGCGCGGACACCCGCGCGGTGCTGCCCGACACGCGCACGGCGTGGTGGGACTATGCGCGGCAGGCCAAAAGTCTGACCGTGCAAGGCAAGTATCCCGAGGCCCGCGCGCGCATCAGCCAAATGCTGAAACTCGCGGCGGTGTACCGGCATTTTGGCGGCTTGGAAAACGTGGTGCGGGCCGAGGAGATCCGCTATCTCGCGGGCATGGTGGCGGTGGAAAGCGGCGGCGCCATCACCGGACGGATCGAGTCCCCGTACCTGGAAAAGAATGTGGGCGAGTGCCTGGCGATTCTCGAAGCCAAAGGCGGGATGGAGAAAGGCGCGACGAGCGAGGAATTCTGGCAGCATCTGCGCGAGCGGGCGCGGGTCACCCACGCGCGTCTCGCCGGCCAGCCCCGCGCGGCTTTGCGCTGAGCGGGCGCACGCCGGAGGATAGGGCAAAGAAAACCGCTGGGGCGGATAAGCCCCTCCGTCCCAGCCTCTCACAAATCTTTGACAACCCGCTGACGCGGGCCTGACAACCGGCCGCCACGGCTGTGCGATCTTGCCGCATTATGAAAACCATCCTGCTGCCCCTCGCTGTCCTGTTCGCCACGCTCGCGCCGGTTTTTGCCGCGCCGCCCGCCCAAGAATTCACCGCCCATGAATGGGGCACTTTCACCAGCGTCCAGGGCGCGGACGGGGTGCAGATGGACTGGAATCCACTGGCCGTTTCGGAGCTGCCGAAATTCGTCTACGAGCGCAGCCGCGCGGGGGCGAAACGCGGCTTGGTACTCGCCGGCAAAACCGCGGCCACCGTCTGCCGGCAACGCCTGGAAACGCCGGTGATTTATTTCTACTCGGACAAGGCGCGCAGCGTGGCGGTGAGCGTGGGTTTTCCGCAGGGCCAGGTGACGGAGTGGTATCCGCAGGAATCCGCCGCCGACCTGTCCCCGCTGCGCACGGCGGCGCGCGCGGCCAAGGTGCCGGCGCTGCATTGGGCCAAGGTGGACATTTTGCCAAAGGGCGAAAGCGCGGATGCGGTGCTGCCGCAGGAAAAAAGCGGCAGCCACTACTACGCCGCGCGGGCCACGGATGCGGCGCTCCTGCGGGTCGCGGCAGACGACAAAAAGGCGGAGGTGGAAAAGTTTCTGTTCTACCGCGGCACCGGCAGTTTCCAGGCGCCGCTGACGGTGACGCTCGACAGCGCGGACGCCACGCGCGTGACCCTGAAGAACTCCGGCGCCGAGGTGCTGCGCGATCTTTTTGTCTGCCACGCGCAGGGCGGCGCGGTGAGCTGGGAGAAGGTGGCCAGCCTCGCGCCGGGCGCGTCTGTGACCGTGGTGGCCGCGGCGGACGCAGCGCAAAAGCGCAGCCGTGAAATGCTCGCCACCGCGCTGCGCGCAAGCCTCACGGAGCGCGGGCTTTTTGCGAAGGAAGCCGCGGCGATGGTGCAGACGTGGGAGGACTCGTGGCTCGGCGAGCCGGGCCTGCGCGTACTCTACACCCTGCCGCGCGCGTGGACGGACCGCACGCTGCCGCTGGCCATCGCGCCCGCGCCGCGGGCCGTTGAGCGCGTGATGGTGGGGCGGGCGGAAATCATCACGCCGGTCATGGAGCAGGCGCTGCTCAGCGCCACCGAGCGCTACCTCGCGGGCAATGCCGGGACGCGCCCGCAGACCGTGACGGAGGCGCGCGCGCTCGGGCTCGGGCGCTTCGCCGAGCCCACGCTGCGGCGGGTGATGATGGCGGAGAAGCGCGCGCCGGAATTCAGCGCCTACTCGTGGGAGCTGCTGCAAAAAATCTCCGCCCCGGCCCCGGCTGCGGCACGGCCGCCGGCGGAGTAAATGCGAGGCAACCGGGGCGCGGGCATGAGCGCTGCTTTCTCAGGGGTGCCCACCGCCGTCACCCACATGCTCTCCGTCCTCCGCAACGCGCCCATCAAGCGCAAGCTCATGCTCATCATCCTGCTGAGTTGCGCCGCCGCCATCCTCGCCGGCTCCTTGGTCGAGGCCGGCTTCCGGCTCTTCACCGCGCGCAAGGACTTCGCCGCGGACATCGCCACGCTGGCCCGCGTCATCAGCGCCAACACCACCGCCGCCGTCGCTTTCAAAGACGCCAAATCCGCCCAGGAAATGCTCGGCTCGCTGCGCGAAAACGACGCCGTCATCGGCGCTGGCATCTGGCTGCCGGATGGGCGCGCGCTGTGCCGTTTCGGCGACCTCGGCGGCGTGGTCGGCATGGAAAAAAACGCGCCCGGCGTGGCGCGCAGCACCTTCAGGGGCCTGCTGCTCAGTTACACCCAGCCCATCGCGCTCGACGGCGAGACGCAGGGCACGCTCCACATTCGCGCCGATTTCGGGCCGGTGCTCCGGCATGCCGCGCGTCTCGACGTGCTGATTTTTCTCGCCGTCATCGCCAGCTCCGGCCTGCTCGCCCTTCTCGTCTCGGGCTGGCTGCAACATTCCATCTCCGCACCCATCCGCGCCCTCGCCCAGACCGCAGCCACCGTGGCCACGCAGCAGGATTACTCGCTTCGGGCGAAAAAATTCGCGCCCGACGAAGTGGGCGCGCTCACCGATGTCTTTAACTACATGCTCGGCGAAATCCAGCGCCAGCACACCGCGTTGCGCCACGAGATCGCCGAGCGCGGGCGCGCCGAGCAGGAGGTGGACAAACTGCACAAGCAGGTGCTCGCCGCCTCGCGCCAGGCCGGCATGGCCGAGGTCGCCACGGGCGTGCTGCACAATGTGGGCAACGTCCTCAACAGCGTGAACATTTCCACCGCGCTGCTGAACGAGCAGCTCGAAAAATCCCGCGCCGCCAATGTCGGCCGCATCGCCCAGCTCCTGCGCGGCCAGACCAATCTCGCCGCCTTTTTGACCACCGACCCCAAAGGCCGCGCGCTTCCCGAATACCTCGCCGAACTCGGCCAGCGGCTCGACGCCGAGCGCCTGAAAATGCACGGCGAACTCCAGGGGCTCGCGGTCAATATCGAGCACATCAAGGAGATCGTGGCCATGCAGCAGAACTACGCGAAAGTTTCCGGCGAGACGGAATCGCTGCCCATCGCCGGCCTCATCGAGGACTCCATCCGCATGAACGCCGCCGCCTTTGTCCGCCACGGCGTCAGCCTCGAACGCGACCTTGCGCCCGTGCCTTTCGTCTCCGTGGACAAGCACAAGGTGTTGCAAATCCTCACCAATCTCCTGCGCAACGCCAAGTACGCCGTGGACGAAACCACCGCGTCGAAAAAAATCATCCGCATCTCGACGCGGATCGAGGCCAAAGGGTTCGTCGCCATCGCCGTCACCGACAACGGCGTGGGCATCGCGCCGGAGAATCTCACGCGCATTTTCGCCCACGGCTTTACTACGCGGAAAGAAGGCCACGGCTTTGGCCTGCATAGCGGTGCGCTCGCCGCCAAGGAGATGGGCGGCGCGCTGGCCGCGCAGAGCGACGGCCCCGGTCGCGGCGCCATTTTCACCCTCACCGTCCCCATCGCTTACGACCTCACCGTCTCCCCTACCACCCACCTATGCCCGCCGCAAAACCAAACGTTAACCGCCGCATCCTGATCGTCGATGACAACGCGGCGATTCATGAGGACTTCCGCAAAATCCTCGCGCCCGAAGGAGCGGATTCGCAGGCCATCGACGACCTCGAGTCGCTGATCTTCGGCGACGCCGCCGCGGAGACGCAGACGAGCTTCGAGCTCGCCCACGCCTATCAGGGGCAGGAGGGGCTGAAGTGTGTCGAGGCCTCGCTTGCGGAGGGCCGGCCTTTTGCGCTGGCGTTTGTGGACATCCGCATGCCGCCGGGCTGGGACGGGATCGAAACCATCGCGCGGCTCTGGGCGGTGAACCCCGAGCTGCAGGTCGTCATTTGCACCGCCTACTCGGACTATGGCTGGGACAGCATCACGCAGCGGCTGGGCGCGTCACACAACCTCGTGATTTTGAAAAAGCCGTTCGACCACGTCGAGGCGCTGCAACTCGCCCACGCGCTGACCAACAAATGGAGCCTCGCCTGCCAGGCTGCGCTCCGCGTGGATGAGCTGGAGCAGATGGTCGCCGCCCGCACCGCCGAGCTGGAGGCCGCGCAGGAGCAGCGCCGGCAGGCTTACAAGATGGAATCCGTGGGCCGCCTCGCCGCCGGCATCGCGCATGATTTTAACAACCTCCTGACGGTCATCCAAGGCTACAGCAGCCTCCAGCTCGCGCGCGTCCCCGCGGAGTCCGACATCGCCCAGTCGCTCGGCCACATCTCCACGGCCGCCGAGCGCGCGGCCAGTCTCACGCGTCAGCTCCTCGCCTTCAGCCGCAAGCAGGTCATGCAGCCGCAGCTCCTCCAGCTCAATGACCGCCTCGCCGCGCTCGAGCCCATCCTCCGGCCCCTGCTCGGTGCGCACATCGCCCTGCGCTTCGAGCTCGCGCCGGATCTGCCGCCGCTTTTCGCTGACGCCACAAACCTCGACCAGATCATCCTCAACCTCACCCTCAACGCCCGCGACGCCCTGCCGCACGACGGCAGCATCGTCATCAAAAGCGCCCTCGACCACGTGCCCCGCGAGCGCCTCCCGCCGACCGCCGACAGCGCCGCGCCAGGCGCCCACCTCCGCATCACCATCGCCGACACCGGCGTGGGCATGGACGAGGAAACCGCGCGCAATTTGTTCGAGCCCTTTTTCACCACCAAAGAGGTGGGCCAAGGCACCGGCATGGGTCTCGCCACCGTCCAGGGCATCGTGCAGCAGCACGGCGGCTGGGTCACCGTGGAGACCGCGCCGAACCAAGGCTCCGCCTTCCACGTCTTCCTCCCCGCTGCCATCGCCGTGCTGGAGAAACCGCGCCCCGCCGCCGCGCCCGCCAGCGCCCTGCGCGGCAGCGGGACCGTGCTCATCGCCGAGGACGAGGAGGCCGTGAGCCTGCTGGCCGCCTGCACCTTTGAGGAGCATGGATTCAAAGTCATCACCGCACCAAATGCCGCCGCCGCCTTGCAATTGTGGGCGCAGCATGGCGAAGAGGTCGTGCTCCTTTTCACCGACATGGTCATGCCCGGCGGCATGTCCGGCCACGATCTCGCCCAGCGCCTCCGCACCGAGCGCCCCGCGCTGCCCGTCATTTTCTCCAGCGGCTACAGCCGCGACCTGCTGACGGGCGGCGTCGAACTGCACGAAGGCGTGAACTACCTCCCCAAGCCCTACCGCCCCGCGGACCTCTCGGCGATGATCGCCGCCGCCTTTGCCACCGTGCGCGCGGCGTAGTTTTTGGGAAGAAACAACGGGCCTCCGCGGCCTAGGGCGGACGATTTCATGCGCCCTTGGAGGCCCCTAGCCGTCCCCCTTCGTCCCATCCTCAAGGCAGTCCGCACCCTTGACTCATTGCCCCCGGCCCGTATTCTCCGCCCGCCAGTCGCAGGGGAGCCTTTTTGGCTGAGAGGTCTCGCGCTAAGCGGGACGACCCTTTGAACCTGATGCGGGTCATGCCGCCGCAGGGAGCCGCGTCCGCCGGACGCCCTTTTTTCAAAGCTCAGCCGTGCCGCCTCCTCCGCGCACGGCTTTTTCGTTTCTTCCGCTCAACCCTCAACTCTCAAACCTTCCTCATGATCGCACCCAAAGACTCCCACGAACCCCACAGCAGCGAGCAACTCCCCAACAGTCGCAAGGTTTTCGTCGCCGGAACCAGGCACCCGGAACTCCGCGTGCCTATGCGCGAGATCGAGCTTTCACCCACCAAATCCTACACCGGCACGGTCACAGAAAATGACCCCGTGCGCGTCTATGACTGCTCCGGCCCGTGGGGCGACCCCGCTTTTACCGGCACCTCCGACGAAGGGCTGCCCGCCCTGCGCCGCGACTGGATTTTGCACCGCGCCGACGTGGCCGCATACGACGGCCGCACCGTGCAGCCGCAGGATAATGGCTACCTCTCCGGCAAACACGCCGACTACGCCAGCAAGGCGGAAAAGAACCGGCTCGTGGAGTTTCCCGGTCTCACCAGCCAGCGCCGCCGCCCGCTGCACGCGAGCGCGGGGCATCCCGTCACGCAGCTTTGGTATGCGCGGCAGGGGATCATCACACCCGAGATGGAATTCATCGCCATCCGCGAAAATCTCGGCCGCGCCAAACTCGCCGAACTCTCGCAAGACACCGACCGCACCGACCTCGACAAACAGCACGCCGGCTCCGCCCAAGTGCAGAGCGCATACACGCCGTCCATCTTCCGCCGCTTCCCGCAGCACATCCCCGCGGAGATTACCGCCGAATTCGTGCGCGATGAAGTCGCCGCCGGTCGCGCCATCATCCCGGCAAACATCAACCACCCCGAACTGGAGCCGATGATTATCGGCCGCAACTTCCTCGTGAAGATCAACGCCAACATCGGCAACAGCGCCGTCGCCAGCTCGATCGAAGAGGAAGTGGAAAAAATGCGCTGGGCCACCAAGTGGGGCGCAGACACCGTGATGGATCTCAGCACTGGCAAAAACATCCACGCCACCCGCGAATGGATCCTCCGCAACTCGCCCGTGCCCATCGGCACCGTGCCCATCTATCAGGCCTTGGAGAAAGTAAATGGCAAAGCCGAAGACCTGACCTGGGAGTTGTTCCGCGACACCTTGATCGAGCAGGCCGAGCAAGGGGTGGATTACTTCACCATCCACGCCGGCGTGTTGCTCCGCTTTATCCCCCTCACCGCCCACCGCATGACCGGCATCGTAAGTCGCGGCGGTAGCATCATGGCCAAATGGTGCCTCGCCCATCACCAGGAGAACTTCCTCTACACCCACTGGGACGACATCTGCGACATCATGACCGGCTACGATGTCAGCTTCTCCATCGGCGACGGCCTCCGCCCCGGCTCCATCGCCGATGCCAATGACCGCGCCCAGTTTGGCGAACTCGAAACTCAAGGCGAACTCACCCGCCGCGCGTGGGCCAAAGGCGTGCAAGTCATGAACGAAGGCCCCGGCCACGTTCCCATGCACCTCATCGAGGAAAACATGGCCAAGCAGCTCGAATGGTGCGGCGAAGCGCCCTTTTACACCCTCGGCCCGCTCACCACCGACATCGCGCCCGGGTATGATCACATCACCAGCGGCATCGGCGCCGCCATGATCGGCTGGTACGGCTGCGCCATGCTTTGTTATGTTACTCCGAAAGAACACCTCGGCCTGCCTAACAAGAGGGACGTGAAAGACGGTGTTATCACTTACAAAATCGCCGCCCACGCCGCCGACTTAGCGAAGGGCCACCCCGGCGCGCAATACCGCGACAACGCGCTAAGCAAAGCCCGCTTCGAGTTCCGCTGGGAGGATCAGTTCAACCTCGGCCTCGACCCCGAGACCGCCCGCGAATTCCACGACGAAACCCTCCCGCAAGAAGGCGCCAAGACCGCCCACTTCTGCAGCATGTGCGGCCCGCACTTCTGTTCGATGAAAATCACCGAAGACGTCCGCAAATACGCCGCCGAACAAGGCGTGGCCGAAGAGGAGGCGCTGGCGCGCGGGATGGCGGAGAAGTCGAAGGAGTTCGTGGAGAAAGGCGCGGAGGTTTATGCGCAGGCATGAGCGTATGCGGACATCTAAACCGTGACGTTTTAGCGCAAGACGGACTTCGCCGTTCAGCCCCCGCGGCTGTAGAGCCGGCCCATCCCCGGCACGGAGGTGCTGGGGCCGGCGGAGGAGGCAGCTAGGGATGTGAGCGGGGGCCGCGTCCCGCCTTATACCGTATAAGTGCTCGACGAGGTGGTGCCGCCGCGTCCGGTCCAGTTCGTGTGAAAGAACTCGCCGCGCTTTTTGTCCGTGCGCTCGTAGGTGTGCGCGCCAAAGTAGTCGCGCTGGGCCTGGAGCAGGTTCGCGGGCAGGCGGGCGCTGCGGAAGCCGTCGAAGAAGGCGAGCGCGGTGCTGAAGGCGGGCATGGGGATGCCTTTCTCGATGGCCGTGCTGAGCACCTTGCGCCACGCGGTTTGCGCGCCGTTTACGGCGTCGGTGAAGAAGGGATCGAGCAGCAGATTGGTGAGCGCGGGGTTCTTCTCGAACGCCTTTTTGATGTCGCCGAGGAAGGCGCTGCGGATGATGCAGCCGCCGCGCCACATCAGCGCGATGCCACCGTAGTTGAGATTCCACTTCGACTCCTCCGCCGCGGCCCGCAGCAGCATGTAGCCCTGCGCGTAGCTCACGATCTTTGAGGCGTAGAGCGCCTGCCGCAGCGCCTCCACAAACTGGGCGCGGTCGCCGCTGATCTTCGCGTCCGGCGCGTTGAGCACCTTCGACGCTTCGACGCGGCGGTCTTTCATCGCGGAGACGCAACGCGAGTACACGGCCTCGGCCATGAGCGTGATCGGGATGCCGAGTTCGGCGGAGGAAATGACCGTCCATTTGCCGGTGCCCTTCTGCCCGGCGGTGTCGAGAATTTTGTCCACGAGCGGGGTGCCGTCCTCGTCTTTTTTGGCGAGAATGTCGCGCGTGATTTCGATGAGATAGGAGTCGAGTTCGCCCTTGTTCCACTCGGCGAAGACCGCGCTCATTTCGTCTGCCGTCATGCCGAGCCCGTCCTTCATCACCTGGTAGGCCTCGCAGATGAGCTGCATGTCGCCGTACTCGATGCCGTTGTGGACCATCTTCACATAGTGCCCGGCCCCGCCCTCGCCCACCCAGTCGCAGCACGGCGCGCCGCCATTGACTTTGGCCGAGATGCTTTGGAAAATGTCCTTCACGTGCGGCCACGCCGCGGGCGAACCGCCGGGCATGATGCTCGGGCCGAACCGCGCGCCCTCCTCTCCGCCCGAGACGCCCGTGCCGATGTAGAGCAGCCCTTTGCTCTCCACGTATTTCACCCGCCGCGCGGTGTCGTCGAAAAGAGAGTTGCCGCCGTCGATGATGATGTCGCCGGGCTCCAGATAGGGCAGGAGCTGCTCGATGAATTCGTCCACCGGCTTGCCGGCTTTCACCATGAGCATGACGCGCCGCGGTCGCTTTAGCAGCTTCACCATTTCCTCGACCGACTGCGCGCCGATGACGTTGGTGCCCTTGGCCTCGTTGGCCATGAATTCATCCACCTTGGCGGTGGTGCGGTTGTAAGCGACTACGGTAAAGCCGTGGTCGTTCATGTTGAGGATCAGGTTCTGGCCCATGACGGCCAGACCGATGAGGGCGATGTCTGCTTTTGGTTCCATAGTGTGTGGTTTTGAAAAGGAGCGCGGAGGATACAAGGCCACTGGGTCCGCGCGAGAAATTTTTCCTCAGAGGTTTGCCGAAAGCTGCTCGCGCCAACATTTTTTGGATTCGATGCGGCCAAGGTCGGCCGCAGTTGCGAACGCGCATTTTACGGGAAAAGTAACTTGTGAGGCCGGGCTTCAATGGCAGGGTACGGAAATTATTATGCGATCCATAGCTCAGCGTTTGCACGTTCGAATTCTCACGGTGTTCACCTTCTGCGGCCTCGGGGCGCTAGGTTTCGGGCAAGCCCCCCAGCTCTACCTTAAATTCGACGGCAATGTCACCGACGCCTCGGGCACTGGGATCATCACCGCGGTGACGCCGAACGCGGCTTGGGTGCCCACGTATGGCGCGGATCGGTTCGGAGTGGCAAGCAAGGCGATCCTCTTCACCGGGGCGCAGAGTTTGCAGCTCGTGGCTGGGGCCCTACCGGGGAATTCGAACCAGGCACTGGGTCTGCGCACGGCGGGTGGGACGAACACCTCTTTTACGCTGACCGCCTGGGTGAAGGTCAACTCGCTGCTGACTTGGTACAACTGTGTTTTCGGCAATCTCGGCTCCGGTGCGGGCACGCTGAACGCGGGTTTTTCCATCAATAGCGGCACGGCCATGCTGGCGTTCGACGGCACGAGTGGCAACAGCAGCATCAATTCTGTCGTGGGTGGCGCGTGGTACCATGTGGCGTATGTCTATGACGCGACGGCCGGCAAGCAGCGCATCTACGTCAATGGCGTTCTCGAAGCCTCCCTCACCGCCACTAACAATCTCAAGGTCGCCGACCTTTACCTCGGCAACTGGAGCGCCGCCACGGATGCGAATAACGACCTCCAAGGCTCGCTCGACGATGTGGCAGTGTACAATGTCGCACTACCCGCGGCGAAAGTTCAGGCGCTCTATAACGGTGCGGATCCTGCCAGCCTGCCCGCCAGTTTCACCGCGCCCCGACTGCCAGGCGTGCTCGGCGCGGCCGGCGTCTGGGGCGTGCGCGAAATCAGAGCCTACCCAGGCGCGACGTTCCCCTACGGCACGCTGGTGCGGGCCGACCGCATCCTCAATGCCTACGCCACGACGCCCGGCGGCACGGTGGCGCAGTACGCGACTTCCGTGATCAATTTGGCGGACGTCAATTCACCGGGCAACCTCGGCGCGTTTGCCAGCGAGGCGAACTTTGGCACCAATACGCCCGGGAACGACGACAACTTTCTGCTCCTCGCCAAGGCCACGGTGCGCATCGAAATCGAGGATGACTACACCTTTGGCTTTATTGGAGACGAAGGCTCACGGCTGCGCATCGTCGGCCAGACGTTTGTCAGTTCGTCGAGCGTGAATGGCTCGGCCACCAATCCAGTAGTGCCTGCCCACCTCGGGGATGCGCTTTCCTGGGTCGGCGCCACGACTAACAGTGGCACCGCCGGCGTGGTTCATCTGGTGCCGGGCAACTACCCGCTCGAGTTTACCTACTGGGAAGGCACCGGCACCTCGAGCGTCGAGGTTTTCGCCGCGCGCGGTGCCAAGACCGCGCTAGACAACACCTTTCAGTTGGTGGGCAATACCGCCGCGGGTGGGCTCGCGCTGGTCAGCGATCCCGACACCGTGCCGTCTTTCACCGCCGGCGGCGCGACCGAGTTTTTCGTGAATGGCGGGGCACCCGCGACCTTCACCCTCGCGTGGAGCGTGGTGAATGCGTCCACCACGCTGAGCATCGACCACGGCATCGGCGCGGTCGGCCCGAGCGGCTCTACCGTGCTCGCCTCCCCCACTGCCACCACCACCTACGTCATCACCGCTACCACACCCACGCTGGTCGGGACGCAGGTGACGACGAAAAGCGTGACTATCTATGTGAATGCGCCGCCGACCATGACGCTGACCGCCAGCAAAACCGCGGTGCTCAGCGGAGCCAGCAGCACTTTGAACTGGACCGTGGGCAATGCCACCACGCTGACCCTAGACCCCGGCAGCATCAACGTCCTGAACCAGACGAGCCGCGTGGTGAACCCCACCGCTACGACCACCTACATACTTACCGCGACCAATGCCTATGGCACCACGGCGCAGTCTGTGACCATCAATGTAGGCGTGCCGCCGGCGATCAATTCCTTCGTCGTCGCCGACCCGAATCCGCTCTACGGCGCGGAGACTTCGCTCCAATGGAATGTGACGAACGCGACCACTCTCTCGATTGATCAAAACATCGGCACCGTCACCGGCGCAATTGGCGCGGTGAGCATTGCCCCGCTGCAAACCACCACCTACACCCTCACCGCGAACAATGTGTACGGGACCAGCACGGCGACGGCCACAGTAAACCAGCCGACGCCTATCGGAGTCACCGCAGCGGGCTTCACGGCGCGGCGGGTCTTCGCCCAAGCGGCCACCCCCTTCCCCTTCGCCGGCCAGGGTTATTTGCAAAGCGCGCTCAGCCTCATCGGAACGGGCCCTAACACCGGCCAGAACGAGTTGAGCGAAACGACGCAAGCGGGTTTTTCGACGATCAATTTCACCGACGGCGTGGACGGCGACTTCACGGCGGGCAACAGCAACTTTCCCGGTTCCGGCGTTACTAACTACGCCGTGCAAATCACCGGCACGCTGGTCGTCAATACTCCGGGAAAATACACCTTTGTGGTCAATAGCTCTTATGGCTCCCGGCTGCGCATTGACGGACAGGACGTCATCTTCGACGACGGCTCGCATACCCCCGGCGACTCATCGGGCTCGGTCAATCTCTCAAAGCCAACGGTGAGCGTGGAACTCATCTGCTACGGCGTGAGCGGCAGCGCGGAGGTCGAGCTCGGCTGGATCCGCCCAAACCTGGCGTGGTCGCTGCTCGGCGTCATCACCCCTGCCCCGCCGGCCGTGCGGGGGCAGGTGCTTATTTCGGAATTCATGGCGGACAACAGCGGTACCATCGCCGACGAGGACGGCACCGCCCCGGACTGGCTGGAAATTTGGAACTCGACCAATGCCACGGTCAGCCTTGGCACTTACTATCTGACCGACGATGCCGCCGTGCCCAACAAGTGGGCCTTTCCCGCCTGGACGCTGGGCGCCAACAAATACGCCGTCGTTTTCGCCTCGCTGAAAAACCGCGCGCCCGCGCAGGCCGTGGTCGGGCAGGACAATCCCGGCACCCTTGCGCAGCCTCACCTGCACACGAACTTCAAGCTCGCCAAAACCGGCGGCTACCTCGCCCTCATGCAAAGCAACGGCACGGGCGGCTACAACGTCATCTCCGTGTTCAACCCCTACCCCGCACAGGGTCAGGACGTGAGCTACGGCAGCTCGGATGCCGAGGGTTACATCGGCTTCATGGAAGTGCCCACGCCCGGCGGGACCAACGCCGCGACCGTGCAGGGCTTCGTCACCGACACGAATTTCAGCCACCACCGCGGCCGCTACACCGCCCCCTTCAGCCTCACCATCGGCACCGCCACCCCGGGCACCACCATCCGCTACACCACGGACGGCAGCCTGCCCTCGCTCAGCCACGGCACCGCTTATACGGGCCCCATCCCCATCGCCGCCACCACCGCCGTGCGGGCGGCCGCTTTCAAGCCTGGCTGGAAATCGACCAACGTGGACACGGAGACTTACCTGTTCATCGACGACGTCGTCACCCAGACCACCATCAACGCCGTCTCGCTCGGCTTTCCGGGCGGCCCGGTCAATGGTCAGGTTTTCCGCTACGGCATGACCCTCGGCAATGTGACCGCCGCGGGCGGCACCATGCAGAGTTTGAAAGACGCGCTCGCCGCTGCACCGACCGTCTGCATGACCACGGATGCGGCCAACCTCGTCGATCCCGCCACCGGCATCTATGTAAACCCCGGCCGGCACGACCTGTTCTGGGAGCGGCCTGTCTCAGTCGAATACATCAACACCCTTGGCACCTCGGAATTTCAAATCAACTGCGGTGCGCGCATCCGTGGCGGTTTTTCCCGCAGCACCAGCAACCCGAAGCACGCCTTTCACCTTTACTTCCGCGGCAGCCTGTATGACGGGGATTTGAAATATAAGATCTTTGGCAACAATGGCGCGTCCACCTTCAGCCAGATCGACATGCGCAGTGAGGAAAACTATTCGTGGGGCTTCGGCAACGACGGGCAAAACTCGCTCATGCGCGAGGAATGGGGTCGCATCACTCAGGCCGACATGGGCCAGCCCAATTCGCGCACCGGTTACTTTCACCTCTACATCAACGGGCTGTACTGGGGCATCTACAACTGGGAAGAGCGCACCGAGGCCAGCTACGGTGAGACTTATCTCGGCGGCACCAAGGATAACATCGACGTGGTCAAAAGCTCCGGTTCAAGCGGCAACTACACCACCGAGATGACGGATGGCAACTTCGCCGCCTGGCAATCCCTCAACACCCTCTGCATCGCTCTGAAAAACGACACCACCGAGGCCGGCCGCACCGCCAAGTACATGCAGATGCGGGGCCTCAATGCCAATGGCACGCCCAACGCCGCCTACCCCGTGCTGCTCGATGCGGACAACCTCATCGACTACATGCTAGTCACATTCTATGACGGCAGCTTCGACGCGCCGATGTCCACCTTTCTCAATAATGCCTCCAACAATTGGTTCGGTATGCGCGACCGCGCCGGCGCGCGCGGCTTTGCCTACTTCATCCATGACAACGAGCACGGCCTCGACACGGCCAGCCAGAGCTACAACCGCGTCGGCCCCTGGGGCGGCACGGGCACTAACAACTGGAACCAGGGCGAGTACGGCACACGCGAAACTTTCAGCCGCAGCAATCCGCAATATCTCCATGAACTCCTCGCTTTCAGCGCCGAGTATCGCCAGCGCTTCGCCGACCGCGTGCAGCGGAACTTGTTCAATGGCGGTGCGCTCACCACCAGCGCCTCGCTCGCGCGGCTGAACGCCCTCGCCGTGCAGGTCGATCCCATCATCCACGCCGAGGCGGCACGCTGGGGTTCCGCCGCACTGAACCGGAATTCCTGGCTCGGGGCCAAGAATGCCATCATCAATTGCATCAACACCGGCGGCAATGTGCCGGGTGGCCATCCCGTGCTCGTGGCGGGGGACCGGAATTCAATCATCCTCCAGCAGCTCCGCGGTTACCAGGATCCCACCGGCACGGCCAAACCGCTCGCCGCGACCACGGCCTTTGTCGCCCCCGCATTCAGCGGCCAGTTCGGCGGCAGTGTGGGCAATCCTTACACCTTTAACATCAGCAATCCCAACAGCCCGACCGGCACGCTCTATTACTCCATCAACGGGGCCGACCCGCGGGACATCGGCGGCGGCCTCAATGCCAGCGCCCTAACCGGCGGCAGCTCCATCCCCGTCACGCTGACTGGCACAGCCACCGTCCGCGCCCGCGTGCTGAATGGCAGCATCTGGAGCCCGCTCACCGAGGCGCAGTACTTCGTTGGCGTCCTCGCCAATGCCAGCAACCTGGTTGTTTCCAAAATCCACTACAACCCGAGCGTCGTCGGCAACACCACGCAGTTCGTAGAGCTGATGAATATCGGCGCGACCAGCATCGACGTCAGCGGCGTCCACTTCACGTTGGGCATCCAGTTCACCTTCGCCCCCGGCACGCCGTTGCTGGCTCCCGGCGGACGCCTCCTGATCGTGCGCAACATGGCCGCCTTTACGGCCGCCTACCCTGCGGTGCCGGCGGGGCAAATCGCCGGCATCTTTGCCAATGCCACAACCCTCGGCACCAATGGTGCGCGCCTCCAACTCCTCGACGCGACCAACGCCATCCTCCGCGACTTCAGCTACAACAACAAAGACCCGTGGCCGGAGAGCCCCGACAACGGCGGCCCCGCCCTCGTCCTTAAACGCCCTGGCCTCAACCCCGACCACAGCCTCGGCGCCAACTGGCGCGCCAGCTATGCCACCGGCGGATCCCCCGGCGCGGACGACGCCCTGCTCTACGCCGCCTGGGCCACGGGCAACAGCCTAACCGACCCCGGCGCCACCGCCGATGGCGACCACGACGGCCTCACCGACCTCGTCGAGTACGGACTCGGGACCAACCCGGCTGTCGCCTCGGTGGCCCAACTGCCGTTGCAAGGCAGCCAGCCGGTGAATGTGGGTAACGTCGTGTCTGACTACCTGACCCTGACCTATACGCGCGCCATTGGCCGCGATGACGTGGCCTATGCCGTGGAAGCCACCACCGACTTGGGCGCGTGGGTGCCTGCGGTCATCGTGGGCGCACCGGCTTTCAATGGCAACGGCACCGAGACCGTCACCTACCGCCACCCCGACCCCAAGGCCGGGCAGCCCAGGCAGTTTCTCCGCCTGCGCTTTACCAAACTCCCTTAGCCGCGGGCCGGCCCATGGGACATGTAGGTCGGACAGCAAGGTCTTAAGACTTATGCAGTCATAGCGCCCGATTATTCCGGCCGAATGGCGGCGATCCGCTGCATTACTCGTTCGCTTAGACTTTGGTAAAGCTCGCGGCCATCGCCGATGAGGTCGGCTTTGGTGAAATACACAGGCTCGCCGACCACTAGGGTGATGGGGCTGAAGAGGCGCGGTTTTCCGCCGCGCGGAAAAGCCCGGCGCGCACCAAAAATACGCATGGGGACGACGGGCGCGAGGGTTTTGGCGATGACCAACCCCAGGCCCGGCAGCGCGGGCATGAAGTCGCCGTCTAGGGTGCGCGAGCCTTCGGGAAAGATAACGGTGGAGTGGCCGGCGCGGATGAGGCGGATGACGTTCTTCAGCGCGCTCATGTCGGCGCGCTCCTGATCGACGGGGATGACGTTCAGGTGCGGCAGGATGGGGCCGAGCACGGGCCAGTCGAGGAGGGTCTTGCGGGCGAGGTAGTGGATTTCGCGGCGGCAGGCGATGCCGGCGAGCGGCGGGTCGAGATAACTCTCGTGGTTCATCGCGAGGATCGCGCCGCCTTCCTCGATGATGCGCTCGCGGTGGATGACCCGGTAGTCAAAGAGCGTGCGGGCGAGGAACTTTGAGAGGTGGTAGAAGGTCTGGTAGTAAAGGCCCACGGGAACAAAAGGATGAGGTATGAAACCTAGGGGCGGCGCTTATTCATCACTGATACCTCAACCCTTCCCTCTCCTCCGTCAGCCTGAGACCTTTGAGCTTTAAGCGTCCGACGATTTCCCCGGCTACTCCATCCACGGTAAGGTTTGAGCTGTCGATAACATGGGCGTCCTCGGCGATGATGAGCGGGGAGGTGCGGCGGGTGGAATCGACTTTGTCACGGGCGGCGACTGAGTCCGTGAGACCTTGGGCGGCACGGCGGCGGGCGCGGACTTCGGGGGAGGCGTCGATGTAGAATTTGTAGGGCGTGTCGGGAAAGACGGCGGAGCCGATGTCGCGGCCTTCCATGACGATGTCGTGGTCGGAGGCATAGGCGCGCTGTTTTTCCACGAGGATGCGGCGCACCTCCGGGACAGTGGCGATGGCCGAGACGTTGGCGTTCACCTCCTCGGAGACGAGGTGCGGCTCGGGGTCGAGGCCGTCCAGGCGGATGGTGGACTGGCCGTCGGCAACCCCGCACTGGATGTCGGTGAAATGGAGGAGTTGGTGAACGCGGTTGGCATCGGCGGTGGGGACGCCTTTGGAGACGGCGAGCCAGGTAATGGCGCGGTACATGGCGCCGGTGTTCACATAGACAAAGCCGAGGCGGCGCGCGAGGGCGCGGGCGACGCTGCTTTTGCCGGAGGCGGCGGGGCCGTCGATGGCGATGACGAGGTGCGCGGCCACGGGTCAGTGCGTGGGCAGGGAGGTGACGACGTGGGTCTGCTCGCCGGGCGTCTCGCGGAGAAGCCGTTCGAGGGTGTCGTAGAAGCCGGGGTAGGAGGTATTCACGCAGGCGGTGCCGGTGATGGTAGTCTCGCCTTCGGCAAAGAGGCCGGCGATGGCGAAGGCCATGGCGATGCGGTGGTCGCCGAAGCTGTCGAGCCGCGCGCCGCGAAGCGGGGTGCCGCCGATAATTTCGAGGCCGTCCAGGCGGATGGTGGACTGGCCGTCGGCAACCCCGC
>JANPHJ010000114.1:0-3466 GCA_031424395.1 Chthoniobacter sp.
GGCGAGGCGGAGTTCGCGCAGGGTGTAGCGCTGGACGTGGCTGGCGGCGATGCCGAGGGAGTAGGCGTTCACGGTGCCGTCTTTTTTGCGCGGCAGATGGGCAGTGGCTTCGGCGGGGAGGCGTTCGAGAGTTTTGCCGAAAAAGAAGGGCTGCGCGGGGCGGGTGAGGCGGTGGCGGGCCATGAGGTCTTTGACGACGAGCAGATTGCGCACGGTCGGGATGATGGCCACGAGCAGGATGCCGATGGCGCTCTCGCCTTGGAAAAGGAGCTGGTCGAGCAGCGCGAGGGTGCGGTGGAGGTTGCGTTCGGCGAGCGCGTTGCCCAGCTCGAAGACGATGCCGGCGCGGGAAAGCGGCACGAGCAGGCGCACGTCACCGGCGTGGACTTCGCGGCGCGCGGGGCCGAGGTAGAGGTCGAGTTTTTCGAGTTCGTTTTCGATCACACGGCGCTCGCCGCCGGTGAAGAGCGTGAACAGCTCCAGCGCCTCCGCATCCAGCCGCAGCCCGCGCTCGCCCGCACTGCCCGCAACGATCTCCGCGGCGGCCTGCTCCCAGCCGCTTTTGCTGGCGTCCACTTTGTCGAAAACCTCGATTTTGCCCAGTTTCCCGAGCGTCTTGTAGAAAGTGCGGCGTTTGTCCACGCCGACCGCGCTGAGGAGAAAACGCGTGCTCTCGGGCAGCCCCGCGCCCAGCGTTTCCGCGAGCTTTTCCAGCGCGTCAGTTACGGTCTGCGAGCGCCCGGTCGGGTCGTCGGCGAGAAAGGTCGCGCTCTTGAGCCAGACGAGTTTTTCACCGCCGAAAAAAGGGAACGTCAGCAGCGCCTCGGTGGTCTCGTGGATGCGGCCCGCCGCCATGTCCGCGTTATCCGCCACGCCGTCGATCGCATCGCAGCCGAAGTCCCCGCCGCCCTCGGGCGTCATCGCATCGGCCAGCGCGCGGGCGGCGCGTTTCACCTCGCTCTCGTCCGAGCCGAGCACCGCGCAAATCTGCGCCTGCGCTTTCGTTTTCGCCGCGGCCATGGTCAGCGGCGGCGGCTGTCAGTCGGGGACGTTTTCATGGGTGGCGTAAGACCTAAACTCCCGCTCCAGCGCCTCCAAGTTCATAAATCGCGAGCCGAAACCCTTCGCCAGCGCGGTGTCGAAACGCGCCCCTTTGGCCAGCGCCTCCAGCAGCATGCCGAAGCCGCGCTTGTCCGCCCCGCTCAGGAACCGCACCAGCCGTTCCGACTCGTCGTAAAACACATGCACCTGCGCCACGTCCTGCGGATACGCGAGCAGCGCCGTGAGCTGCGCCACTGGCACGTACAGCCCCGCCGGCACCCCGCGCGAAGTCGGCCGCGCCGCATAGCCACGCGCCCGGTTGAACGCCGCGTAGCAGCGCACCGCTGAGTTTTCCGCGTAGCCCTCGTTCAGCCACAGCGGTACGCCCGCGCCGAAGAACCGCTCCACCACCAGATGCGTGATCTCGTGCCCCAGCGTGTTCCCTTTCCACTTCACCTGCGGATCGCGCTGGATGAAGAGCGACCCCGCCGCATGGATGCCGCCCGTCCACGGGTCGAGCGCCCCGCGTTTCTGAAACTCCGCCCAATCCGCCGCTTGCTCGAAAATGTAAATGTGGCACTTCCGCTCCCACTGCGTCGTGTCCTTCTCCAGCTCCCGCGCGATCACGCGGTAGTAAAATTCCGCCTCCACCGACACCGGCGCCGCGATGAACCCGTGGAAAAAGTGATACACAAAATTTGCCGTCTCCGCGTGCTTCCATTCGCCCGCGCGGATGCCCAGCGCCGCCTGGCCCAGCGGCGTCAGCGCCCGGTCTGAGAGCTGCGCGAGCGTCAGCTCAGGCAGCGCGCCATTTTCCTCCGCTGCTGCGGAAAAGGGTGCGCCGAGCACTGCGGCGAGCGCCGCCAGCAGCAGCCAGCTTTGGCCCTGCCGCCAGCGGGCGAGGGGACACAGCAGCGTGCGGCAAAATGACAGCGGCAGATGGACAAACATCCGTGCTCCCAATGCAGCCCGCATGCCCGGCGCGGACTAAGCGAAACTTTGCAGCGCCCGCAGCTTTGCCAGCGCGCGCCCGCTTTCCACCTGCGCGCGGGCGAGGTCTAGGCCCACGGCGAGATCGGGCGCGAGGCCGGTGATGACGAATCCGGCGGCAGCGTTCAGCAGCACGAGGTCGCGGCGCGGCCCGCGGTCGGCGCCGTCGAGGATCGCCGTGAGAATGCGCGCGTTGGCCGCGCAGTCGCCGCCGCGCAGCGCCTCGAGCGGGCAGGGCGGGAGGCCGAGCGCGGCGGGGTCGATGGTGAGGTCGCGCACCTGCCCCTCGGCCACTTCGCACACCGCGCTCGGGCCGCTCAGCGCCAGCTCATCCATCCCGCTGCCGTGCACTGCCCACGCGCGCGTGCGGCCCAGCCGGGCCAGCGCGTCGGCGTACTTTGGCAGCAAGACGGGGGAAAAAATGCCCACGAGCTGAAACGGCGGCCGCGCCGGATTCAGCAGCGGGCCGAGCAGATTGAAAATCGTCGGGATGCCCTCCGCCGCCAGCGCCCGCCGCACCGGGGCGATCGCCTTGAAAGCCGGATGATAGCCCGGCGCAAACACGAACCCCAGCCCGTGCGCCTCCACGCAGCGCCGCAGCCCCGCGGGCGGCAGGTCGATGCGCACGCCCAGGGCCTCCAGCACATCCGCGCCGCCGCTCTTGCTGGTGATGGCGCGGTTCCCGTGCTTCACCACGCACGCCCCGCCGGCGGCGAGGAGAAACATCACCGTCGTCGAGACATTGAAAAGATCGAGCCGGTCGCCGCCCGTGCCGCACACGTCCACCACCGGCCCCGCCAGCCGCGCCGCGTCGAGCCCCGGATCGACGGCCAGCGCGAGCAGCGCCTGGACAAAGGCCGCCATCTCCGCCGCCGTCTCGCCTTTCGCCCGCAGCGCCTTGAGAAAATCTCCCTTCGTCCCGTCCGCCACATCTTCCGCGACGAGCTGCTCCACCGCCGCGTCCACGAGTTCTCCCGTGAGGTCGGAGCCGGTCAGAAGTTGGGCGGTCAGTGCGCGGAGCATGCCGCCCCATTAACCTTCCGGCCCAACTCCCGCCAAGCTTTCGTTCCGCATCGGCGCGGAGCAGCGGCGGGCTATTTGCCCATCATTTTCAAAACGATGAACACCACGATGGCGAGGCCGAAACCGCCGCCGAACAGCCAGACCAGAAACGCCGGGCCGGCGGCAGCGATCATCACGGGCGCGAGAGGAAGCAGGAGTGTAGTCATGCCTCGGGATCGCATGCACCACGCAGCGTGGATGGATGCGGCGAAAAATATTCCCCGCCTACGCGAGATCGAAAAGCAGCGCCTCGGTTTCCGTGGTCGCGCGGAGGGTGAGGGCCGTTTCGTTTTCCACCGCCGCGCCGTCGCCGGCCGCGAGGGCGTGGCCGTTGAGGGTGAGCGTGCCGCGCATGACTTGCAGCCACGCGGCG
>JANPHJ010000115.1:0-14745 GCA_031424395.1 Chthoniobacter sp.
TCAGCCCCGTCGCGCCCGTCGCGTAGATTTCGCTGCTCGCATTTCCGCCCGCGAGTCCGGCGATGCTGTGCGAATTCGACGACGTAATCGTCGCCGCCACGCCACTCGCATTCGTGAACGTGATGACGCCGCTCGTCGGCAAATCGAGCGTATCCGTCCCCGCATTCCACACGCCCTCGGCCACGTTCAGCCCGCCCGTGAAAGTCACCTGTGATCCGCTGCCGGAAAATTGCACCGTGCCCGCGCCCGTCTTCGTCAGCGAGCGCGTGCCGCTTTGCGAGAAGTAGGAATTTGACAACGACAATGCCTTCCCCGCCGCCACGAACACCTCGCCATTCGTGCGAAGCTGGAAGTTCACCTTGTTCGCCGAGACCCGCACCGGAGCATTCGCCGTGATGTTGATGAGCGGCCCCGTGTTCGCCGCATTCACGCTCGCGCCATAAAAATTCGTCACCAGCGGAGTCGAGCCGCCGTAGTTCAAAAACGTCGTCGTCACCACGCCATCAATCGTCAGCGTCCCGCAGTTCGCCCCCGACTGCGCGCTGATTTGCGGCACCGAATTCACCGCCAAATTATCCAGCACCACCGCATCGCTCGAAGTCGGCACGCCATCCGCAGCCCAGTTCGCCGCATCGCTCCAGTTCGCCGTCGCGTTGCCACCATCCCAAGTCTTCGTAGCCGCAAGCGCGGTGCCCGCCGTGGAATAAAGCACACTAACGATGATGAAATGAGTGATGAAGTTCTTCATGAATTCAGGGAATGCCGCGCTCATAGTTTTGTAATTCTCAAATGCACAAAGCGCTTCGTGATGCCGCTGCCGGCGGGGACGGTGGCTTTGATTTGCTGCGTCGTGCCGTTGTCGGACAATACGCTGCTGCTCACGCCGACGCTGCTCCATGTGGCGAGGTCGTCACTCCATTCGACGGTGAATGTCACGTCGGTGGCAGCTTTGTTTTTTGTGTAGATGAAATCGAGCACGCTGCCGTTTTTTGTCGCAGATTGCGGGACTGCGTCGCTCGCGAGCGGGTTCATTGCGGTCGCGTATTCGAGGAGGTTGCTCACGCCGTCTTTGTCGGTGTCGGCGGTGTCGAGGCCGGTGCCGGTGTTGAAGATGCTGCCGAAGTTCGTGAAGCGCCATTGCTCGATGGGACTGGTGATCAGGGTGAGCACGATGTCGTTGCCGTCTCCGCCGGTGTAGTTGATGCGGAAGGTGTAGCCGCTGGCGGCGAGGGTGCTGTTTTCGGCGAGGCCGGTGAAGGTGCCGCTGATGGCTCCGGCGCTGGTTTTGCTGAGGATGGTGAAGGTGCTGCCGGGCGCGAGATTCGGGCCGGCGGTGATGTTGAGCGTGCCGCCGAGCGTGACGCTGCCGCCGGTGGTGAGGCGGTCGTATTGCGTGCCGACGGTGGAGCCGTTGAGCCGCGCTTCAAAGGTGCCGCCGCTGCTCACGGTGACGCTGCCCGTGGTGCTCGCGAGGCCGCCGCTCAGCGTGAGCCGGCCCGCTGCGATGTTCGTCGCGCCGGTGTAGGTGCTCGCTCCAGATAGGGTCAATGTGCCAGCGCCCGACTTCGTGAGACCGCCATCACCCGCGCCGCCGGTGAGCAGCGGCTGCGCGATGGTGATGTCGAAACCGTTGGTGTCGATGCGGGCACCGCCGCTTTTCACCTGCGCCGTGGTCAGGCCCTGCGTGAAGGTCGCGCTGGCAGCGGGCGGCTTCAGCGTGCCGCCGTTGAAGTTGAATGTGCCGAACGTGTCGGTGCCTGCGTCTTGCGTGATTTGGTTCACGCTCAACACGCCGCCGTTGAGGTTGTATTCGCCGCGCCGCGCTGCGGTGTTTGTCGCGGTCGTGCGCGCCATGTTCAGTCCGCCGGCCACGGTCACGGTGCCGCCGTTTTGCGTCACGCGGCCTGCGGCATTCCGGCCTGCGCCGGGCGCGCCGGTCAGCTTCAGTCCACCGTTCACCGTGAGAGTGCCGCTGCCGCTGACGGACATCGTGCTGTAGATGTTGTCGCCCGCGACTTGATTGGAAATCGTCGCCGCGCCGCTCACTGCGAGCAGTCCGCCGCTGAGATTGAAATCGCCCGGGCCGCCGCCGGTGAAGCCGTTGTTCAAGGTGAGCGCCGTCGCGTTGATCGTGCCGTTGCTTTGATTGAACACGCAATTGCCCACGCCATCGTTGCCGTTGCCGACGATGATCGTTCCAAAGCGGCTCGTTCCGCTGCTGTCGTAGTTCGCGATGCCGATCGCGCTCCCGCCCAGGGTCAGCGCCGCGCCAGTCGCCGGCGCCACCGAACCGCCGCCAGTGATCGAGAGCGTGCCGCCCGCCACACTGAAACTCGCCGTCGTCGTGCTCGCACCGCTGACACGCAGCGTGCCCGCATTCACCACGACCGAGCCGCTCGCGGTGTGCGGACCGTCGATGTCGAGCACGCCCGCGCCTTTCATCGTGAGCGTGCCGCTGCCGCTGAGCGTGCTGGTCACGGTCGCGGTGTCATTGCTCGTGCCGCCGACCGTCAGCACGCCGCCGAGCGTGATCGGCGCAGCGAGCGAGTAGGCGATGCCGCCGCTGTTGATGTCGAAAGTCGCACCGTTCGTGAAGCTGAGCGAGCCGCCGGTGAGGCTGGTGCTGCCGCTGCCGGAGTCTGCCGAGCACGCTCGACCGGAGCCGGATGGAACGCGAGAGCAGGTGGACCTACCTTTCGAGATGATTCGTGAGGCGGGGGTCAATGCGCTGATTCACCGCGATTACGACATTGCCGGACAGAAATGCCAGCTCGTCGTGAATGCCGACACGATCACGATCAAGAGTCCTGGCGGCCCCTTTGCGCCGATCACCTTGGAGCAGATGCGCAATTTCACGGCTCCGATGAAGAGCCGCAATCCCGTTCTGCACTATGTCTTGCCCGGATGGGCATGGCTGAGGAGCAGGGATACGGTCTGACCAGCTTGAAGAAGCACGCGGAGAAGTTGGGACTGCCACTGCCCGACTATTCAATGGAGGGAGACTCGCTCGTGCTGACGATTTACCGGACCGCTGAAAGCGCAAAGAAGGGGCTTGGCCAAACCACGCTCGAAGAACTGACGCCCGAAGAACAGAAGGGCTGGGTGTTCCTCTCGGGTCGGACAGGGATGACTCAGAGCGAGTATGCGCGCCATCTGGGGGTAACCGCTCGCACGGCCCAGCGGCACCTGACGCATTTCGTCCAACTGCGCCTACTCCGTCGCGTTGCTCGTGGGCCGGCCACCCAATACCTCAAGCCATGATCGCGAAACCAATCACGACATCGCGTCGCGACAGACACTCAGCAGAGCGGCCAAAACTGGAATCGCGACATGAATCGCGACATGACGTCGCGATTCGCATGGGCTTTGGCGGGGCAACGGAGAATCCCGACATTACTCCAACAGAAATGCCGGGAGTTGAAAGCAAAGTATCGTCTCTGACGTGTGGAATGTCACTCGTCGCCTGACCACGTCAATCTTTTTCAAATGAACGAATTCATCGTCGAAGACGCCGCCCTGACGTGGTTCGGGGAGCTGGGCTATGCGGTCAGGCACGGGCCGCAGTTCGCGCCCGGTAAACCGGCGGCGGAGCGGGAATCGTTTGGAGAGGTGGTGATGGTGGGGCGCTTGCGCGAGGCCATCCGGCGGCTGAACCCGGCCATTCCCGAGGAGGCGCGGGCAGTTATCCGGAATTCCCGGACCACTCGATTTGGAAGGAGCATCCCATGAGCGACGAAGCTTTGCCCCAATCCGAAATCATCCTCTACCAACCGAGGACAGGCAGACGCGCGTGCAGGTGCGGTTGGAGCAGGAGACGGTGTGGCTGACCCAGAAGCTGATGGCGGAGTTGTTCCAGACCTCGGTTCCGAATGTGAGCATGCACATTCGCAATGTCTTTGCGGAGGGGGAGCTGAAGGCGGATTCAGTGGTTAAGGAATTCTTAACAACTGCCGCCGATGGCAAGAGCTACACCACGCAGCACTACAATCTGGATGTCATCATCTCCGTCGGCTACCGCGTGAAATCCCAGCGCGGCACGCAATTCCGGATCTGGGCCACGCAGCGGCTGCGGGAATACATCGTGAAGGGTTTCACGATGGATGACGAGCGGCTGAAGCAGTCCGGCGGCGGCGCTTACGTTGACGAACTGCTGGAGCGCATCCGCGACATCCGGTCGTCGGAGAAAGCGTTCTGGCGCAAGGTGCTCGATATTTATGCCACGAGCGCGGACTACGATCCGCGTGCCGAGGCGTCGCAGCTCTTCTTCGCCGCGGTGCAGAACAAGATGCACCGGGCGGCGCACGGGCAGACGGCGGCGGATGTCATCGCCGCCCGAGCCGATGCGGCGAAGCCCCACATGGGGCTGATGACCTGGCCGGGCACCCGTCCGCGCAGGCCGGATGTGGCGGTGGCGAAGAACTACCTGAACGAAAAGGAGCTGAGCGATTTGAACCTGATCGTGTCGCTGTATCTCGACTTCGCCGAACTCCAGGCGCGCGGCCGTCGCGTGATGGCGATGCGGGACTGGATCGCGAAGGTGGATGATTTCATGCGGATCAGCGAGCGGGAAATATTGACCCATGCGGGCAGTGTGAGCCACGAGGTGGCGCTGGCGAAAGCGGAGGCGGAGTTTGAGAAGTTCCGCCGCATCGAGGACGCGAAGCCTTCGCCGGTGGAGCAGCATTTCATCGAAGCTATCGAGCAGGTGAAGCAGTTGGAGAAAGGCAAGCGCGCCAAAAAGAAAAAGCCATGAGTTTGAATGAATCCATCGCCGAAGACGCGCCCTGACGTGGTTCGGGGAGTTGGGCAATGCGGTCGGGCACGGGCCGGAGTTCGTGACTGTGAATCGGCGCGCGAGCGGCGGCGTGGTGTTCACGACCACACGAGTTCATGCCTGAAGGCGGAGGCCAGATGGCGGCACTGAGCGGAAACCTTGGTGCTCGTTTCCGGCTCACACCGCGGTGCATGACATGCGTCAGGCCTTCGCGAGATCGGGGACGGGGAGCCACTTGCGCTGCTCCCAGCTTTGCAGGCCGAGTTCGGCGAGTTGCACGCCTTTGGCGCCTTCGCGCAGCGTCCAGGGGAAGGGCGTGTCGAGGGCGACGTGCTTCAGGAATTCCTCCCACTGGATTCTGAAGGCGTTGTCGTAGGTCGTCGTGTCGGGCACTTCCTGCCAGCCGTCGAAGAAGTTGATGGGCTGATCGACGTCGGGATTCCACGTCGGGCGCGGCGTGGTGCCAGCGCTTTGCACCCAGCATTTGCGCAGGCCGACGATGGCGCTGCCGTGGGTGCCATCCACCTGCATGGTGAGCAGATCGTCGCGGCGCACGCGGACGGTCCATGAGCTGTTGAACTGGCACACGACTCCGCCTTCGCACTCGAAGGTGGCGTAGCACGAGTCGTCGCTGGTGCAGTCGTAGGCTTTGCCGCGTTCGTCGAGGCGCCTCGGAATGTGCGTGGCGCCGAGGCAGCTCACCGCGCGCACTTTGCCGAAGAGATTGTCGATCACGTAGCGCCAGTGGCAGAGCATATCCACGATGATGCCGCCGCCGTCCTCCTTGCGGTAATTCCACGACGGGCGCTGCGCCGGCTGGTCGCCATCCTCGCCGGTGAAGACCCAGTAGCCGAATTCGCCGCGCACGCTGAGGATGCGGCCGAAGAAACCCTGATCACGCAGCGTGCGAAATTTGCGGATGCCGGAGAGCCAGAGCTTGTCCTGCACGCAGCCGTTTTTCACGCCGGCGTCCTCGCAGAGTTTGGCAAGGCGCAACGCCTCGCTCGTCTCCACGGCGGTCGGCTTTTCGCAATAGATGGCCTTCTTCGCCTTCACGGCTTTCTCGATGAAGCCCGCGCGTTGCAGCGTGCCGCTGGCGTCGAAGAAAATCTCGTCATCGGGATTTGCGAGCGCGGCATCGAGGTCGGTGGTGAAACGGCTCACACCCGTGCGTTCGGCGAGCGCCTTGAGTTTGTCGTAATTGCGCCCCGTAAGGATCGGGTCGGGCATGAGGATGAGGTCGTCGTTCACCCTCAGCCCGCCCTGATCGCGGATCGCTTTGATGGAGCGAATGAGGTGCTGGTTGGTGCCCATGCGTCCGGTGACGCCGTTCATGATGATGCCGATGCGTTTTGTTTTCATGGAAATCGAGGAGTGGTGAGAGTTGAGTGTGATGGCGTGAAGGCGACTGGGTGAACTAGGCAATCTCGACCGGCCTTTCGGTGCATTGCGGCCATGCGCCTTGCGGCAGAGCCGGCGCATCCACGCCCGCTTTTGGCAACGTGCCCGCAAGTTCCTGCCGCCAATGGGCCACATCGCCGGAAGGCCCGTAGCAGTAGATCATCCGCAGCGGCGTGTCGCCGAGGTTGGTGAGCTGATGGAAGACGCCCGGCGGAATATAGACAGCCTGCCCGACGGAGACGGTCTGCCGCTCTGCCCCGATACACATCTCGCCGGTGCCCTCGACGATGAAATAGACCTCCTCCTGCTCCTGATTGTGCCACGGCACCTGGCCGCCCTTGGGATCGAGCGTGACATTGCCCATCGCAAAGTGGCTCGCTTGGACGGGCGCGACGCCACCGACGAGGTTCTGCGTTCTGCGCCGCGCGGGGTAGCGCCGGCCTTCGATTTTGCTGAGGTCTGAGATGGTCATGTCGTTGATCGGGATGCTTGTGTGAGGACGATCCAACCTCATTTCTTGCGGCTGGTAAAACTGTGCTTTCCAGCCATCATCGCCGGAAAACCCGATGGAACTCTATCAGCTCGAATACTTCCTCGAAGCCGCCCGCCAGCGGAATTTCACCCGCGCCGCCGCGCGCCTGCATCTCGCGCAGGCCGCGCTCAGCGAGCAGATGCGCAACCTCGAAAGCGAACTCGGCACGCCGCTCTTCCATCGCGGACGCCGCGAGACGGTGCTTACCGCCGCAGGTGAGACGCTCTGTCTGCACGCGGAAGCGCTGATCGAGCGCGCCGCCGCCGCCCGCCAGGCCGTGCAAGACCTCGTCGGTCTGCGCGGCGGACGGCTCACCATCGGAGCGATTCCCTCCGTCAGCGCCTGCGTGCTGCCCGCGGCCATCGCCGCATTTCGCAAGCAGCACCCGCTCGTGGAACTCGCGCTGTTCGAGGGCACTTCCGAAGCTGTCGCCCAGTGGGTCGAGAGCGGACGCGTCGAATTCGGCATCGTCCAACTCCCGACCTCGGGCGGCAACTTCGACGAGCATCTCCTGTTCACCGAGCCCTTCGTCCTCCTCCTCGCCAAAACTCATCCCGCCGCGAAACAGCGCAGCATCACGCTCGCAAAGCTCGCGCACGAACCCTTCGTCTTCTACAAAGGCCGCGCCCGCGATACGGCGCTCGCGGCCTGCCGCGCCGCCGGATTCGAGCCCCGCATCGCGTGCGAGAGCAGCGAACTGGAAACCATCCGCTCCCTCGTTGCCGCCGGCCTCGGCGTCGCCGTACTCCCCCGACTCGCCACGCGACAGAAGCAGCAAGGCTGCATCTCCCTCCTACTCCGCAGCGAAGCCATCGAACGCCAAGTCGCAGTCATCAACCGTTCTGGTCACACTGCATCCCCCAGTGCCGCCGCGTTTCGGAAACTATTGGCCGCCGCGCCGAGCAGATGACAAGGCTCCGCGTCTCCATGCTGCGCCCAATTCATCTTCAGATTCCGAAACACCATCGACGTATGCATCATGCAGCGCAGGGCGATGTGGCCGTAGTTGAGGACGGCTCCAGTGTTCGTGCGGGAGTTGTCGTCTATTCCGAGCAGGACTTTGCCATCAATCACGCCGCGGATTTTGCCGTCGATCTGGAGCATCTGCAGTTTGTGCCATTCATTGATGGTGAAAGGCGCGGGTGCGCTGCCGAAGCCGATGCCATAGGCGAAGGAATTCTTACGACTGAAGGCAGTGCCCACGTCGTTTCGCCCGTCGTTCATCTCGCGGTAGAACTCCCAATGGTAGTTCCGCACGTTCTCGCCGTGGACCGTCTGCATGATGCCGGAGGTCTTCTTCGGTTAGTCGGCCATGAAGTCCTCGCGCGTCATGCCGCGGCGGTCTGGCGCAGAAAACGGCGGCGGTTCAGGGCAAGGCGCATTTCAGTTCAATGGAATTCCTCAGCGCGCTGGCAGGTCGGGCGGAACGCGAGCCGCGGAAAGTTCGCGCTCATACGATCCCCGCAATCTTCTTGTACGGCTCGCCTTCGTTCAGCGTCGGGCGTTCGGGGCGGCCTTTGTAGTTGTAGATGAGGCCCATGTTATCCAGGCCGAGCAGCCAGAGGATGGTGGCGTGCAGGTCGTGGACGTGGACGCGATCTTCGACGGCGCGCAGCCCGAGTTCGTCGGTGCTGCCGAGGGTCTGGCCGCCCTTCACCCCGCCGCCCGCCATCCACATGGTGAAGCCGGTCGGGTTGTGATCGCGGCCGTCGCCCTTCTCACTCATCGGCGTGCGGCCAAACTCGCCACCCCACACCACGAGCGTGTCGTCGAGCATGCCGCGCGCTTTCAAATCGCGCAGCAATGCGGCCACCGGCTGATCCATGCTCGCGCAGAGCGCGCCGTGGTTTTTTTCCATCGCGGAGTGCGAATCCCACTTGCTGCCGGCGCCGTGGTAAATCTGCACGAAGCGCACGCCGCGCTCGACAAGCCGCCGGGAAAGCAGGCAGAGCCGGCCCATCTCGGCGGTCTCCTTGCGATCCATGCCGTAGAGCGTTTTCGTGGCCGCGCTTTCGCCCGCGAGGTCCACGGCCACGGGCGCGGCGGACTGCATGCGGTACGCCAGTTCGTAGCTCGTGAGGCGCGCGGCGAGTTCGGTCTGGTCGGGAAAACGCGCGGCGTAATCGCGGTTGAGCCCCGCGATGAAATCGAGCCGCTCGTGCTGCTGCTCGGGCGTGTAGGCGTCGGGCGTGTTGAGGTTGGGAATCGGCTCGCTGCCGCCTTGCAGCCGGATGCCCTGATAGACCGCGGGCATGAAGCCAGCGCTCCAGTTGCGCGGGCCGTTGACCACGCTCGCCTGATTGTCCTGGAGCACGACGAACGCGGGCAGGTCGGTGTTTTCCGTGCCGAGTCCGTAGGTCGTCCACGCGCCGAGCGAAGGCCGCCCGCCGAGGATGCTGCCGGTGTTCATCTGGCAGACGCCGGCGCTGTGATTGATGCCGTCCGCCCAGCACGAGCGCACCACGGCGAGGTCATCCGCGCAGGTCGCGATGTGCGGCAGCCAGTCGCTGACCCACAGCCCGCTTTGCCCGTGCTGCTTCCAGGCGCGCTGCGAGGCGAGCAGCGGCGATTTCGATTCGCCCATCGCCGTGAGCACGCTGCCAAAGCTCTGCGGCAGCGGCTGCCCGGCGAGCTGGTTGAGCAGCGGCTTCGGGTCGAAAAGATCGAGGTGCGACGGCCCGCCTTCCATGAAAAGGAAGATGACATTTTTCGCGCGCGCCTTGAGCTGCGGCGGCTTCGCCACGAGCGGGGAAGCGGGTGCGGCAGCGGCATACGCGCGTTCTTTCGCGAGGAGCGACGAGAGCGCGACGGCACCGAGGCCGATGCCGGAGCGGTGGAGAAAGTCGCGCCGCGAGAGCGCGGGTTCGTAGCGGTGGCAGCGTGGGTCGTTCATCGGGTTTGGAAGATCAGGCGTTGCTCGGCGGGTTGGAGGGTGCAAATATGGGTTCCCATATTCATGAAGACTACGATCGACATCGCCGATGAACTCTTCGAGCAGGTGCAGCGGCTCGCCCGGAAGGAAAGGACGACTTTTCGCGCTCTGGCCGAAACGGGGTTGCGTCTGCTGCTCAAGAACGGACGCCCGCGGAAAAAAAAGCTGCCGCCGCTCCCGGTGGTCAAAGGCCAGGGGTTGACGCCGGAATTCAAGGACGCCACCTGGGAGCAAATCCGGGACGCGATATACCCGCCGCCGAGACTGTGATCGCCGTCCATACGAACATTCTCGTGTATGCGCACCGGGCGGACAGCCCGTTTCACGCAGCCGCGCGGCCAGTCGTGGCAAGCCTCCGCGAAGGCACGGCGCCTTGGGCGATTGCGTGGCCTTGCGTGTATGAGTTCATCAACATCGTCACTCATCCCAAAATTTATGCGCCGCCCTCGACGCTCGCCCAGGCGCTCGCGACGGTCCGCAGTTGGAGCGCCGGCGACAATCTCCACCTCCTGCACGAGAGCGCGGATTTTCTGCCGACGCTCGCGGAGGTCGCGACCGCCGCAAAGGTGAAAGGGCCGCTCATCCACGACGCCCGCATCGCCGCGCTCTGCCTGCGCCACGGCGTCCGGGAGCTGTGGACTGCCGATCGCGATTTTTCGGCGTTTGGAAAATTGGCGACCCGCAATCCGCTCGCCGGCAAGTAACATGGCGGCCCGGCGTTTCATTCGGTGTAAAGGAATTCGCTGCTGTTGAGCAGCGCGTGGCAGAAGCCGGCGAGCGCGGCTTGCGCGGGCGTGAGCGGCGTTTCCGTGCGCGGCGCGGGGCGTTCGAGCGCGTGGCCGTGGCCGCTCTGGTCGCCGAAGACATCGGGCTTCGCCTCGAATGTCCAATAGCCGAGCGTGGTGTCGGCGAGGGACTCGGTGCCGTAGAGCATCTGCGCGGCGGCGAGCGCGGTGCGCGAGATGCGCACGTCGTCGAGCGCGCCGTGGAAGGACTGCGGCGGGCTGCCGGAACGCGCGCCGATGGTCAGCGGCGCGGCGCTGGCGAGGCCGCCGGTGATGTCGTGCGGCACCGTCGCGGTGAGCAGCGGCTCGTCGTCGTTCGAGAGATCTTTGAGCGCGAAAAAGACGCTGCCGGGCGCGGTGGCGGTCGCCGGGGTGAAGGCGGCGGCGATGAAGTAGGGCTTGTTCATCTGCACGCCGAGGTCGGCGAAGACGGGCTGCTCGCCGCGCGTGCCGTCGCGCTTTTCGCCGATGAGCTGGAGCGCGATGGAGAGCGGCTTGCGGCGCGATTTCTGGCCGGTGATGCCGAGCGCCCAGCCCGCGCCCGCGCGGTTGCCATCCCACTTTGCGGCGATGGTGCGCAGCTCCGCGGCGTGGGACACCGAGCGCGGCACGACGAACGCCTCGATGGTGAACGCGCCGTCGGGCACGAGCGCGGCGCTGTCGCTCACGCGGAACATCGTCTGCCCGCCGTCGGGCTCGAGGAACGCGGCTTGCCCGTCACGATACGGCACTTTGTCGGGCACGAACGCGGCTTGGCCCGAGCCGAGCCGCCGCAGGTCGGCGAGCGCGGTTTCCTTGCGGATGAATTCCGTCGCCGCCGCGCCTTCGGGCTCCGTGGCGGTGCGCCCGAGCGCGAGCCGGGAGGCGGCGCGCACTTGCGCGGCGAGGTCCGTGGGCGCGAGCTTTTCCAGCCGTTCCGCGAAGCCGCGCCCGCGGGTGCGCAGCAGCGCGCTGTTGGCGAGCAGGAGCGATTGCACGGGCGTCGTGGTCGTGTCGCGCGACGAGGCGCTGGCGATCCATTGCGGCGCGTCGAAGACATCCGCGAGCGGCTCGCGGGTGTTGCGCATTACGCGGGTGTAAATCGTCCGGCGCGGCACGTCGGACGTCACGCCTTCGCCGCCGTCGCACGCTTCGAGCGCGCCGCTCACCGCGAGCATCGCATCGCGGATCTGCTCGGCCTCGAGTCGGCGCGGCGTCCAGCGCCAGAGCAGGCGGTTTTCGGGATCTTTGAGCCGGCCCGCCTCGGGCGCGGGATGCTGCGCGGCGCGGCGGTAGGCGCCGCTCGTGACGATGAGGCGGTGCAGCTTTTTCAAACTCCAGCCATCGCGCACAAACCAGCCCGCGAGCCAGTCGAGCAGCTCCGGGTTCACGGGCTTTTCGCCGAGCTTGCCGAAGTCGCTCGCCTGCGCCGCGAGGCCGCGGCCGAAGTGCTGCTGCCACGCGCGGTTCACGACGACGCGCGCGGTCAGCGGGTTTTCGGGCTGCGTGAGCCAGGTCGCGAGCGCGCTGCGGCGGCCCGTGCTGCGCGGCTGCGGCGCGACCTTCGCCGGCTCCGGATCGAGCAGCGTGAGAAAGCCCGGCTCGATCGCGCCGAGCGCTTCCTTTTTCGGCATGAGCACCGGCGCGGCCTCCGGCCCGACCTCGCCGCACGCGAACGCGACCGGCAGCGGCGCGGGCTTTTCCGCATCGAACGCCGCGAGCTGCCGGCGTAGCGCGAGGATGCGCTCTTTGTCATCGGGCGAAAAAAGCCCGTCGCGCCGCGCCCAGTCCACCTCGACCTGCCGCCACGCCAGCACCGCGAATTGCGCTTCCAACGGCTCGCGCTGCGCCGCGGGCTTGCGGATCATCGCCTGGATGTCGTCGGGAAAACGGGCGATCGCCGTGCGCTCGGCTTTGTCGAAATAGAGTTGTTCGAGCGTGGCGAGTTCGGCCCGCAAAGCCGCGGTCTTTTCCTCCCACGGGCGCATCTTTTCCGCATGGGCGCTGGTTTCCGCGGCGGTCGCCGCCACGCGGTCGCCCGGCTGGATGCCGGCGAAAAACGCGCGCAGCCGGAAATAATCCTTTTGCAAGATCGGGTCGAACTTGTGGTCGTGGCAGCGCGCGCATTGCACGCCGAGGCCGAGGAAAACATCGCCCGTCGTGTCGGTGAGATCGTTGAGGATAATGTCCCACTGGCCGCGCACGTCGCGCGCGTTCCACTCGTAGATGCCGTGGCGCAGGTAGCCCGTGGCGATGAGCGCCTCGGGGTCGCCGGGAAAAAGGTCGTCGCCCGCGAGCTGCTCGCGCACGATGCGGTCGTAGGGTTTGTCGGCGTTCAGCGCGCGGATGACGTAGTCGCGGTAGTGCCACGCGGTGGGCCGGTAGTCGTCGGCGCGGTAGCCGTCGCCGTCGGCGTAGCGCACGAGGTCGAGCCACGCGCGGGCCATGCGCTCGCCGTAGCGCGGGCTGGCGAGCAGGCGGTCCGTGAGTTTTTCGTAGGCGTCGGCAGCGTGGTCATTGGCAAAAGCGGCCACCTCTTCCGGCGTAGGCGGGAGACCGGTGAGGTCGAAAGTCACGCGCCGGACGAGCGCGGTGCGCGCGGCTTCCGGCGCGGGCGCGAGACCCTCTTTTTCCAAACGCGCGAGAATGAAAGCGTCGATCGGGTTGCCGGTTTCGCTCGGCGGAGGGGCGACTATTTTCAACGGCTGGAACGCCCACCACTGCCGGTCTTCCTCGGTGATTTTTCCGCGTACAGGTTTGGCGGTTTTGCCCGTGTCTTCTCCGGGCCAGACCGCGCCTTGCTTGATCCACTCGGTGATCGCCGCGATTTCCTCGGCCTTCAGCTTCTCGCCCTTCGGCGGCATTTTCGTATCCTCGTCCTCCTGCCGGATCGCTTTCAAAAGCAGCCCTTCCTCCGGCTTGCCCGGCACGATCACCGCGCCGTCATCGCCGCCCGCGAGAATCGCCGCGCGCGAGTCGAGCATCAGCCCGCCTTTGCTCTTCCCCGACTCGTGGCTGTGGCACTTGAAGCACCGCTCGGCCAAAACCGGCCGCACTTTTTCGGTGAACAATTTCTCGTCCGCGCCGAGAGCCACCGGGACGGCGGCGAGCGCGAGGAGGCTGAAAAAATGGCGGGTGCGTTTCACGGTCGGCGGGCGCTATCGTCTATTCCCGCACGCGGTTTTTCAAGGGCCGCGCTTTACTTCGGCGGGAGCACGGTGAGTTCGAGATCATCCACCGCGAAGTCGCCGCTCGCGTGGAAAAGGCCGGGCTGGAGCTGGAGCTGCGCGGCGCCTTCGGCCAGTTCGAGGGTGCCTTCCTTTTTCACCCAGCCACCGGTCGGCGCGGTGAGGCGAAAGCCCGTCGGGATGCTGCCGAGCTTTTTGCCCGTGGCGTCGAGCACCGCGCCGCCGATGAACGCGCCCGCCCATTTCGGTTCCGCGGCGACGGTGATTTGATCAATGCGGAAGCGCCCGCTCACCCGCACGCGCCGCGTGCCCGGCGGCAGCGCGATGGTGCAGCTCGCCGTGCAGGCCGTGTCCGCGGCGCGCGCGGTGAGTCCGAGCCAGTGGTTTGCGGGCGGCGTTTCGCCCGAAGCCAGGATGCCTGCGGTGAGGCCGTGTTTTTCCTGCCAGCCTTTTTCCGGGAAAACCCAGCCCTTCCCCGGCTCGCTGCCGGCGGCTGGCTCGAAGTTGCCGTTGGGCAAAAGGTTCGCGGGTTCCGCGACGTGGAGCGGGGCGAAAAACGCGCCGCAAAGCAGGATGGCAATGGATTGGTGGAGTCGGTGGTTCATAGGATTGGTAAAAAGTTTGCGCGGAAAATCATGCGCGGCGCCGCCGGGCGAGCAGGCCGAGGGCCGCCACGGTCAGCAGGCCGAGCGCGCCCGGCTCGGGTACCAGCGCCGCGCTGCCGCCAAAGCCCGCGCCTTTTTCCGGCTCGCCGGCGAAGGCCAGCCCGTCGCCAAAAGTTACCGTCGCCCCGATGCCGATGGTCAGCGCCGCGAGGGTCTGGCTCACGTTGATGTTGGTCGTGGCATTCGCGATTACGGCGGACATGCCCGTGCCGAGCGCACTGTTGAGATTGGTCGTGCCGCCACTGACGGTGAGTGTGGCGTAGGTCTGCGTGCCCGCGAGCGTGAGCGTGCCGCTGCCGGTTTTCGTGAGTGTGGTGCCGGTCACCGTGCTGCCGGTGTTGAGGTTCACAGCGTTGCCATTCGTGTCGATCTGCCCGCCGCCCGCGCCGAGCGTGAGCGTGCGCGCGGCGGTGGTCACGGTGCGCTCGGAACTTCCGCAGACGCAGCGGCTGGGAACAACCTCTGCAACCTCCGTGATGTTTCCCGCGC
>JANPHJ010000116.1:0-15918 GCA_031424395.1 Chthoniobacter sp.
TGCGCCTCGGGCAGCGGATACGTGCCCTCCTGCTCGATCGGGTTTTGCGTTGCGAGGACGAAGAAGGGCTTCTCCAGCGTGAAGCTGTGTTTGCCCGCGTTGACCTTCTGCTCCTGCATCGCCTGGAGCAGCGCGGCCTGGGTCTTCGGCGGAGTGCGGTTGATTTCGTCGGCGAGCACGATGTTGGCGAAGATCGGCCCCTTCACAAACTCGAACGCCCGTCGCCCCGGCGTGTCCGTCTCCTGCAAAATCTCCGTACCCGTGATGTCGCTCGGCATGAGATCCGGCGTGAACTGCACGCGGTTGAAATTCAGCGACATCAAATCCGCGAGCGAGTGCACGAGCAGCGTTTTCGCCAGCCCCGGCACGCCCATGAGCAGCGCATGCCCGCGGGCGAAAATGCACGTCAGCATCAGCTCGATGACGGCTTTCTGGCCGACGATGACCTTGCCGAGTTCCGCGGCGATTTTGCCGTTCAGTTCGCGGAGTTGATCGATGGCTACGACATCTGCTTCCTGCGCGGCTGGGGTGTTCTGAGTTTGCATAAAATGGGGTCTCGGTCCGGCGTTTTGACGAAAGGATTTTGGATGGCAACGCGCGGTCGGGCGCACATGACAGATGAACTCCCCGGATTGTTCACGGCAAAAGCGCGGAATTCTTAAAGCCAAGGAGCGGCCACATTTCCTGGCGCCGTCCCGCGGCGGCGGCGGAGCAGCGCATTTTGTCGGCAAGGCGGCCGGCAACGTGGCAGCGTGCCGAAAGTCCGGCGCTGCGCGCGGTGGGCGTCGGCGACAGGAAGGTCGCCGCCCCATGGCCGCGCTCGCCCCAGCCAAAATATCCGTTTGGCAAGCCGCGTTCGTTGGCTATCCTACGCGGCTCCTGAAAATGGTGGCCGTAGCTCAATGGTAGAGTCCCAGATTGTGATTCTGGTTGTTGCGGGTTCGAGTCCCGTCGGTCACCCCATTTTCCCCCGCCCGGCATCACAGAGCGCTTTTTTCCGCCGGAGAAAGCGGGCGCTCGTCGGGGAAAACCACCTTCACCCGCAGGTCACGCACGTCGCTGAATTTTTCCGCAAGCCATTTCTCCACAAACTCCGCGAGGCGCTGCCGACCGACCTCGCGCACCAGCCCGGCGTTCTTCTTCGCCCGCTCGCGGAGCGCGGTGCTGAGCGTGTTTTTCAGCCGGTCGCGCACCGGGCCGTCGTCGCGCCAGACGCTGCCTTCGAGCGTGTAAAATTGCAGCGCGGAGACGTCGAGCGCCGGCGTATTCGCGGCGATTGGCGGCGCGAAAACGGTGAGCACCTGGCCCTCGCGCGCAAACTCCCACGTGCCGGAAAAATCCAGATAGTAGCTGTACTCCACCGGCGCGCGCGCCTCCACCACCACCTTCGGCAGCGGGATCAGCCCCCACGCCGTGCTGCCCGCTTCCTCGCGCTGGAAAGTCTCGCCCTCCTTTAGCGTCGCAAACTGAAACCGGCTGGTCCCCGCCAGCTCCGCCGCATGGCTGATGAACTCCTGCCGCACCGTCGTCTCATTGAAAGCCCGCGCGACTTTCGCCGCCTCGCCGCCCAGCGTCCTGAGCAACGCCGCGCCCTTGTCCGTGGCCGCGCCTGGCATATCGCGCAGCATCCGCAACGCGAGCAGCCCGCCGCCGCAGAGCAGGCCGGCCACGATGATGATCGTCACCGCTTTAGGCCAGGCGCTCTTACTCGGGAAAGGAGTGGGGTCGGGCATTTAGGTCAGACGAGTGCAAGGGGCCTGGGGTTCTTAGCCGGAACGATGCCGCCGAGTCTGCGGCGGAAAAAAGCCCCGGCCTCGCGAGGAGGCCGGGGCTTGGAATTTTGCGCGGGAAGATTACTTCGCCGGATCGGCGGGCTTCGCGTCTTTCACAGCGTCAGCCGCTTTGTCGGCGGCTTTGTCCGCAGCATCCTTGGTTGCATCGACGGCTTTGGCCGCGGCGTCCTTGGCGTCGGCGGCGGCCTTGTCGATGGCAGCGGCAGCGTCGGGTGCCTTCTCTTTCGCGTTTTCCGCGGCTTTGTCGATTTTGGTCGAGGCATCGCCCTTGGCTTCTTCCGCCTTGGTCTCAACGCCGACTTTCGCATCTTCGATTTTTTCGGAAGTGGAGGCGTCTTTCTTCTCGCAGGCCGTGAAGCCGAGGGCGGCGACGGCGGCGAGGGCAAACATTGGGTGTTTCATGGTTTCGTGGAGTTTAGGGTTTGTGGATTTGGGCGGCCCGAATTGACCGCGAGGGGCAGGCTGGCCAAGCGGCGGAAGCGTGTCAATTGCGACAAACGGCGCAGGGGCGATTATTTGGCGAGGAGTTTTTCGAGCAGCGAAGTCATCCGCGCGAGCATGGTGCGGGGATCATCGAGGAGGCCGGCGGCGACGAGGGCGTTGTCGAAAATCTGCTCGCTCACTTCGCCCGCGAGGGCGGCGTCGGTGTGGCGGATTTTTTCGAGCTGCGCGAGCATGGCGTGGCGCGGGTTGATCTCGAGGTCGGGCTTGGCGTCGAGGCTGGGGACGCCTTCGCGGTTCATCATTTTCATGACGCGGCGCATGCTGGACGTGAGCTGGGCGTCGCTGTCCACGACGACGGCGGGGCTGCCGGTGAGCCGCTTCGAGACGCGCACTTCACCGACGCGGTCGCCGAGGGTTTCCTTGACGAAGTTCGCCAGCAGCCGCGCCTCGTCGTCGCTGAGCGCGCCGGGCTTTTCCTCGTCGAGCTTGAGGTCGGCTTTCTCCGCGGCGGTGAGCCGCTTTTTGTCGAACTCGCGCAGGTTCTCCATGACGAACTCGTCCTGCGGCGCGTAGAGAAACAGCACCTCGAATTTCTTCTCGCGGAAGACCTCGAAATACGGGCTGGCCTCCGCCGCCTCGCGGTTCGGCGCGAGCAGATAGTAGATCTCCTTTTGCGCCTCGGGCATGCGGCTCACGTAGTCGGGCAGCGAGGTGGTCTTGCCCTTTTCGGTGAATGACGACTCGGCGCGCAGCAGCTTCGCCAGCGCCTCGCGGTGCGAGTAATCGTTCGCGACGCCTTCCTTGATGCAGTGGCCGTGCTCGGCGAAAAACCCGTCGTATTTCGCCGGGTCGGTCTTGGCTTCCTCGTCGAGCCACTTGAGCACGCGCTTGGTCAGCACCTCGTTGATTTTCCGCAGCAGCGCGGAGTCCTGCATGGTCTCGCGCGAGATGTTCAGCGGCAGGTCTTCGCTATCCACCACGCCTTTCATGAAGCGCAGCCACTCTGGGAAAAGCCCCTTGGCCTTCGACGCGATGAGCACCTTCTTGCAGTAAAGATTCACCTCGCTCTCGCTGCGCTGCATCGTCAGTTGCTCGTAGCTTTTCGCCGGGACGAAAAGCAGCGCGCGGATGGCGAGCGGCGCGTCCGCCGAGAAATGCAGCCGGTACTGCGGCGCGTCGGAGTCGTGCCCGACGTACTTGTAAAAATCCGCGTATTCCTCGTCGGTGATCTCGCTTTTGTTCTTCGTCCAAAGCGCCTGCACGGTGTTCACCGCCGTGCCGTTCAGCTCGATGGGGAACTGCACGAAATTCGAGTAGTGCCTGATGATCTGCTCGATGCGCGAGGCCGTGGCGAACTCCGCCTCCCGCAGTTGCAGCACGATTTTCGTCCCGCGCGAAAGCTCGCCCGCGGGCTCGATCTCGTAGCCGGTCTTGCCATCGGAAACCCAAACCCAGCCTTGCTCCCCGGGCAGGTAGGAGCGCGAGAAAACCGTCACCTTTTCCGCGACCATGAACGCCGCATAAAACCCGACGCCAAACTGCCCGATGAGCTGTGCGTCGTCCTTGCTCGCCTTGAGCTGTTCGAGAAACGCCTTTGAGCCCGAGTGCGCGATGGTGCCGAGATTGTCGATCAGCTCGCCGTGCGTCATGCCGAGCCCGGTGTCGGTGAAAGTGATGGTTTTCGCCTGATCGTCCGTCGCCACGCTGATGGTGAGCGCCGCGTCCGGCTCGAAGATTTCCGCCCCCGAGGTTTGCAGGAACTTCAGCTTCTCGGTGGCGTCGGCGGCGTTCGAGATGAGTTCGCGGACGAAGATTTCCTTGTCGGTGTAAAGCGAGTGGATGACGAGATCGAGCAACTGCGCGATCTCAGCCTGAAAGGCGTGTTTTTCGATGGTGGACATAAGGGCGCGGACTCTACAAACCGCCCGCGCGCATGCAAGGGCTTGCGTTTTTCCGCCGCGCTGCGCGAAGCTGCGCGCCCACTTTCACCTCCAACTCCTCACTCCTCCACTCCTCATGGGACGCCAATGGCTCCAAGCAAAACGTGAAGTCGCCGGCCTGAAAAAAGGCCAGATGGTCGGCAAAATCGTCAAAGAAATCATGGTCGCCGCGAAGCTCGGCGGGCCCGAGCCCGATGCCAACGCGCGGCTTTTCGCCGCCGTGGAAAAGGCCCGGCGCGCGAGCGTGACGCGCGATGTCATCGAGCGCGCGATCAAGAAGGGCGCAGGCATCGGCGGCGAAAAGCTGCTCATGGATCACATCGTTTTCGAAGGCTACACGCCGCACAAGGTGCCCGTGATCGTGGAGGTGATGACCGACAACAACAACCGCACCGCCCCCGAGATGCGGCTGCTTTTCAAGCACGGCCAGCTCGGCGCGCCGGGCTCGAACAAATTCCTTTTCGACAACGTGGGCCTCGTCGAGGCGCACCACCCGGACGCCGGCACGGACATTGAGGGCGCGGCCATCGAGGCCGGCGCGCAAAACGTCGAGCCGCTCACCCACGCCGAGAACGACGACATCCCCGAGGCCGTGACCGGCGCGCGCTTCATCACCGAGCGCGCCGACCTCCACACCGTCTCGCAATGGCTGGCGAAAAACGGCTGGACCGTCGTGACCAGCGAGCTTGGCTACGTGGCGAAAAACTTCCCCACACTGACCGACGGGCAGCGCACCGAAGTCGGCGAATTCCTCACCGCCCTCGACGACAACGACGACGTGCACCGCGTCTGGGCCGCGCTGAAATAACGGCAGCCCCAGCCGCCGAGCTGTAGGGGAAGATGCGGGCTTCCCCTACAGCTCGCGCGCTCGCACGCTCCGCAGCAGCGGGAAGGCGATGGCCCAGGCGATGAGGAGGTGGAGGAGGATGAGGACTTGGAAGTAGGAAAAGGGTGCGCCGCCGGGCAGCAGGTGGGTGCCCCAGGCGCGGGGGAAATGATCTTTGATCCACCCGCCAGCCAGCGCTCCGGCTGCGCCAATGACGCCGACGGATGACCAGTGCACGGCCATCGCCACGGTGCGCCCGGCGGTGCTGGTGAAAGCTTGGGTGAGCCGGAGCTGGCAGAGCTGCACGCCGCCGTAAAAGCCGCCGATGACCAGAGACGCCGCGCCCATCAGCACCACCGGCTGCGGCACCAGCCCGGCCAGCGGCAGGCGCAGCCAGGCGGGCGAGGCGAAGAGCCAGGCGAGCGTGAAAACGGGGCCGAGCGCCATGAGCCACAGCGCCACCCGGCGCGCGCCGAAGCGGTCGATGCGATGGCCGATGGCCGGCGCCCAGATGACCGTGCCGAGCGCCGACGCCACGATCAGCCACGCGGCCTGCGAGTAGCTGGCGCCGAAGGTTTCCTGCAAGTAGACGACGTTGAAAAAACCGGGCACGCCGTTAGCGTAGCCGGGCAGCGCGAGCGCGGCGGTCCAGGCGCCCATCGCCAAAGTCAGCCGCCGGAAATCGCGGTCGCCCAGCGGAGCCGCGAGCCGTTTCCAAAATGAAACGCCCGGCACGATCCGCGGCTGCGCGGGCTCGGCGACCGCGAGATGGACCACGATGTCGGCCACGCCGAGCAGCGCCGCGAGGCCGAAGACGAGCGAGAAGCCGCGCAGCGCGTGCGGCGCGTGGTTCCAGCGGTCGAGCATCCACCCGAAGCCGAGCGCGGAGGCCACCATGCACAGCGCGAGCAGCCGTGCGCGCACGCCCCAGAAGCGCCCGGCGCGCGCGGCGGGCAGCAGGTCGGCCATCCAGCTCAGCCACGGGGCGGTGCTGGCCTGGCCCAAAACGTCGCTCAGCCCGAGCACCGCGATGAGCACCACCGGCCACCATGCCGAGCCTTGCGGCCAGACCCACGGCAGCGCGGCGGGCACCAGCCACAGCAGCCGGTGGGTGATCGCTATCACCGCCCAGAACGGCTTCCGCCGTTCCAGCCGCTCGACCACAAACGCCGACGGCAACTGCGCAAACAGCGCGAGCTGCCGCACCGCGCCCATGACCCCGAGCTGAAAGCCGGTGGCCTGCACAGCCTGCATGAAAAGCGGGAGCGGCATGCCGTAGGCCGCGCCCATCCAGAAGGTGCCAAACGTCCCCGCCGCGATGTTCAGCCACATCGCCCGCTCCACCGCGCGGTCGGAAAGCGCGGGCGGGGCAGGGGCGGCGGGAGTCTCGGGCATGGCGGCAGCGGCGGATAAAAGACGTCCGCCGGCGCGAGCGAAACGAGAATCTTCGCGCCGCGCGCCCGCGCGGCCTAGGACAGCCAGCCGCGGATTTTCGCCTCGTCTTTGACCGGTCCGACGATGGCCACGCCGAGGCGCGCGCGGTTCAGGCAGTGGCACGCCACGCGCTGGATGTCGGCGGGGGTGACGGCAAGGAGTTTGCGCTCCATTTCCACGGGGCAAAGGACGCGGTTGTAGCCGAGCAGGCTTTCGCCCATCCACATGATCTGGTTCGAGGTGGACTCGAGTCCCATGAGCGTCTGGCCGATGGTGTAGTCCTGCGCCTTTTTCAGCTCGAGGCGGCCGGGGGCTTTGTGGCAGAGGATCTCCAGTTCGCGGAGGATCATGCGGACGGCTTTTTCGAGGTTCGCGGCGTCGAGCCCGGCGGAGATTTGGATCGCGCCGGTATCGGCGAGCGTGACCATGCAGGACTGCACGCTGTAGCAAAACCCGTGGCGTTCGCGGAGTTTTTGGAAAAGGCGCGAACTCATGTTTTCGCCGAGGATGACGGACAGAAGTTTGAGCGCGAAACGGCGTTCGTCGGAGCGGCCAAAGGCGTGGAAGCCCATCGCGAGATGGGTCTGCTCGGTCTCCTGGGTGAAGAGTGAAAGCTTCGCCGTGCCGCGGTCGGGATGGCTGCGGACGAAGCGCGGGGCGCGGCCGCGCGGCAGGCGGGCGAGCAGCGGGGTGAGCAGCTCGACGACGCGGTCGTGATAGACCGGGCCGGCGACGGTGACGATGGTGGTCGCGCCATTGTAGTGCTGGCGCTGAAAGCCGAGCAGCTCGTTGCGCTTCAGCCGCCCGATGCTCTCGATGGTGCCGGTGAGCGCGCGCCCGAGTGGGTGGCCGGGCCACATCGTTTCGGTCAAAAGCTCCTGCGCGTGCTGCGCGGGATGGTCGCGGTACATGAGGATTTCCTCGCGTATGACCTCGCGCTCGCGCTCGATCTCGGCGGGCTCAAAGCGGCTGTCGAGATACATGTCGGCGATCACGTCGCAAAGCTGCGGGAGATGCTGCGCGGCGGCCTTGGCGTAGTAGCAGGTGTGGTCCTCGGTGGTGAAGGCATTGAGGTAGCCGCCGAGGCCCTCGACCGATTCGGTGATCTTTTTCGCCGTGCGCCGTTTGGTGCCTTTGAAAAGCAGATGCTCGATAAAGTGCGAGATGCCGCTGTGCCGCGCCGTCTCGTGCCGCCCGCCGATGGCCACCCAAAAGCCCAGGCTCACGCTTTTCATATAGGGCATCTCGACGGAGGCGATGCGCGCGCCGTTCGGGAGCTTGGTCAGGCGGTAGGGATATTCCAAAGAAGTTGAGCGTTGAGCGTTGATGATTACAGCCGCGCGGGGCAGGGCGTTTGGTTTTTGCAAAGCGAGGCGGAATAACGTGCGGTGCCTCCCAACTCTCAACCCTCAACTCTCAACTTTCTTTCCCACCCTCAACTTTCAGTCTTTTTCCGCTTCTTCGCCCGCAGGGCGAGGACGTGCTCGGCCAGCTCGATGTCGTGGGGAAAGGTGATCTTGAAATTCCAGTCGTCGTTTTTCAGCAGGGCGATCTTTTTGCCCAGCTTCTGCACGGCGGAGACCTCATCGGTGACCATCTCATGCTTGGCCATGAGCGCGGCATAGGCTTGGAGGATGAGGCCGCTGGAAAAAATCTGCGGCGTCTGCATGGCCCACAGGCCGGCGCGCTCGACGCTCTCCGTGACCATCTGCTCCATGCTGGCGCGTTTCACCGTGTCGGGAATCTGCGAGGCGCAACAGGCCGCGCCGTGGATTTCGGCGAGGTCGAGGCAGGCCTTGATGAGCTTCGCCGTAGTCAGCGGGCGCGCACCATCGTGGATGGCCACGTACTCGCTGCCGCGGCTGTTCACCGCCTGCAGGCCGTTCCAGACGGAGATGTGCCGCTCTGCGCCGCCGCTGATGACCTTGGTGACTTTCTTCATCTTCTGCGCGGCGACGAGGCCCTCGACCTGATCCATGCAGTCATCCTTGGTGACGATGAGGATTTCGTCCACGTCCCGGCAGTCGCTAAAGGCCTTGAGCGAATGCCACAGCACGGGCTTGCCGGCGAGCGGGGCGAAAAGCTTGTCGAACCCCATGCGGCGGCTGCTGCCGGCGGCGACGATGATGGCGCTGACCATGCGGCGTTTAAGCAAGCTGCGCGGAAACCGCGGCGCTCAGCGCCTTGCCATCCGCCCGGCCGGCGGCGCGTTCGTTGGCGAGCTTCATCACCGCACCCATCTCTTTTTTTGAAGTGGCACCGGACTCTGCGATGCAGGCGGTGACGAGGGCCGTGATTTCCTCCGCGCGCAGCGACTGCGGCAGATAGGCGGCGAGGATTTCCGCCTCGGCTTTTTCCTTCGCGGCGAGTTCCGGCCGGTTGCCCTTTTCAAAGCTCTCGATGGAATCCTGCCGCTTCTTCATCTCCTTCCGCACCACCCCTAGCGCCGTCGCGTCATCGAGCACGAAATGCAGCCCGCCCTTTTCAATCGCCACGTTTTTCAGCGCGCTCTTAAGCATGCGGATCACGCCGAGCCGCTCCGCCTGCCGGGCTTTCATCGCTACTTTGAGGTCGCTGTCGATGCGTTCTTGGAAAGACATGGGGCGCAGAGGCTATCCGCTTCGCTGTTCGCGGCAAATAATTTTGCGCCGCCTTTTGCCGCTTTACACCGGAAACAAATTTGGCGAAAACCGCCTGGCTTAAAGACCCCCACCACAACAACTAAGCCCCAAAAAAATCACCCAATGAGCATGGTTAAAGAGTTCAAAGAGTTCGCCCTCAAGGGCAATGTCGTCGACCTCGCGGTCGGCGTAATCATCGGCGGCGCCTTCGGCAAGATCGTCAATTCGGTCATTGAAGACCTCATCATGCCGGTCATCGGCAAACTGATCGGCAACGTGGACTTCAGTAATCTTTACTTCCCTCTTTCCGACAAGATTACGCCGGGACTCAGTCTCGCCGACGCCAAGAAGCTTGGCCCGGCCTTTGCCTATGGCAGTTTCCTGACCATCGCCATCAACTTCGCCATCCTCGCCTTCTGCATCTTCATGCTCGTGAAAGCCATGAACCGCATGAAGAAGAAGGAAGAGGCCAAGCCCGCACCCGTCGCCGAAGTCCCGGCCGACGTAAAGCTTCTCACCGAGATCCGCGACCTGCTCGGCAACCGCGCCGCGTAACCGCCACCCGCACCCTTTTCACCAAAGCGGCGGCCAGCGTTCTTGCTGGCCGCCGTTTCTGTTTCGGCCGACGACGATTTCTAACGCCGCGCCAAAGACTGTCCTCACGTCCATCCACGGCAAAACCGCGCAAGCCTTCCAATCCCGCACTCCGGCAGCCATTCGCGACCCAATGGGCGGCGTCCGCCCTACTCCGCGGCGGCAACCGCAGCCTTCTTGGGCGCGGCTTTTTTCTTCGCTGGCTTGGTCACCGCGGCAGCCTTGGCCTTGACCTTTTTGCGCTCGACGTAGTCGAGGCGGCGGCGGCGTTTCTGAATCTTGTTTGTTTGCTGGCCCATAGATTTTGGAGGTGTTTTTCGGAAGTGAGGCGCGGTGAATAAGCGCAGTCCGCCGCGAGGTCAAGCAAACCGCACCGTCTCATCCGCCTCGCTCACGGGCAGCCGCGCTTCGATTTCCGGAAGCGCGATCACCGCCTCTAGTCCGTCGAAACACTCCGCGCGCACCCATTCGGATAGTCGGCCACCGACATCAGTCCATGTGCAGCTTGTCCGCCGGTCCTGCGCAAAAAACCGCGCCGCCCCGGGCGCGCAATCTTCCCTTTTCTGCCCATTGACGCCCCCACACACCGCCCCCATATTCCGCGCCCTTTTGCACACCGACTCATACCAGGACATCGACATGGAACACATCCGCAACATCGCCATCATCGCTCACGTCGATCACGGCAAGACCACCCTCGTGGACCAACTGCTCAAGCAGGCCGGCACCTTCCGCGCCAACGAAGCCCGCTCCAGCGAGATCCGCATCATGGACTCCATGGATCTCGAGCGGGAAAAGGGCATCACCATCAAGGCCAAGAACGCCGCCTTCAAATGGCACGACTACCACGTCAACATCGTGGACACCCCCGGCCACGCCGACTTCGGCGGCGAAGTGGAGCGCATCATGAAGATGATCGACGGCGTGCTCCTCGTCGTCGATGCCTACGACGGCCCGCAGGCGCAGACCAAGTTCGTTTTGCGCAAGGCGCTGGAAAACGGCGCGAAGCCCATCGTCGTCATCAACAAGATCGACCGCGAAAACGCCCGCCCGCACAAGGTGCTCGACATGGTTTTCGAGCTCTTCATGGAGCTGAACGCCACCGACCTCCAGCTCGACTTTCCCGTCATCTACGCCTCCGCCCGCGACGGCTACGCGATGAAGGAAATCCACGAGGAAAGCTCCACCATGGAGCCGCTCTTCGAGGCCATCATCAAACACATCCCGCCGCCGGCGAAAAGTGACGTGCAGTATTTCCAGATGCTCATTTCCAATCTGGACTACAGCGACTACCTCGGCCGCATCGCCTATGGCCGCATCATCAGCGGGCGCGTGAAAGTGGCCGACAGCGTCGTCCGCATCAACAAGGACGGACGCCGCGAGCGCGCCGCCGTCACCGCCCTTTTCGGCCATGTCGGCCTCGCCAAAGTGGAACTCAAGAACGCCAGCTCCGGCGACATCATCGGCCTCTGCGGCTTCGAGGACGCCTACATCGGCGAGACCATCACCGACACCGAGGAGCGCCTGCCGATCCCCTTCGTGGACATCGACCCGCCCACCATCACCATGAAGATTTGCATCAACGACGGCCCCCTCGCCGGCCGCGAAGGCAAGCTCCTCACCGCCCGCCAGGTCCGCGAACGCCTCGTCCGCGAGACCCGCACCAACGTCTCCATCCTTTTCGCCGACACCGACACCGCCGGCCATTTTGAAATCCAGGCCCGCGGCGAAATGCAGATCGCCATCATCGTCGAGCAAATGCGTCGCGAAGGCTTCGAGATCCTCGTCTCCCGGCCCGAAGTCATCTTCCACCGCGACGACAACAACGACCTCCTCGAGCCCATGGAAACGCTCTACGTCGATGTCCCCAACGAAGACCTCGGCGCCATCCTCCAGTCCCTCGCCGGGCGCAAAGCCGACATCACCCACATGGAGCACAACCCCCACAGCGTCACCGTCCAAGCCGTCGTCCCCACGCGCGGCCTCATCGGCTTCGAGACCGACCTCGTCAACGCCACCAAAGGCCACGGCATCATGTCCCACATCTTCAAGGAATACGGCCCGCACAAAGGCGACATCCCCACCCGCAACAACGGCGTCCTTATCGCCATGGAGCAGGGCATCAGCACCGCCTACAGCCTCGAGACCATCCAGGAACGCGGCCGCCTCTTCATCGGCGCGCAGGCCGAGGTGTACGAGGGCATGATCATCGGCGAAAACGCCCGCAACGACGACATGCCGGTGAACCCCAGCCGCGCCAAAAATCTCTCCAACATGCGCAGCACCGGCGACGGCAAAGGCGTCAGCCTCTCCCCGCCCCTCACCATGACCCTTGAGCGCTCCCTCGAATACATCGCCCCCGACGAGTACGTGGAAGTGACGCCGAAATCCCTGCGCCTCCGCAAAAAAATCCTCGACGCCAACGGCCGCAAACGCGCCGGGATGAAGGTCGGCTGAGGCGGTTTCGGCGCTTCCAATCGCGCACGCGTCCGCGCTAAATCCGCGGCGCTGTTTCCTGATGGCCGCGCTTCTTCAGCTCACCCGTGTCACCAAATCGTTCGGCGCTGTCCGCGCGCTGAAAGGCGTGTCCTTCGCGCTCGAAGCGGGCGAAGTCCACGCGCTGCTCGGCGAAAATGGCGCGGGCAAATCCACGCTCATCAAGGTCATCACCGGCGCGCACCAGCCGGACGGCGGGCAGCTCGAAATCGGCGGCAAATCCGTTGCTCATCTCACCCCGGCCAAAGCGCGCGCGCTCGGCATCGCCTGCATCTATCAGCAGCCCGCGCTCTTTCCCGATCTCAGCGTCGCGGAAAACATCGCGCTCCGGCTGGAGAAAACCTCCCCAGCGCACCGCGTCCGCTGGGCGCCGCGGCACGCGCGGGCGCGCGAACTTCTGCACCGCATCGGCGCGGAGATCGACCCCGCCGCCGAGGTCCGTGCGCTTTCTATGCCCGAGCAGCAGCTCGTAGAAATTGCCTGCGCGCTCGGTGCGGGCGCGCGCATCGTCATCATGGACGAGCCCACTGCCTCGCTGACGCAGAAAGAGCAGCACCTGCTTTTCGCCGTCGTCCGCGAACTGCGCGCCAGCGGCACCGGCGTCATCTACATCTCGCACCGGCTCGAGGAAATCTTCGCCCTCGCCGACCGCGTCACCGTCCTCCGCGACGGCGAAAGCGTCGGCACCAACCGCGTGGACGAGATCAACGAAGCCTCGCTCATCAAGATGATGGTGGGGCGCGAAGTTTCCTCGATCTACCCGCCCGCTCAAAGCGCCCCTGGCGAGATCGTCCTCTCGCTCAAAAACCTCGGCTGCCACGCCAGCGGCGTTCACGGCATCACCCTCGATGTCCGCGCTGGCGAAATCGTCGGCCTCGCCGGCCTCGTCGGCGCGGGCCGCACCGAACTGGCCCGCGTGCTTTTCGCCCTCACGCCCCCCGATGCTGGCACCATCAGCCTTCGCGGCCAGCGCGTCCGCATTTCCTCCCCGCAATCCGCCGTCGCCCACGGCCTCGCCTACGTCCCCGAGGATCGCCGCCGCCACGGCGTCATTTTGGAAATGCCCATCGCCGCGAACATGACGATGGCGATTCACGATGCGCTCTTTCCCGGCGCGTGGCTGCGGCTCGGCGCAGAGCGCTCACTCTCCCTCGATTTTATCCGCGACCTCGCCATCAAAACCGCCGGCCCCTACGCCCCCGGCAGCTCCCTCAGCGGCGGCAATCAGCAGAAAGTCGCCCTCGCCCGCTGGCTCGCCACCAAGCCGCGCGTGCTCATCCTCGACGAGCCCACCCAGGGCGTCGATGTCGGCGCGAAAGCCGAGATTCACAAAATCATCCGCGCCCTCGCCCGCGACGGCCTCGCCGTGCTGATGATCTCCAGCGACCTCCCCGAAATCCTCGGCATGAGCGACCGCATCGCCGTCATGCGCGGCGGCGCGATTGCGTCCGTCTTCGAGGGCAAAGCCGACGCGCACGAAGTCATGGCCGCCGCCCTCGGGCAGAGCGCGGGAAAGGAAGCCGCGTAGATGGGCCGCTACTTTCGCGAACTCTCCGTCGCCGGCGCGCTCGCCGTGCTGCTGCTCGTGCTCGCAGTCATGGCGCCGGCTTTTTTCGAGCCGCAGCCGCTGCTCTCGCGGCTCACGCGCGAGGCCCCCACGCTCATCGTCGCGTGCGGCATGGCGCTGGTCATCATCTCGCGGCAGATCGACATCTCGGTCGGCTCGCTCTACGGCGTTTGCGGCGTCTGCGCCGGGCTGCTCGCCGCGGCGGGCTGGCCGCTGTGGGCGCTGGTTCCTTTGTCTATCAGCCTCGGCGGCCTGCTCGGCGCGGTGAATGGCGCGCTCGTCGCCGGGCTGCGGCTGCCGAGCATCGTCGTCACGCTCGCCACCATGGTCATCGCGCGCGAAGGACTGCGCTGGCAGCGGCAGGGCGCGTTCGTGAACCTGCCCGACGGCCTGCAATGGTTCGGCCTCAGCCAGCGCGCCGGGCAGTTCACGCTCATCGGCCTCGCCCTCGCCATCCTCGCCGCGCTCGCGTGGGCGATGAAAAATCTTTCGGCCGGCCGCTTCATCCACGCCACCGGCTCCGACGCCGAAGCCGCGCGCCTCGCCGGCATCCGCCCGCAGTTCACGACCTTCGCCGTCTTCGTTTTCATGGGCGCGCTCACCGGCCTAGCAGCGCTGCTGAACCTCGTCCAATCGCCCCAGGTCGATCCAAAATCCGGCGCGGGCCTCGAGCTGAAAGCCATCGCCGCCGCCGTCGTCGGCGGCGTCGCGGTGTCCGGCGGACGCGGCAATTTGTGGGGCGTCTTCGCCGGCGTCCTGCTGCTCTCCTGCATCAACCCCGCGCTCACCTACCTCCACGTCGAGGCCTATTGGGAAAAGGCCATCCAGGGCGCAATCATCCTCCTCGCCGTCATCGCCGACGGCATCCGCACCCGCCGCCAAACGCGCTGATTCATCATGTCCCAACGAATCAAATCCGCGCTCCTCCGCCACGAGACCATCCTCCTCGCCGTGCTGCTCGCGGAGTGGTTTTACTTCGATTCCGTGGGCCGGCGTTTCGGTTCGCTCGACAACACCTTCGACATCCTCCGGCACTCCGTGGAAATCGGCCTGCTTGCGCTGGTGATGACGCCGATCATCCTCACCGGCGGCATTGATTTGTCCGTCGGCTCGCTGCTCGGCCTTTGCGCGATCCTCTTCGGAAAAATGTGGCGCGACGCCCACATGGATCCCGCGCTCGCCGCCGTCTGCACGCTCGGCATCGGCGCGCTCGCAGGCGGGATGAACGCGGCGCTCATCACCGGTCTGCGCCTCCCGCCGCTCATCGTCACGCTCGGCACCTACTCGCTTTTCCGCGGGCTGGCGGAGGCGATTACCCGAGGCGTGGATACCTTCACCGGCTTTCCGCAATCCTTCCTGAACGTAGGCCAGGAGCGGCTCGGCGGGCTGCCGACCCAGGTTTGGCTTTTCGCTGCCGTCGCCGTCGGTGTGTGGCTGCTCGTGCATCGGACGACTTTTGGCCGTTCCTTCCGCGCCATCGGCTTCGCGCCCGAAGGCGCGCGCTACGCCGGCCTCCCCGTCGAGCGGCGGTTAGCGCTCGCGTACGTGCTGGCGGGCGTGGTCGCCGCGCTGGCGGCGATCATTTACACCGCGCGGCTCGGGCAGGCAAAAGCGGACGCGGGCACGGGCTACGAGCTGTTTGCCATCACCGCCGTGGTGCTCGGCGGGACGAGCATTTTCGGCGGCACCGGCTCGGTGCATGGCACGCTGCTCGGCGTCGCCGCCATCGGCGTGCTGAACAACGGCCTCGTCCACGCCCGCCAGCCGCGCGAAGTCGCCGGTCTGCTCACCGGCGCGCTCCTGCTCCTCGCGCTCAGCAGCGGCGCGCTGCCAAAGCTGCTCGCCAATTTCGGCACGCCCCGACAGTCTCCCAACCCTCCACCCACGACCCGATGAAACGCCTCCTCACCTTCGCCCTCGCCGCTAGCCTCGCCCTCACCGCCGGTTGCGATTTGAAAAAAACCGGCTCCGCTGATCCCGGATCACGCGAGACGCAGACGCGGAAGCTGACCATCGCGCTCATGCCGAAGAGCAAAGGCAACGCCTACTTCATCTCATGCAAAGCGGGCGCGGACGAGGCGGCGAAAGAGCTGGGCGCGGAGCTGATTTTCGACGGGCCGACCGATCCCGATCCGGCGAAGCAGAACGAGATCATCGAGAACTGGATCACCCTCGGCGTCGATGTCATCGCCGTGGCCTGCGA
>JANPHJ010000117.1:0-2441 GCA_031424395.1 Chthoniobacter sp.
CGAAACGCGGACGGCGTAGGGGAAATCCTGCACGCTCGGCAGGACGGGCGCGACCGAGCGCTCGGCGAGAGCGCCATGGCCGATCTCGCGGCGTCCGGGCGAACCGGTGCGGCCGGTTTCACCGACGGAGAACGGCGGGAAGTTGTAGTGCAGGATGAAGCGCTTGGACTTCTCGCCGCCGGTGTAGCCGTCGAGGTCCTGGGCTTCGTCGGAAGGCGCGAGGGTCACGAGGGCGACCGCTTGGGTCTCACCGCGCTGGAAGAGCGCGGAGCCGTGGGAGCGCGGGAGCAGACCGACTTCGCCGCTGAGCTCGCGGATTTCGTCGGCGCCGCGTCCGTCGCAGCGGCTGCCCTTGTCGAGAATGCTCACGCGGAAGGCTTTCTTCTGGAGGTAGTCGAAAGCCTGGCTCACCTCAAATTTCGAGGCCTCGGGAAACTTCGCGGTGATCGCGGCCGTGACTTCTTCCTTGAGCGCCGCGATGGCTTTCTGCCGGGCGACTTTGCTCTTGTTGTAGATCGCGGATTCGATGCGGTCGCCGGCGACGGCGTAGGCGACTTCCATCAGCTCGTCCTTCACGGTGAAGAGCGTGACCTGACGCTTGGCCTTGCCCACGCGGGCGGCGAGGTCGATCTGCGCGGCGATGAGTTTGGACGCTTCGCCATGCGCGAAATGCAGCGCGCTGACAAACTCCGCCTCGGGGAGCTGGTCGGCGGCACCTTCGATCATGATGACGTCGTTCTGCGTGCCGACATAGACGAGGTCGAGGTCGCTGCGGCTCATCTCGTCGTGCGTCGGATTGGCGACGAACTCACCGTCCACGCGACCGACGCGCACAGCCGCGACAGGCCCCGCGAACGGGATGTCGCTGACCATCAGCGCGGCGCTCGCGCCGTTGATGAAAAGCATGTCGGGATCATTCACGCCGTCCGCGCTGAGCAGGACGCCGATGATCTGCGTGTCGTAAAGGTAGCCCTTCGGAAAGAGCGGGCGCAGCGGACGGTCGGTCATGCGGCAGGTCAGGATTTCCTTTTCGGAAGGACGGCCTTCGCGCTTGAAATAACCGCCGGGGAACTTGCCCACGGCAGCGGCTTTTTCGCGGTAATCGACGGTCAGCGGGAACCAGTCCTGGCCTTCCTTGATGGTGGTCGCCGAGACGGCGGACACCATGATGATGGTGTCGCCCGTGCGGACGGTGACGGCGCCGTCCGCGAGTCGCGCGAGCTTGCCGGTTTCGATGGTGATGGTGGTGGCGCCGATCTGCGCCGTGACGTTTTGGATACTCATTTTCTGTTGTGGTGTGGATGTGGCATCGACGCGGCCGCGGGATTCCGAATGTTGAATTCCAGACTCTGATTTGCCGGGGCGCTCGTTCACCCGGTTCAAAGTTCAGAATTCAAGATTCAAGAATTCCCGCGAGTCGGGGTGCCGGTTTTGTTTGGGGTTGCAATCCGTGCGGCGGAATTGCCGCGCGAAAAAGGAATGGGGTGAAAGAGTTCGCCCGCGAGAACATCGCGGGCGAACATTTCCGAAAATCCGTCGGCGCTACTTGCGCAGCCCGAGTTTCTCGATGGCCGCCTTGTAGCGGTCCACCGACGAGCGCTTCAGATAGTCGAGCAGCTTGCGGCGGCGGGCGACCATGAGGAGCAGGCCGCGGCGCGAGGAATGATCCTTGGCGTGCGCCTTGAAATGCTCGGTGAGGTGATTGATGCGCTGGGTGAGGAGGGCGATCTGCACGTCGGCGCTGCCCGTGTCCTTGGGGTGCATGCGGAGTGCGGTGATGTCTTGAACGTCGGTCATATTCTTCTGGTTTTGTGAGCCGCGCAGTATGGGGAGGAAAGCGACCGTGGCAAGTGGGATTTCCAATTTTCTCCCGAGCCTGCCGCCTCCGTCGGTTGCGGAAATTATAACTCATGCGCCCCGCTGGCACCGGGCGTGCTTTCTCCCCACAGCATGCTTACTTACGCCTATTCCGCCCGTGACTCCGCCGGTAAAACTATCTCCGGCGTTCAGGAAGCGCTGAACGAGGACAACGCCATCAACACCCTGATGACCCGCGGCCTGATGGTCCTTTCCATCCAGCAAAAGGCCGGCGGCAAGTCCCTCGCTCCGCGCGGCAAAATCACCGAGACCGACCTCGTCCTGTTCACCCGCCAGCTCGCCACCATGGTCGATGCCGGCCTCCCACTCGTCACCGGCCTCACCGCGCTTTACGAGCAGGCCGACCCGAAAAAACAGGCCGGCCTGCGGCGCATCGTCGGCGAAGTCAGCGCCCTCGTGCAGCAGGGCGACTCCTTCTTCGAGGCCATCTCCAAACATCCCAGCGTCTTCAACCGCCTCTACACCAGCATGGTCAAAGCCGGCGAATCCGGCGGTTTGCTCTCTGAGATTCTCGACCGGCTCGCCTGCTTCCTCGAGTCCGCCGCGCGGCTGAAGAAAAAGGT
>JANPHJ010000118.1:0-13094 GCA_031424395.1 Chthoniobacter sp.
CGACGAAATTCGGCAACGTCGCCGCGGCCACCGTGGGCACGATCCAGCGCGCGCTGCTCACGCTCCAGCAGCAGGGCGGCGACAAATTTTTCGGCGAGCCCGCGCTGAATCTCGACGACTTCATCCAGACCGCCGACGGCGGCCGCGGCGTCATCAACATCCTCTCCGCCGAGAAGCTGATGAACAACCCGCGCACCTACGCCACCGCGCTCCTCTGGCTGCTCAGCGAACTCTTCGAGCGCCTCCCCGAAGTCGGCGACCTCGACAAACCGAAACTCGTTTTCTTCTTCGACGAAGCGCACCTCCTCTTCGACGACATCCCCGACGCCCTGCAAAGCAAGGTCGAGCAAGTCGTGCGCCTCATTCGGTCCAAAGGCGTGGGTGTTTATTTCATCACGCAAAACCCCATCGACGTCCCCGAGAAAATTCTCGGCCAGCTCGGCAACCGCGTGCAGCACGCCCTCCGCGCCTTTTCCCCGCGCGACCAGAAAGCCGTGCAAAGCGCCGCGCAAACCTTCCGCCAGAATCCGAAGATCAATGTCGAGGAAACCATCACCCAGCTCTCCGTCGGCGAAGCTCTCGTCTCCCTCCTCGACGACACCGGCACACCCGGCATCGTCCAGCGCGCCTTCGTCCTTCCACCGCGTGGAAAAATCGGCCCCATCGCGCCGGCTGACCGTCAGGAAATCATCAAGTCCTCCGTCCTCTTCGGCACCTACGAGATCGCCGTGAACCGCGAAAGCGCCGCCGAAAAACTCCGCGCCCGTGTCACCGGCCAGCCCCTCGGCACCCCCGTTCCATCAGCCCCAGTACCAGCTTCCCAGCCCGGGGCGGCCTCTCCCGCGCCCGCGACCACCACCTCCGGCCCCGGAATCGGCAGCGCCATCGGCTCCATCCTCCTCGGGGCCACCGGCCCGCGCGGAGGCCACCAGCAGGGTCTGATCGAAGCCGCGGCGAAGAGCGCCGTGCGCTCCATCGGCAGCGGCGTCGGCCGCAGCATCGTCCGCGGCCTCCTTGGCAGCTTTTTCGGCGGCGGCGGCCGCCGCTGAGCGCGCCGCGCGAAAAGGGAGGCGCTGGCTGCAGCCCGTTCCGCCCGCGCCCAATTGGCGGTTAGTCCGCGACCATCGGACCTTTGGTTTTTTCCGCCCCTAAGACTCCCCGCCCCGGCTCCCCCACTGCCGCCCCGTGATCAGCCGCGCCCCGCGCCCATACGTCACGTACGCGTAGGCCCAGCTCAAAAGCACCGTCACCTTGCTCCTAAATCCGACGAGAAAAATGATGTGGATGAAGAGCCACGCCAGCCACGCCGGCAGCCCGGAGAACCGCATGAAACCAGCATCGGCGACCGCCCGGTGCCGCCCGATCGTCGCCATCGTGCCCTTGTCGAAATACTCGAACTTCTCCGTCCACCCGCCCGCGAGCTGATTGCGGATGTTGCGCGCGGCGCGCCGTCCCTGCTGCATGGCCACGGGCGAAAGCCCCGGCAGCGGCGCACCCCCGCCCGGGGCGAAGTGCGCCTGATCGCCAATCACAAACACATGGCGGTGTCCCGGAATCGACAGGTCATCTTTCACCATCACGCGCCCCTGCCGGTCCAGCGGCACCCCCAGACTCGCGCCCAGCGGCGACGCCGCGTTGCCCGCCGCCCACACGATGGTCCGCGCCGCGATTTTTTCCCCGCCTTTGATGTGCACTCCGTCCTCACTCACTTTTTCCACTTGGGTCAGCGGCCGCACTTCCACACCGATGTCAAAAAGCTGCCGCCGCGCGCTCTCGCTCAGCTCCGGGTCGAGCATCTGCAAAACGCGCGGCGCAGAATCGAGCAGGATCACCCGCGCCTGTGACGAGTCGATGTGCCGGAAATCCTTCACCAGCGTCACCCGCGCGATCTCCGCCACCGCGCCCGCCATCTCCACGCCGGTCGGCCCCGCGCCCACGATCACGAAGGTCATCGCCGCCCGCCGCTCCTCGTCGTCATCCGTTTTTTCCGCGATTTCAAAAGCCAGCAGCATCCGCCGCCGAATCTCCAGCGCATCGTCCAGACTCTTCAAACCCGGCGCGAATTTCTCCCACTTCTCATGGCCGAAATACGAGTGCCGCGCGCCCGCCGCCACGATCAGAAAGTCGTAGTCCAGCTCGCCATCGGGCGTAATGACTTTCTTCCGATGCACGTCAATCCGCTCCGCCTCACCGAGGATGACTTCCGCGTTTTCCTGCTTCCGCAAAATGTGCCGCAGCGGCTCGGCGATGTCCGCCGGTGAAAGCGCGGCGGTCGCGACCTGATACAGCAGCGGCTGAAAAAGATGATGGTTCTGCCGGTCAAGCAGCGTCACCCGCACGTCCGCTTTGCGCAGCGCCTTGGCCGCTTCGAGCCCGCCGAAGCCGCCGCCGATGATGATGACCCGAGGCAAATTGCGCTGGTGGATTTTCATAAGAAAGCTCCCCATCTAATCACACCCCGCCCCCCGTGTGAAACTTTTCACAACCCCGCTCAGCGCCCGGCCGCGAGCTGCCGGATTTGCGCGGCGGTGTTCTCCAGCGCGTTGAGCGAGCGCAGCCGCCCGCGCGTGTCGAGCAGCCAGACCGTCGGCAGCGCGTTGATCCCGAAACCGCGCACCAGCGGGCTTTCCCAGCCTTTGCCGTCAAAGGCGACGGGCCAGGTCAGCGCGCGCGCTTTGATCACCGCGTCGAGCGGCTCGCGCTTGGCGTCGAGGCTCACGCCGAGCACCTGCACGCTGCCGGGCGGCAGTTCGGCGACGGCGCGCTGCACATTCGTCAGGGCCGCGAGCGAGGGCGGCGAAAACGCGGCGAAAAAAACCACAAGCATCGGACGCCCGTGCAAATCCGCGACTTTGATCTCGCGGCCCTGCACGGACGTAAAGACCAGCGGCACCTCCTCGCCGAGCAAGCGCACGCGCTTGAGATCGTCGGCGATACGGCCCTTCAATTCGTCGTCCGTCGCGAGCGGCTGCGCCTCGGCAAGCAGCGCCTCCTTGGTCTTCGGCTGCGCGTCGAAAAGCGTCGCCACTTCTGCCAGCAGCGCGGCGATGCGGCGGTCGCCCGGATGATCCGCCTGAAACTTTCGCGCCGCCGCCAGCAGCTCGTCGCGCCGCGCGGGCGTGACTTGGCGAAGGTTGCGCATGAGCCGTGAGACCTTCGCAAAATCCAGCTCCACGCGCTGCTCCGGCGTCGCGGTTTTCTCCAGGTCATCGAGCTGCCGTTTGCCTTCCGCCCGCAATTTGTCCGACTGCTCCAGATCACCGCGAAGCTGCAGCAGCCGCGCGAGCCGCAGCCGAGTTTCAAAAACCCGCGCGTCCTGCGGTTGGGCGGCTAGAAAGCCGCGTAGCGCCCGCTCCTGCTTCGCCACATGCGCTATCACCATCGCCCGCGCCGCCTCCGCCGTCTGCGGCTGCTCCTGCGGCCCGGCGTCGAGCGCGATGATCTCCTTCCAATCCGCCTCCACATCCCCCGCCCGCGCTGCGGCGCAGGCGAAACCGAGCACGACGGGGAAACACAAAACCCAGCGCAGCGTCTTCATTTCTTGTTCACCGGCATGATCGCCGCCGAGACCGCGCGATGGTCGCTCGCCTCGCTCCACACGTCGGAGCGGTTGACACGCGCCGAACCGGACACGACTTCGCGCACGAGCGCGGGACTGACGAAAAGGTAGTCGATGCGCGAATATAAATCGGCGGCCTGCCAATAGTGCGTCCATCGGTCGCCGAGGTCGTCCTTCGCCGGCAGATCGTCGAGGTAGCTCGCCGTGCCGCGCACACCGGTGATCGCGGCGTACACCGGCTGCTCCTTCGTGTCGTTGAAATCGCCGTAGCAGACGAGATTGGCCGCCGGATCGGCGCCGAGAATTTTCTCCACATGCCGCCGCAACTGCTGCGCCTCATAGCGCCGGATCACCGCCTCGCCCTCGGCGGCGGCGAGCTTCGATTTCAAATGCGCGCCGACCATCCGCAGCGCGTAGTCCGGCGCGACCTGGATCGTCACATCGAGAAAACCGCGCCGCACTTTTTCGGGCTGGCCGCTGAGTTCGTACGGCACTTCGGTCTGCGACTGCCGCGCCACGATGGGAAAGCGGCTCACCAGCGCGAGATGCCGGTCGGGATCAGCCGCCTGCACGTACTCCGAATCAGTGTAACCGAGCCCGGCCTCCGCGAGCCGCTTTTTGAAATCCTCAAACCGCTCCGGCGAACCCATTTCGCACACGCCGAGAATGTCGGGTTGAATCTCCGTCACCACGCGGATCACCGCCTCGATGGCGCGTTCCGATTTCGGCTTCCCGCGCCGCGTCGCATTGCCCGCCGTCGCTTCCGCGCCGACGTAGTTTTCGAGATTGTAGGTCGCGATGACGATCTCTTTTGGCTCCGCCGCGAGCCGCCATGGCAGCGCGAACAAGAGCGCGAGCAGCAACCAAGCGGCGGATTTCATCGGGCGAAAATAGAAAGGGCTCGCCCGGTGAAGGCGAGCCCTTTCGGAGAGCGGGACGGCGACAGATCAGATGACCGTGGTGTGCGAATCGTGGGCCTGAGGGTCGTGTGCGACCTCGGCTTTCGGCTCATCGAGCTTCTGCGGCTCCGGGGTCGGCGGGCGCGTGATCTCGTGATGCACGTCGTCCTTGGCCTTGGAAAACTCGCGCACCGCCTGGCCCATGCCCTTGGCCAGCTCGGGCAGTTTTTTGGCACCGAAAAGGAGCAGGATAATGATCAAAATCATGATCCCGTCCGGACCGGCGAGATTAGGTAGAAAGGCAATATTCATAAGCGTTCGGGTTGTGAGGGTGAACTAACACCGGCAGGTGGCAGTTGCAACGGGCATTCTGGAAACCGCCGGGCGGCGGGTTTGTTAGCGGCAACTTCCTGCGCTCGCGGGCCGATTAAAAACGCACCCGCCAAAAGCCCCCGCTACTTTGCCAGCAGCGCTGCCGCTTCCGGCGGGCTGGGCAGACCCCACGCCTGCCATTTCGCCTCGTACTCCTTGCGCGGCAGGAGCGCATAGTGCGGGCGCTGGTCGGCGCGGAGCCAGGTGATGAGCCGCACGAGATTCTCCTCCGCCATGGTGGTGCAACCGGCGCTCGGACGCGCGGGGCCGCGGCGGATGTGGAAAAAGATCGCGCTCCCGGCGCCGGGCGCGGGCGGGTCGGAGTTGTGGCGGATTTCCACGAGCCAGCGGTAGGCGAAATCCCCGTGCCGCATTTTCTGTTTCTCAAACCACGGCGGCGGGTTCGCGGGATCGACGGTGACGTGCCGGTTGTAGTCGGGCGAAGTCACGTCATCGCTCCACGCATCACCCGCGCCGACGGTGTGAAAGGGATACTTCGCGCCGCCCGGCAGCGCGGCGTCGTAGGTGTAGATCGTCCCGATGCGAAACACCCCGCACGGCGCGCGGCCATCGCGCACCTGCTTGTGCGGGCCGGGCTCGCCGGTGCCGAGCACGCCGCGGCCCCAGACGAGCCCGTTTTTGCCATAGAGCACCGGCCACGCCGGGCCGGACGCCGCCCACGCCGCGCCGCGCCGCTCGAAAAGCTGGAGCCGCCCGGTCGTGGAATCCCACGTCGGCGCGATGCTCACGATGAGCTGCTTCACCCCGTCGAGTTCGCCCGCAAAAGTGCGCGCCGCGAGCACCAGCGCGAGCACCGCGAGACCGAACCCTCGCTTGCTGGCCCGGATTCTGTTTCTCCTCATTGCCGTCTTGAAAAAACTGCCGCGTTCCATTGCCGTCATTGTCGTCATAGCGGCGGTCTTTTTCGTTTACTGGCCCGCCCTGCGCAACGGTTTTGTCTGGGACGACACCGCACTTTGCCTGCGCGATCCGCTCATCCGCAGTTGGACGCTCATCCCCGAGGGCTTCCGCCACTTCCTTTTCCTCGACGCCACGGCCTCGAATTTCTACCGCCCGCTCCAGCGCCTCACCTTCACCGCGGACTACCAGCTCTATTCCTTCGCCCACCCGTGGGGCTGGCATCTCACCAGCATCGCCATCCACGCGGCGGCGGCGGTCGCCTTGTTTTTCCTGCTGGCAAAGCTCAGCGGGCTTCGGCCCGCAAAAGCTGTGTCCATCGAGCTGCGCGAGCGGCTGGCCCTCGGTGTCGCGGTGCTGTGGGCCATCCATCCGCTGCACACTTCGGCGGTCACCTACATCGCCGGGCGGGCCGATCCGCTGGCCGCGCTCTGCGGCTTCAGCGGGCTGGCGCTAGGGTTGGTGAGTTTGGAAAACGGCCGGCGCCAACGGTTGGCGGCGCTCGGTGCGGCGGCGTGTTTCCTCGGCGCGCTGCTGGCGAAGGAAAGCGGCGTCGCCGCGCTGCTCATCTGGTTCGTCATCCTTGCGTGGCGGCGCGTCGGCCGGGGCGTTTTTGGCAAGTGGCTCACGCTGACGGCGGCGGTGCTCGGCATTTATGGCGCGCTCCGTTTCAACGCCGAAAAAACGCCGCCGCCTCCCCCGCCCGTCACGCCCGTGGCCATCCGCCCGATCCTCGCCGCGCGCGCCGTGGCGGAGTACGCCGGGCTCCTCATCGCTCCGGTCAGCCTGCACATGGAGCGCGACGTGAGCACCCGCCCGCAGGAGAGCGTGGACGCCACGCTGCGCCATGCGCGCCGCCACGAATACCAGACCCTGCTCGGCGTCCTGCTCATCATCGGCGGCGCGGCATGGTGGCGGCGTGCGGCGGGGATCGATCCGCACATCCCGCTCGCTCTCGGCGCGGGGCTCATCGCGTATCTGCCGGTGAGCAATCTATTCTCGCTCAATGCCACGGTCGCGGAGCACTGGCTGTATGTGCCCAGCGCGTTCCTTTTTCTCGCCGTGGGGCTTTCGCTTTCGCGGACCTTCGAGGGAGAGGCGACCGCGCAACGCTCAAGGGCCGCGGTCGCGTGCGGTGCGGCGCTTGCACTGTGGATGGCTGTGCTCGGTGCGCGCACTTTTCTCCGGCAGGCGGACTGGCGCGATCAGCGCACCTTCATCGAGCGCACCATCGCCGACGGCGGCGACAGCCCGCGCATGCACATGAATCTGGCCAACGTCGAATTCGCCGCGGGTCACGCCGACCTCGCCCTGGGGCACTACCGCGAGGCGCTGCGGCGGGCGCCGGAGCAGGCCATGATCTGGCTCGGCTCCGCCAACGTCCTCCTGCACACGCGCGACTTCGACGGCGCGCGCGCGGCGCTGGCGCAGGCGGAAAAATCACCGCTGCTCACCGCGGAATGTTTTCGCACGCGCGCCGCGCTCGAACATTTGGAAACCGGCCGCGACAGCGGCAGCCTCCTACGCGACGCGCTCGAAGCCGCGCCGAAAAACTGGCCGGTCCGCAAACAATTCGTCGAGTATCTCATCGACCGCGGCAGTAAAGAGGAGGCGATGAAGGAGCTGCGCGACGTGATTCAATCCGGCGGCTTTCGCGGCGAAACGTGGACGTTGATGGCCCGGCTGCTCGAGTCCATCAGCCGCCCCGACCTCGCGCTCCACGCCTACCGCCAGGCCGCCGACCGCGACGTGTATGACGAGGAAACGCGCACCCGCATCCGCCAGCTCACCGCCGCAAAAGCGCCCGCGAAATAGCGCCGCGGAAATCCGTTGGACTTCGCCAATCGTAGGAACTACGCACACCGCGCTCGCGATGCTTTTCAAACCTGACAGCGCCCTCGTCATCATCGGCCACGGCTCGACCGTGAACCCCGACTCCAGCGCGCCCACCTTCGACCACGCCGCGACGCTGCGGGCGCGCGGCATTTTCGGCGAGGTGCATTGCGCGTTTTGGAAAGAGGAGCCGAGCTGCCGGCAGGTGCTGCACATGATCGACCGCGACGACATCTACGTGGTGCCGAATTTCATCAGCGAAGGCTACTTCACGAAGACCGTGATCCCACGCGAACTCGAACTCACCGGGCCGGTCACGCAGCGCGCCGGGCGCGTCCTCAAGTATTGCGAACCGGTGGGCAATGATGCGCGCATGACCGAGTTGCTCCTGCGCCGCGCGGCGGAAATCGCGCCAGGGGTCGATCCCGCACAGACGAGCCTTTTCATCGTCGGGCACGGGACGAATTTGAACGACAACTCCGCCGTCGCGGCGAAGCGCGAAGTCGAGCGCATCGCCGACCGCGGGCTCTACGCGGAAGTGCGGAGCGCCTATATGGAGGAGGAGCCGCTCATCGCGAAATGGGACGAATACTCCACGCAGCCGAACGTGGTCGTCGTGCCGTTTTTCATCTCGGACGGACTGCACAGCTACGAGGACATTCCCGTCCTCCTCGGCATCGCCAGCGAATCGCCCGGCGCAGCGAGCGCGGGCGGCAAAGAAGTTTTTGCGCGCAACCCGTACCACCTGCGCGGACGCACGCTTTTCTACGCCAGCGCCATCGGCACCGAGGCGCTGTTTGCCGAGGTGATCCTGGAGCAGGTCGCGGCCTTCGACGCCACCCACCCCGCGTGAGAAGCGACCTCACAGCAGCACTCGCCGACTGGCTCGTCCGCGGCGGCGAGCGCCTCGGCCAAATCACCATCGCGCATGTGCATGAGGGCTGGGAACTGCGGCATGCCGAGGACGCCGGGCGCACCGACCTCGCGCTGCATGAAAACGCGGAGGCCGCGCGGCAGCTCGCGAATCTCGACGCGGCGGGGAACTTCCGCCCGCTCAAGACCGCGCCGAACCTCGTGCGCGGCTGGCGGCTCGTGCTGGCCGACGCCGCCGCCGTGCGCGGCGCGCTCGATTATTTCTACCCCGCCATGACCGGCGTCTGGCTCAGCTACACGCGCGGCGGGCTGGCGCCCGTGGTCCTGCGCGAAACGCTCGGGCGGCAGACGGGCATGTACCGCGTCACGCAAAAGCTCACCGACGCGGCAGCGCGCGCGCTTATCGGCAGCGTGTGCACCGGCTGTTTGAAACAGCGCCTTTGGGAAATCGCCGCGCCCAATCCCGAGCCGCCCGTTTTGACCGCAGACCGCCTGCCGCTGCTCTGCCACGAAGCGTGCAATCTGCTCGTCGCCAAAGCGCGCGAGGTCGTGAAGCGAGCCGGCGTTTCCGCATGATCATCCACGCCGCCGCTGTCGTCACCATGGACGGCCCGTTGCTCGGCAACGGGGCCGTCGCCGTCGAAGGCAATCGCATCGTCGCCGTCGGAACGATGCCGGATGTGGCGTGGGTTTCCGAGGGACCGGTCATTGATCTCGGCGACTGCGCGCTCATGCCGGGGCTCATCAATGCGCACTGCCATCTCGATTACTCGATGATGCGCAACGCCATCTCGCCGCCGCAAAGTTTCACCGCGTGGGTGCGGCGCATCAATGCGCTCAAGCGCAGCCTCGACAGCGACGACTACCTCGCGGCGATCCGGCGCGGCTTTGCCGAGCTGCGCACATGGGGCACCACGAGCGTCGGCAATATCGAGGCGATTCCCGAGTTGATGACCAGGCTCGGCCCCTCGCCGCTCCGAACGTGGTGGTTCTACGAGATGATCGACATCCGCCACCGCATCACCACGGACGACGTGGTCGCGGGCGCGCTCGCCTTCTTCCAGCATCGCGGCGGCACGCTCGACACCTTCGGCCTCAGTCCGCATGCGCCCTACACGGCATCGCTCTCGCTCTACCGGCTGGCGAATGACTGCGCCGCGGCCTTCACCATGCCGCTGACCACGCATGTCGCGGAGTCGCGCGAGGAAATGGCCATGTTCCGCGACGCCGCGGGGCCGCTCTACGCATTCATGACCGACCTCCAGCGGCCCATGCACGACTGCGGACGCGCCACGCCTTTCGCGCAACTCTGGGAGAGCGGCGCCATCGACGGACGCTGGCTGATCGCCCACATGAACGAGCTGACCGAGGACGATTTCTCCCTCCTCGCCAGCATCCCGCGCGGCGGCACCCCGAGCATCGTCCACTGCCCCGGCAGCCACCGCTACTTCGGCCATACCCCGTTCCAGTACCGCCGCCTGCACGACCTCGGCGTGAACCTCTGCCTCGCCACCGACAGCCTCGCCAGCACCACCTCGCTCAGCCTTTTCGACGAACTCCGCGCGCTCGCCGGCACCGAGCCCTGGCTCACCCCCGAGCAGCTCCTCCGCACCGTGACCGTGAACCCCGCCCGCGCCCTCCACCGCCGCGGCCAGCTCGGCCAGCTCACGCCCGGCGCGCTCGCCGACTTGATCGCCGTCCCCGTGTCCGGTAGCCTCCGCTCCGTCCATGAGGAGATCGTCGAAAACAACCGGCCGATTCCCTGGACCATGATCGATGGCCAGATACTCCCGTAGCCTTTCACTCCTGCTCGCCGCCGCCCTCGCGGCGCTGCCCTCATCGCTTTTCGCTGCGCGGAAAAAACCGCCCGTCACCAAGGTCGTGCCGGCCGACGAAACCGGCCCGCCGCCCACCCCGACCACCGTCCGCCCTGGCGCCACCCCGCGCCCGCGCATGGAAGACCTCGCGCAAATCCTCGCGCAGGCCGACACCGCCGGCCTCCCGCTCGCCGCCCGCGGCGCCATCGTCATCGACGCCTTCACCGGCGCATCCCTTTACGAAAAGAACGCCGACGCACCGCAGTTCCCCGCCAGCACCACCAAGATCATGACCGCGCTCCTCGTCATCGAGGCCGGCGATCTCGACCAGGAAGTGGAATGCACCCTCGAAGACAGCAAAGTCGGCGAGAGCAGCCTCAATCTGAAGCCCGGCATGCGCTTCACCCGCCGGCAAATGCTCTACGGCCTCATGCTCAAAAGCGCCAACGACGTGGCCCACGCCCTCGGGCGCGACAACGCCGGCAGCGCCGAGGCCTTCGCCGAAAAAATGACCCGCCGCGCCGCCGAACTCGGCGCGAAAAGCACCCACTTCACCAATGCCAACGGCCTCCACAACCTCCTCCATTACTGCTCCCCCCGCGACCTCGCCCTCATCGCCCGCGCCGCCATGCAGCAGCCGCTTTTCCGCCAGATCGTCAGCACCCGCGCCTACCCCTGGACCACCGGCCTCGGCGTCAACCCGCTCACCAACCACAACCGCCTCCTCGACCGCCTCCCCGGCTGCACCGGCGTGAAAACCGGCTACACCATCCCCGCCCAGCAGGTCCTCGTCAGCGCGCTGCTTCGCGACCACCGCGAAGTCATCGCCGTGGTCATGCACACCGACAAACCTGGCATCTGGGACGACAGCACCCTCCTCCTCACCTACGGCCTGCTCCACCCGCCCGCCGTGGCGGTGGTGGAAAAAAAGTAACGCGCCTACCAAACCACTGAGACAAGCCCGCACTGGCGAATGCGGCCATCTTTGGTGACGACCGTCAGCCCGTGCTCCAGCGCCGTGCCCACGATCAGGCGATCCGCTGGGTCGCCATGAAAATTCGCACCGAGGCGCGTGGTCCGCACGGCGATTGCCGTCGTGATCGGCAAAACCATTACGCCCGAACCACTGCTCGCCATCGGCAGCCACTCAGCAAGATTCAGGTTAAGCTCGACCCGTCCTTTCTCCACCAGCATCGCCACCTCCCACAAAGTGATCGCGGCAATGACCGGCTGGCCGTCGGCTGAAGTCGCGGCGGCCGCGCTCGCCGGGAGTTGGGCATCGCGCGCCACCCACCACAGCCACGCATGCGTATCTAGCAGGATCAACCCGCGGCCTCCCACTCCATTTCGATCGGTGAGATCAAATCACCCTGGCTCGCAATGCTCTGCGCAAGTTGTGGGTGGGGTTCTGCCGGGCGGTTTGGCAGCGCCGCCTGCGCCTTGAGAAACTGGAGGAAATGCAATGTTTCGAGTAGCACGGGTTCCGGCGCGCTGATGATCTCGCGGTGAAGGGTGTCGGCAGTGCTCATGGGGCGGAGACTAGCCGTGAAGTGCCGCTTTGGGAAGTGCGGCGCGGCCCATGTCCGCGCCGCCTTTGCCCGTCAAAATCCGCCCAACATTCCCCTTCCCATTTCTCACACCTGCAACTATCTCAATTCCGCGATTTAACCTCTTATGGCTCGAATTCTCATTATCGACGACGACCCTGCGATGGTGTCGGTCATTTCCGACATTTGCCAGGAACGCGGCCACCAGACGGTGGCCTATTCCTCCGGCACCAAGGCGCTGGAAAACCTCTCGACCCACGCCCCGCAGCTCGTGATCACGGACATGCGGATGGACAAGGTGGGCGGGCTCGACATCCTGCGCGAGTGCCGGGAGGTGCTGCCGCAGACGCCGGTGATTTTGATCACGGCTTACAAGACCGTCGAGTCGGCGCTGGAGGCGATGAAGCTGGGAGCCTACGACTACATCACGAAGCCGTTCAAAGTGGACGAGCTGCAACTCACCATCCAGCGGGCGCTCGATAACCAGAGCCTCGTCCGCGAGAACCGCAATCTGCGGCAGATCGTGAAGGAGAAGTACCGGTTTGAAAACATCATCGGCACGAGCGGGAAGATGCAGGAAATCTACAACCTCATCGCCAAGGTCGCAGACACGGACAGCACGATTTTGATCCAGGGCGAAAGCGGCACGGGCAAGGAGCTGGTGGCCCGCGCCCTGCATTTCAACAGCACGCGGCAGCATCAGCCGTTCGTGGCGATCAACTGCTCGGCGCTGCCGGAGAACCTGCTGGAGAGCGAGCTTTTCGGGCACAAGAAGGGGTCCTTCACCGGCGCGGTGGCGGACAAGATGGGGCTCTTCGAGGAAGCGGAACTCGGCACCATTTTCCTCGATGAAGTGAACTCCATGGCCCAACCGCTCCAGACGAAACTGCTGCGCGTTTTGCAGGAGCGGCAAATCCGCCGCGTGGGCGACACCAAGACCGTGCCCATCAATGTGCGCGTGCTCGCGGCGACCAATGAGCTGCTCGGCGACAAGATCAAGAGCGGCAATTTCCGCGAGGATCTTTACTACCGGCTCGCCGTCATCCCGCTCGAAATGCCGGCCTTGCGCGAGCGGCCCGACGACATCCCGCTGCTGGTCAATCATTTCCTGCAAAAGAACGCCACGCAGACCGGCACCGAGCCGAAGAAGATCGACCCGAAGGCCGTGGACATGCTGTCCAGCTACCGCTGGCCGGGCAACGTGCGGGAGTTGGAAAACGCCGTCGAACGCGCCTGTGCGCTGTGCGACGACGGGCTCATCCGCACCACCGACCTG
>JANPHJ010000119.1:0-4691 GCA_031424395.1 Chthoniobacter sp.
GATGAACTCGCTCATCAGCGGCCCGTTCGTCCTCACGCCCAATGTGCCGACCGTCGCCGCACCCGGCGACCAGTTCGACGTGAGCGTGACCATCGCGAACGGCGTCGAAGGCTCCGGCGAAAACGCCGAGGTGCGGGTGAAAGCGGAGCCGTCGGAGCATTTGGAAATCGTGAAGTCGCCCGCGAACCCGCTCCAGATCAGTGAAGGCCGCGAGAACAGCGCGACCTTCACCGTCCGCGCCCGCGAGAAATTCGGCTCCGCCAGCCTCTTCTTCCGCGCCTCCACGCACGGCCAGGAATCCAAGGTGCGCTCCACGCTCAGCGTGCGCCCCGCAGTGCCGTTCATGACTTCCGTGCGCAGCGGCAATTTCACGAAGGACGCGGTCGAGGTGAAAATCGAGCGCACCATTCATCCCGATTTCCGCAAGCTCGACGCCACCGTTTCCGCGCTTCCGCTCGGCCTCGCGCGCGGGCTCGATGTCTATTTGAAAAACTACCCGAACGGCTGCTCCGAGCAGATCACCAGCGGCGCGTTCTGCCGCCTGCTGCTCGCGGACGAAGTGGACTTCGGCCTCAGCCGCAGCGAGGTCAGCGCGCAGCTTGAGCACACCTTCACGACCCTCCGCCGCCGCCAAAATGACCAGGGCAGCTTTGGTTACTGGGCCGCGGACAACAACGACCGCATCGACTTCGTCTCGACCTACGTCATGCACTTTCTCATCGAGGCGAAGGCCAGCGGTTTCGCGCCGCCCACGAATGTTTTCCAAAGCGGGCTGCGTCATTTGCAGGCGATGGTCGTGCTGGAGCCCGGTAGCCTCGGCGAGGCGCGCACGCAGGCTTACGCGATCTACCTGCTGACGCGCGAAGGCGTCGTCACGACGAACTACATTCTCAATCTCCGCGACTACCTCGACAAACATTTCGCGAAGCAATGGCCCGCCGATCTCACCGGCGTCTATCTCGCCGGAGGCTGCGAGCTTTTGAAAAAACACGACGAGGCGCAGCGGCTCATCAAAGCCTACAAGCTCGGCGTCCACGATCCGCGCGAGTGGTGCGACTTCCACTCCGCGCTCGCGGCGGATTCACAGTACATCGCGGTCGTCGCGCGGCATTTTCCCGAGTTGCTCAAGCGCGTGACCGCCGAAGATTTCAAGGCGATCACGCGTCCGGTGGGCGAGGGAAGTTTCAGCACGCTCTCCGCCGCCTACGCCGTCCTGGCGCTGAAAAGCTACTCGCAGCATCTCGCGCAAAATGCGCCGGAACTCGCGATCACCGAACTCGCACAGAAGCGCGAAACCGCGTTGCGCACGGACGGCCGCGCACTGCTGAAGCGTGCGCTGTTTTCCGCCAATGCGACGGCGCTCCGCTTCACCGCGAAGAATCAGGCGCGCGGGATGGGCGCGTTCTATCAGGTCGTCGAGGGGGGCTACGACGCCGCGCTGCCGACGCAGCCCGTGGCCGATGGGCTGGAGGTCTTCCGCGAGTTCATCGACGCGAAAGGCGAGGTCACGCACACCGCGCGGCTCGGCGAACCGATCACCGTACGCCTGCGCATCCGCAGCCTGCGGCCGAATGAATTCACGAATGTCGCCATCGTCGATCTGCTGCCCGGCGGATTTGAAATGGCCGCCGGCTCGCTGCAACCGGGCGTGGGCTCGGCGGGCTTTGATTACGTGGAGGTGCGCGAAGACCGCGTCGTGTTCTTCGGCACCATCGGCACGCGTGTCCGCGAAGTGACGTATCAAATCAAGCCGACGAACCGCGGCGAGTTCGTGGTGCCGCCGACCTTCGCCGAGTCGATGTACGACCGCACCGTAAAAGCCCGCGCGCTCGCCGTAAAAATCACCGTCACCGACGCGCAATGAGGTGTCCTGCTGTATTTGGAAGCCGATGGCAAAACGCATGGCGATGAAAGCGACTCCTGCTTCCGGAGGCCAACGGCCTCAAACAAGCCAGCCCAGGGTAACGCCCTGGGTCGTGCAGAAAAATTGGATTGAGCCCCAACGGGGCGACACATCGCGACGCGGTTCGTTGTCGGCGCCTTGTTTCGCCCCGTTGGGGCTGGGGCGTTTTTTCGCGGTCTTACCCAGGGCGTTGCCCTGGGCTGGCTTGTTGCGCGCCTTTGGCGCTGGCCGGTTTCGGTCGCGCTCGCTCCGTAAACGCTTGCTCCCCACGCGCTGCTTTCGCTCGCACGCCATTTTCGGAATGGCATTCGTGATCGTGCTCGGCGCGGGTTGGTTTTTCCTGCCCTCGCCGCCGCCGCTGGATGGCGTGAGCTGGTCGCAGCGGGTGCTGGATCGCGATGGGCGGCTGCTGCGGGTGACGTTGAGCGCGGATGAAAAGTACCGGCTGCACACGCCGCTCGATCGCATCACGCGGGAGCTGATCGCGGCCACGCTACTGCACGAGGACCAGCATTTCTGGAAACATCCTGGCGTGAATCCCGTGGCGCTGGCGCGTGCGACATTTCACGCGGCGCTCGGCCACGGGGGACGCGGTGGCGCTTCCACGATCACGATGCAACTCGCGCGGCTGCGCTACGGAATGCACACGCGGACGGCGCGCGGGAAGCTGGTGCAGATGTGGCGGGCGTTGGAGATCGAGCGGCATCACTCGAAGGAACAAATCCTGGAGAGCTATCTCAACCTCGCGCCGTATGGCGGGAACATCGAAGGTGTGGGCGCGGCGAGTCTGCTCTACTTCGGCAAGCAACCCGCCGGACTCACGCGGCATGAGGCGGTCGCCTTGAGCGTGGTGCCGCAGAGTCCGACGCGTCGGACGCCGCGCGCGGATGCGGCCAACGGCGCGCTGCTCGCGGCGTCGAAGCGGCTGGCCCGGCGCTTCGAGGGGGAGAGCGGATTTGAGGGCGGGGAATTCCACGTCCGCTCGCAGCGGGAACGCGAATTCTTCGCACCTCATTTTGTCCTGCGTGCGATCGACCGGCACCCGGCGCAGCGGGAAATTGCGACGACACTCGACCGCGATTTGCAGCGGCTCGTGGAGCGGCGGATCGCGGCCTACGTCGAGGCGAACCGTCGGCTCGGTGTGGCGAATGCGGCGGCGATGCTCGTCGATTTTCGCAGCATGGAAGTGCTCGCGCAGGCGGGGTCGGCGGACTTTTTCGACGAGACGATCTCGGGCCAGGTCGATGGCACGCGCAGCCGGCGCTCGCCGGGCTCGACGCTGAAGCCGTTTATCTACGCGGCGGCGATTGACCAGGGACTCATCCATCCGCTGACCATGCTCGCCGATGCGCCGCGGCGGTTCGGCGGCTACAACCCGGAGAATTTCGACGGCGAATTCGCCGGGCCGATCAAGGCGACCGATGCGCTCGCGCGCAGCCGCAATGTCCCCGCCGTTGCGCTCGCTGCCCAGCTCGCGCATCCGACTTTCTACGACTTCCTGAAACGCGGCGGTGTGGCTCTGCCGCGCGAGGAATCATTCTACGGCCTCGCGCTGCCGCTCGGCGGCGGCGAGGTGACGATGGAGGAACTCGTGCGCCTCTACGCCGCGCTCGCAAATGGTGGACGACTCCGCCCGCTCCAGTGCACGCTGCCGCACGCACCGGCGGACGGTGGCGCGCGGCTCGTCAGTGCCGAGGCGGCGTTTCTCACGCTCGAAATGCTCGGCCATGTGCCGCGTCCCGGTGTCGGCAGCGAGGCAGGGAGCGAGGGTGTGTATTGGAAGACGGGCACGTCGATGGGCTTTCGCGATGCGTGGTCGGTCGCGGTTTTCGATCACTATGTGCTCGCGGTGTGGGTGGGAAATTTCGACGGACATCGCAATGCCGTGTTTGTCGGTCGTACCTGCGCGGGGCCGCTGCTTTTCCAAATGATCGACGCCATGCGCACCGCGGGCCGCGCGTGTCCGCGCCCACTCGCGCCGCCGCCGGGCGCGAATCTGCAGCAGGTCGAATTTTGCGCCGTCACCGGCCAGCTTCCGACGGCGTCCTGCACGCATCGCGTGACCGGCTGGTTCGTCCCCGGCATTTCACCGATCACGCCGTGCGAGGTGCATCGCGAAGTGCTCGTGGATGTGGAAAGCGGGCTGCGCGTTTCGATGGACGACGGCACGCGCGAGTTGCGTCGCGAGGTGTATGAGTTCTGGCCGTTGGACCTGCTTGCGCTGTTTGAAAAGGCGGGTCTCCCGCGCCGCCGCCCGCCGCCATTCGCGCCCGGCTCCGGTGTGGAGACGAGCGCTCGCTCGGGCAGGCCGCCGCAGATTGCTTCGCCCGCCAACGGGCAGGTGTACGCGGTGCGCGCGGGCGATGAGGTGAACTGCACGATCGCGCTGCAAGCGCGCAGCGAGGCGGATGTGACGAAGCTCTACTGGTTTGCCGACAAAGCCTTTCTCGGCACGACCGCCGCGCGTGAATCCTTGCACTGGCGGCCTTCGCCGGGCACCTACCGGATCGTCGCGCTCGATGACAGGGGACGGTCGAGCACGAGCACGGTGACGCTGCAATCGGCGAGCGGGAACTGACCGCGCCGGTCTTGGAGACTGCGTAAAAATTCGGAGATTATCCGCGTCCCATCGGGACGCCCGACGATAGCCGTGGGCTTCAGCCGACGGATCACGTAAAACGCAACGCCGCCGCGTAGCGACGTTTCAAAAAGCCATCAATTGTCGCTACGCGACAGAACCATCCTGCCGTGCGAACCGTGGGCTGAAGCCCACGGCTATTGTCGGGCG
>JANPHJ010000120.1:0-10729 GCA_031424395.1 Chthoniobacter sp.
CCGCATGGACCCGCTCGGCCTCGCGTTGGAAAACTTCAACGCCATGGGCCTCTGGCGCGAGCAGGAGCGCGGCCAGCCCATCCCGTCCGTCGCCGGCCAGCTCATCACCGGCGAAAAATTCGCCGACGTGCGCGCGCTCAAGCACCTCCTCGTCAACGAGCGCCGTGACGACTTCTACCGCTGTCTCACCGAGAAGATGCTCACCTACGCGCTGGGCCGCGGCCCCGAGCCGTGCGACGTGCCGGCCATCGACGAAATCGTCGCCCGCCTGCACCGCGAAAACGGCCGCCTCACCACGCTCGTCACCGCCATCATCGACAGCGCCCCTTTCCAAAAACGCCGCGCTGAACTATGAAACCATCCATGCACATCCCCACCAGCCGCCGGCGCTTTCTCCGCGGGCTCGGCGCATGTCTCGCGCTGCCTTCGCTGGAAACTTTCCTGCCTCGCGCCAGCGGCGCGGCAGCACCGGGCCTCGCCACCACCGCGAGCGGCGTGCCGCTGCGCATGGCCTTCGTTTATTTTCCAAACGGCGCGATCCACGAGCATTTCTGGCCCGACGGACGCGGCGCGGATTTCACTTTCAAACGCACCCTTTCACCGCTCGAAAAAATGAAGGCCAGCGTGCAGGTGCTCGGCGGGCTCGAGCATCGCAACGCCGAGCCCGGCCCCGACGGCGCGGGCGACCATGCGCGGGCCAATGGCGCATTCCTCACCGGCGTCCGCGTGAAAAAAACCGCCGGCGCGGACATCCACGCGGGCGTGTCCATCGACCAGCTCGCCGCGCAGCAGCTCGGCGCGCTCACCCGTTTCCCCTCCCTCGAACTCAGTTCTGACGCCGTGCGCAAAGCCGGCTCCTGCGACTCCGGCTACTCCTGCGCTTACGAATACAACCTCGCCTGGCGCTCGCCCACCACCCCGCTCGCGCCCGAGCCGAATCCGCGGCTCGTCTTCGAGCGCCTCTTCGGCGGCGGCTCGCGCGGCGAGCGCGCGGGCAGCTTCGCCCAGCGCCAGCAGCAGCAGCGCAGCATCCTCGACTTCGTCATCGACGACGCCCGCTCACTCCAGCGCGGACTCACCCACCGCGACCGCGACAAGCTCGACGAATACGTCACCAACATCCGCGAGATCGAGCAGCGCATCGCCCGCGCTGAGCAGTTTGGCACCACGCCCGACCCCGCCGTGGACACCCCCGCCGGCATCCCCGCCGACTACCAGGCGCACATCCGCCTCATGTATGAAATGCTCGCCCTCGCCTTCGCCACCGACAGCACCCGCACCGCCACTTTTCTCCTCGCGCACGACGGCAGCAACCGCGCCTTCCCCGAACTCAGCATCCCCGAGGGCCACCACGGACTTTCCCACCACCGCAACGATCCCGCGATGATCGAAAAGGTCGCGCTCATCGACCAGTTCTACGCCGCGCAATTCGCCTGGTTCCTCGAAAAACTCGACGCCGCCAAAGACGCCGACGGCACCTCCGTGCTGCACAATTCCATGATCGTCTATGGCTGCGGCAACTCCGACGGCAACCGCCACACGCATCACAATCTCCCCATCGTCCTCGCCGGCCACGGCGGCGGCGCGCTCAAGCCCGGCCAGTTCCGCAGCCTCGAGCCCGCGCCCATGTGCAACCTCTTCCTCACCATGCTCGACCACCTGCGCCTGCCGCCGGTCGAGCGCTTCGGCGACAGCACCGGGCGGCTCGCGGTCTAGTCACTCCTCGATGCGGTAAAGGTGCGTCTTGCTCCGCAGGATGAGCGCCTTTCCCGTCACCGCGGGCGAGGCCATGAAGCCGCCGCCGAGCTGGTTTTCCGCCAGCACCTTGAACTCCCGGCCCGGCGCGAGCACGGCGACTTTGCCTTCCTCGTTGCAGGTGTAGATGCGTCCGTCGGCGAAAATCGGCGCGGCGGAAACGTTGCCGCCGACGCGCTGCGACCACACCACACTGCCGGTCCTGGCCTCCACGCAACTCGCGATGCCGTCGTCATTGATCATGTAGAGCAGCTCGCCGTCGAGCAGCAGCGACGGCTTTTTCGGCGCGCCCTTTTTCAGCCGCCACGCCACCTGCGACTCATCGAGCGCGCCGCTGCCGCCGAGCTTCAGCGCAAAGACTTCGCCCTGCGAAAACCCCGCGGCGATGAAGACCATGCCCAGCCCCACGACCGGCCGCGCCGCCGCGCTGTGATGCGCCGGATCGTCAATCCGCCACAGCTCCTTGCCGGTGCGCGGGTCGTAGCCGTAGTGCGCCTTGGCCCCGCTGCTCAGCAGAACCGGCGCGGGGCCTTCGTGCACATGCGGCGTGCCGAAGGCCTTGCGCCAGTCGCCGTCCGCCTCGGGCTTGCCGTCCTTGAGGTCTTTGTAATCCACCGAGCGCTGCGTCTGCCACGCCGTCTTCCCCGTCTTCTTGTCCAGCGCGACGATGAACTGATGATCGCTCCCGTCGAAATTCATAATCATCAAATCGCCCCATACGATGGGCGACGAGCCCGCACCGCGAAAATGATTGCACACGAAATCCGTCCGCTCCCACAGCTTCGCGCCTGTCTTCGTGTCGAGACACGCTATGCCCGGCGACCCAAAGCTGACGTACAAGCGCCCCTCCTCAATGACTGGCGTGGGCGAGGCGTAGCTGTTGAACTTGTGGCAAAACTGCGGCGTCGCCACGCGAAACAGCACATCGTCGCGCAGGATTTTCCCGCTCTCTTTGTCCACGCACACGGCGGAGAGTTCCGTCCCATCCTCGGTCGCGGTGGTCAGCCAGATTTGCGATCCCCAGATCACGGGTGAAGACCACGCCTTGCCATGAATCGCCGTCTTCCATTTCACATGCTCATTCTCGGCAAACTTTACCGGCAGCCCCTTCGCCTCGCTATGCCCATCGCCCTCCGGGCCGCGGAACTGCGGCCAGTTGTCGGCGGCGGACAGCGTGGCGGCGGAGAAAGTGAGCGCGGCGATAATGGGGCGGAGAAACATGCGGCGGAAGCTACCGGGAGCCGCGCCCGTTTCCAGCCGCGAATTTTTTGTTCCGCGCCGAATCGCTCTTCCCGAAGCATGGACGCAAGTATTTTCCAGCCACGGATAACCCGGATGAAACACGGATTTTGCGGTTCCCATCCGTGATTCATCCGTGTGCATCCGGGGCTGATTCGTGGAGTTTCGACACCAGCTCTAACAAACCCCCGCCCTGCCCGTCTCACCCTCAGCAACGATGTCACCCGACTCGCCCCCAAACCCAGCCCGCTGGATGATTCGCCGATGATTCCGCACAGCAAATAGATGGCCGTGAAAATGCCGGACGAAACCACCATGCCGTCGCCGGAGTGGGCCACGATCGAGCAGGTCTTTGCCGCGCTCGAGTCCCCACTGCTCGCGTATGCGCGGCGGCTGCTCGGCGATTTCGCGCTGGCGGAGGACATCGTGCAGGAGGCTTTTATGAAACTTCACACGCAATTCCAAAAGGTGCTCACGCCCCAGCCGTGGCTTTACCGCACCGTCCACAATCTCGCCGTCGATCATCAGCGACGGGCGAAAAAGATCGTGCTCGTCGGCGACTCGAAGGACGACGAAATGCCGGCGAATGACACCGCCGATTCTCAGCCGCTGCCGGACGAACAAATCGCGCGGTGGGAAGGCATTGGGCTCGTGCGGCTCGTCCTCGAAACGCTCGACGCGCGCAGCCGCGAGCTGATCCGGCTGCGGTTCAACGAAGACCTTTCCTACAAAGAAATCGCCGGGCGCACCGGGCTCACCGTCGGGCACGTCGGTTACCTGCTGCACCACGCGCTGAAGGCGATGGCCGTCGAGTTGGTGAAAACGGACATCGCGCCATGAACCCTATGAACCCTGACCCATCGCCGAATCCACGGGAGGAAATCGAGGTCCGCCTCACCGCGCTGCTCATGGGCGAGCTTTCGCCCGAGGAGGCCGCGGCTTTGCAAACGCAGATGGCGGGCGACGCGGAACTCACCGCGCTGCACGCGCGGCTGCGGCTGGCCGTCGAGCTGCTGCGCGAGGCGAGCGCGATGCCCGAGCATCCGATGCCGGTGCCCGCGCAGCTTTCGAGCGAAAGGCGCGAGCGGCTGCTGGCCCATTTCAAAAACCCCGCGCCCACGCCCGCGCCGGTCAGCGTGAAACCGCGAGGCGACTGGCAATGGACGGTGCCGCTCGGCCTCGCCGCGGCGCTCATCGCGCTGCTCGGCGGGACGGTGCTGATGAATGGCTTCACGATGCTGAAACCGATGGCCAGTCCTGCGGATTATTATGCCGTCGTCAGCAACGAAGCGGCCACCCGTTCCGACTGGGCCGAACTGCCCGCTGCGCTCGCCACCTATCGTGCCCCAGCGCCGGACAGGCTCTCTCGGCTGTATTCCGCCAGCGAACTGAAGCCGTCCGATCCCGCTGCCAGCGCACCATCACTCAGCGCTATCACCACGAACAACAACGCGTTTCCCGCCCCGCTCCCCACCGCCGGAAAAATCAGCCTGCCCGCGATTACCGCGTCTTTCGATAGTCACGCTCTGCGCTTTGCCGAAAGTGCTCCTCCACCCGCCGCCCCTGCGCCACCGGCCCGCGTGACAGCCGACCGGGGGGCTGTAGCACTCGGAGGAAAAACCTCCGTCCCGGCCGTGCCGGCCGCCGGCCCGGTGCCCGCGCCCGTGGCGCTCTCCGACTTTGGCACCGAAGGCGGCGAGCCCCGCGTGATGGGCGGTCGAGAAACCCCACGCCAACCGGCCACCGATGCGCTTTACGCAAAGGAATCGCGGTCGGCCGGGGACTTCGCCTCGCGCAGCAAATCCCCTCCGACAAACCACCCCGGCGGCCCGCCCACGCCGCAACCGGGAGCGAAGCCCGCCGCGGCTCAGCCGACTATTTTGAACAATTTGGGGGATGTGCCAGACCCCGCCATTGACCCGACGAGTGCCGTCGCTCTCGGCGTTTCCGCGCAGCCCAAACCGCCAATCACGGAACTTGCCGGCATGACCGATTTTTTCGGCCGCTACGCCACGACGGACGACCTCGCCCCGGCCCAGCCAGCCACGCGCGGCGAAGCCAGTCTTTGGGCTTTCGGCAGTAAAACCGCCACCGAGGAGCAAACGGTCAAACTCAGCCGCCTAAAATCCAACGATGCGCGCAAGGCGGACGACAAAACGAATCTCGGGCGGACTCAGTTTTGGAGCGACGACGACTCCTCCAAATTGAACGTCAACACCGCAGCGGAAGGGACGTATTGGGATGTCCCAGGACGATTACCGGTGACCCAAGGCGTGCAAAATGGAACGGCCACGCTCGACCTGAACGGAGTCGTCCTCAGCTCCGGCGTGCCGACCAAAGCGGGCGTCGGCACCCTGCCCCTCAGCGGCGCAAACGCCTACACCGGTGGGACGACCGTGAGCGGCGGCACCTTCGCCTACGCCCGCGACCTCGGTGAAATGCCGCTCCCGGCACTCGAGGTGGAGGCGAAGCTCAAACAACAAGCTGCGGACGGTGAGGAAAAGGCCGGCGAACCACTCCAGCAACTTGCCAAGCAAATGGCCGGGGACGCCAAAGGTGCGAAGGCGAACACCGAACTCGCTGTAGAGGAAAAACTGAACGAGTTCGTGGATGAGCTGAGCGTCCGCAGCAAGCCCGCACTGAGGCCGACGACGGCTCCGATGGTCGAGTTGTCTGTTCAGGATGGGTTTAAGAACGAGGACGAAGCTGGGGCCAAGGACAAAGCCGCCGCGCCCGTCGCTGCGCTCGGCTTTGAAACGGAAAGCAGCGCGCGGAATCGCGGATTTCCGGAGCGCTATCTCGAACGCAACGAACCGGCGCTGGCGAAGAAGTCGGATGAAGTCAGCGATAAGAAAGCCATCGCGGGCAAGCCCGTGGAAGTCGCCAAACTCGAGCAACTGAAACGGAAGCTGGAGCTGAAAGAAGTCCGTGAAGTCGATGAGTCAGCGCCCATCCCCGCACCGCCCGCGCGGGTGCCGCAGCCGGAAGTGGCGACGACCGCGAATGCCTTCTCCACCTTCTCGCTCAATGTCAGCGATGTGGCTTTCAAGCTCGCCGGCGCGAGTTTGGAAAAAGGCGAAATGCCGGAGCCGGGCGGCGTGCGCAGCGAGGAGTTCATCAACGCTTTCGACTACCGCGATCCGGAACCCGCGCCCGGTGCGCCGCTGGCGTTTGCTTCGGAGCGTGCGCGCTATCCCTTTGCGCAAAACCGCGATCTGCTGCGTCTCTCGGTGAAGACCGCCGCCGCGGGCCGTCAGCCGGGCCGCCCGCTCAATCTAGTGCTGCTGCTCGACAACTCCGGCTCGATGGAGCGCGCGGATCGCGTGAACATCGTGCGCGAGGCGCTGCGTGTGCTCGCCGCGCAGTTGCAGCCGCAGGACAAGCTGAGCGTCGTCACTTTCGCCCGCACGCCGCGGCTGTGGGCCGACGGCGTGGCCGGTGACAAGGCCGCGGAAGCGACCGCGCGCGTCGGCGAGATCACGCCGCAGGGCGGCACCAATCTCGCCGCCGCGCTCGACCTCGGCTACGCGACGGCGCTGCGGCATTACCAGGCCGGCGGCATCAGCCGCGTCGTCCTGCTCACCGACGGCGCGGCGAATCTCGGCGACGTGAACCCCGACGCGCTCAAGCAAAAGGTCGAGGCGCATCGCAAGCAGGGCGTCGCGCTCGATTGCTTCGGCATCGGCTGGGAAGGCTTGAACGACGACCTCCTCGAACAGCTCACGCGCAATGGCGATGGCCGTTACGGCTTCATCAACACGACCGAGGAGGCCGCGGTGAATTTCGCCGGGCAGCTCGCCGGCGCGCTGCGCGTGGCGGCGTCGGATGTGAAAGTGCAGGTCGAGTTCAACCCGCGCCGCGTGACCGCATATCGGCAGGTCGGCTACGCGAAACATCAGCTCACGAAGGAGCAGTTCCGCGACAACACCGTCGATGCCGCCGAGATCGGCGCGGCGGAATCCGGCAACGCCCTCTACGTCGTGGAAGTGAATCCGCGCGGCGAAGGCGACCTCGCGACGGTGCGTGTGCGGTTCAAAGTGCCGGGCACATCGGACTATCGCGAGCACGAGTGGACCGTGCCATTCACCGCCAGCGCACAACCGCTCGAACAAGCCAGTTCCGCCCTGCGGCTCGCGGGAACGGCGGGCGCATTTTCCGAAATGCTCGCCGCCAGCCCCTATGCCGCCGAGGTCACCAGCGACCACCTGCTCGGCCTGCTCAACGGCGTGCCCGCCATCTACGGCGCCGACCCGCGCCCGAAGAAACTCGAATGGATGATCCGCCAGGCCAAGAGCCTCTCCAGCCGATGAAGCGTCACATGCAAGCGCGGCGGCACAGTGCAGCGCAGCCGCCAAAAAAACCTGTCATTTTGAGCGCAGTTCCCTGCGGGCGAAGGCGGGAGGGAACAGAGCGCTCCGCCCGCTGGCCCGCCTGCGCTCCGCTCAGAATGACAGCGATTTTTGGATGCGGCTGCGCCGCGCCGGGTCGCCGCCGCAATACCAAATCCGCACCGTATTTTGACATCCCTCTGACAACCGGCTCGCGCAAACCCCGCAAATTCCCATCACCGTTATGACCCAATTCCACCGTCTTCTTTCGCGTCCTTTCGCATTTTTCGCGGGCCTTCTCTGCATCTCACTCATCGCCGCCGAAACGGAAATCAAAGATCCCGCGATCAGCGGCGGAGTCGCCGATGGCAAGGTGCGGCTCGTCATCGAAGGGCTGCTGAACGGGTCGCCGGGCGACAAGGACAGGCTCATCTTCTCCACCACACTCCAGCACTGGATCAGGGCCAAACACGACAAGCTGACGCAGCACATCGAGGCGACGTTCAGCATTCTGCAAGGCGACGCAAAGGAGCTTACGCTCACGATCACCGGTGAGGGAGACATCAAGCAAATCACCGGCGACGCGCTTCAAGACTGGAGCATCCGGCAGGAGGCGAACGGCACGCGCACGCTTTTGCTGCGCCCGAAAAAATCGGACAAGCTGCTCGCCCAACTCGCCGTCGTCATCAACGTCGAGCGCGAGTTGAAGGGCTGGAAAAATCCGCTGGCCACCTTCGCGCTCATCCCGCCGCAGCCGGTGCTGCTCAGCGGTTTTGTACGCGTGGAATCGGAGCCGGAATTCGACGTGCAACCGGAAGCGCCGACCGGCCTCTCCCCTATAGAAGTGAAGTTTTTGCCCGAGGCGATGCGTGGCGAACTGAAGCCCGACGAGCCCGAACCGCTCGCCTTCCAGTTCCACGGGTCGGCCTACACGCTGCCGCTGCGCATTACCGTCGCCGATCCCGAGACGCGGCAGGTCGTCCTGCGCGATTTCAAACTCACCGGCGCGCTCGCGGAGCAAAGCGCAGCCTTCATCCTCACCGCCACGGCGCGCGTCACGAACCCGAAAGGCGGCTCGCTCGCGCTGCTCTCCGGCGGGCTCGCGCTGACGGAACTCCCGCAGCATCCCGACTGGCGCGTGGTCTCGAATCAAGCCCGCTTCGTGCTTGTCTTCGACAAGGCGGGCGACTTTCCGCTCTCGTTCAAATTCAACGCCGCGGTGAAACAAAACGGCCCATGGAGCGCGGTTGATTTCCGCGTCGCGCCGAGCGCGCTGCAACCGATTTTTCTGCAAGGACTCGCCGCGGACACGCAGTTTCAATTTGCGGGCGCTGCCCGGCCGGAGCGCGCGGGCAATGACTTCGCGAGCTTCCTGCCGCCCGACGGCACGGTGAAACTCTCGTGGAAAACCGCCGCGCCCGAAGCCGAGGGCAAACTTTTCTACGCCGCCGAAATGCTCGCGCAGATCAGCGTCGGGCCGGGGCTGATGCGGCAGGCGGCGCTGCTCGATTGCAAGGTGATGCAGGGTGAACTCGACAAGCTGACGCTGCTGCTGCGCGGCGCGGGCGAGGTCACGCGCGTGCAGGGCGAGCAGGTGCTCGCGTGGAAAGTGGAGCCGGGTGCGAACGCGGGCGAGCGCCGGCTGGTCGTGCAGTTCAATCAGCCGCAGAAGAACCACTTCACGCTCCACGTCCAGACGCAGACGCCGATCGGCGCGTTCCCGCAGACAGTCGAGGCGATGCAATTGCGGCCCGAGGGCGCGACCCGTTTCGCCGGCTACTTCCGCATCGTGAATGAGGGCGCGGTGCGGCTGGAGGTCGTGCAGGCGCGCGGGCTGTCGCAGGTTTCGCCGGAGCAATTTCCCGAAAGCGACGCGACCAAGTCGGCGTTCCGCGCGGGCGGCGAGCAGCGGTTTGCGTATCGCTTTTCGGGCGCGGATTTCGCGCTGAAAATTCAGGCCGATCAAATCCTGCCAGAGCTGACGGTCTTGCAAGTCCTCGCGTATCACCTCGGCGAAAATGAACAGAGCATCGACGCGGAGATCGAGCTCGATGTCCGCGAAGCGCCGCTGCGCGAGCTGCTGCTGCGCGTGCCGCGCGGCTACGCCGTCGCGAAGCTCAACGTGGCCGGCCTAAGCGATTACTTTCTCCGCGACGCGGACACCGATGCCGAGCTGCGGCTCGTCTATGCGCAGCCGGTGTCGGGCCGCCAGGTCGTGCAGCTCCGGCTCGAAAAAAACTCCGCGCTCGGTGCAGCGGAATGGCCCCTGCCGCGCATCGAAGTGGAAAAAGCAAAGTCGGTTCGCGGCAATATCGCCGTCAGCGCGGATGCGGGTTTCCGGCTCACGGCGGAAAAGACGCAGGCGCTCACGGAAATCGCGACCGCCTTTTTTCCGCGCAAGGTCGCGGGCATCCAGGCCTCCTTCCGTCTGAGCGAACCGGCGTGGCAGGCGACGATGCGCATCGAGCGGCTGCCGCAGTCGATTCAGGCCGATGCGTTCCATCTTTTTTCCATCGGCGAAGGCGTCGCGTATGGCAGCAGCGTGCTGAACTACGTGATCTCCGGCGCGCCGGTCGCGGCGTTCCGCGTGGAGTTGTCGGACGAGTATTTCAACGTCGAGTTCACCGGCAAGGACATCCGCAACTGGCAGAAAACCGAGGGCGGCTACGTGGTGCAACTGCACACGCCAGTCGCCGGTGCCTACACGCTGCTCGCGACCTATGAGCGCCCGTTCAAAGCGCACGGCGAGACGCTCGCCTTCACCGGCGCGCGGCCGCTCGACGCGCAATCCGAGCAGGGCCACACGCTGGTCATCAGCGCGTATCAGTTTCAGGTGAAGCCGGTGGATGTCTCCGCCGGATTGCTGCCGCTGGAGACGGGCGAGGTGCCGCCGGAATACCGTCTGTTCTTTGATGCGCCGATCCTTGCGGCCTATCGCTACGCGGCGCGGCCGTTCAATTTGAAGCTCGCGCTCAGCCCGCTCGCGCAGGGCGATTCGCTCAGCCAGGTGGTGGATCGCGCGGCGCTCACCACGCGCATCTCGGAGGAGGGCCAGGTGCTGACGGACGTGCATTATTTCGTGAAGAATCGCGGCAACGCGAACTTCCGGCTGACGCTGCCGGAGGGCACGCAGCTTTGGTCAGCGACGGTGAACGGCGCGGCGGTGGTGCCGGTGAAGGACGACAAGGCGAACCTCATTCCGCTGCCGCAGCAGGCGGACCCAAACGCGGTGCTCGCGATTGATTTGAAGCTCGCGGCGCGGTCGAAAAATCCGGGGCGTGTGACGGTCGCGACGCCCATTGTCGGCGCGCCGGTGATGCTCGCGGAATGGAAGCTGGAGCCGGACACGGCACAGCGGCTGATCTATCGCGAAGGCTCGCTCACACCGGTTGGCGGCGTGGCGGATG
>JANPHJ010000121.1:0-1789 GCA_031424395.1 Chthoniobacter sp.
ACTCCGGTCTGTAATGGGATAGCTTCTGCCGGACTTGTCAACGGCGGGCCGGTCTGGCGGCTTCGAGAGCAAGTTCGAGCGTGACGGCGACGTGGCGCTGCCGAAAGATCGTGACCCGCCTCGGACATCCTGCCAGTGCGCAACACTCCGTTGCGAGCTTGCCTGACACGGGGCGATGATAACTATTCCGCGGCACAAAGTGGCAGTTAATCTTTCTGAAACGCATAAATCATTCCGTAAAAAGTCCCACCGCTGCCGAGCCCGCAAATGCATTTGGCTAACACAACATCGGCGCATCCTTTTGACCTGAGCTCCGCAAATTCCTCCAAATTTGAGTAGAGTCCGCAACTCCAGGAAGGAGACGGACGATGCGTAAGTCACGGTTCACGGAAGAGCAGATCATTTCGATCTTGCGGGAGCAGGAAGCCGGAGCAGCTACGGCGGATGTGTGCCGCCGGCACGGCGTCAGCTCGGCGACGTTCTACAAGTGGAAGGCCAAGTTCGGCGGTATGGACGTGTCGGACGCCAAGCGACTGAAAGCGCTTGAGGACGAGAACGCCAAGCTGAAGAAGCTGCTGGCTGAGACGATGCTGGATATCGCGATCCTGAAGGACGTCAATTCGCGAAAGTGGTGACGCCCGCCGCTCAGCGGCAGGTCGTGGCTCACGTCTGTGCACAGCATGACGTGAGCGAGCGGCGGGCGTGCCGGTCGCTCGGTCTCGACCGATCGACGATGAGATACCGCAGTCTCCGCGCGAGCGACGCCGCGCATCGGCTCCGCATTCGGGAGCTCGCCGCTGCGCGGCGTCGCTTCGGCTACCGTCGGCTGCATTATTTGCTGAAGAAGGAGGGCGTGGTGATGAACCTGAAGCGGTTTCGACGTCTCTACCGTGAGGAAGGCTTGGCTGTGCGCAAGCGTAGCGGTCGCAAGCGGGCGATTGGCACGCGGGCGCCGATCGCGCTGCCATCCGGCCCGAACCAGCGCTGGTCGTTGGACTTCGTATCCGACAGCTTCACCGATGGCCGCCGCTTCCGCGTGCTCGCGGTGGTCGACGACTGCACACGCGAATGCCTGGCGCTGGTGGCCGACACGTCGCTATCGGGCACACGTGTGGCGCGCGAACTGGACGCCATCGTCGCCCGGCGCGGACGGCCGAAGACGATCGTTTCCGACAACGGCACGGAGTTCACCAGCATGGCCATCCTGAAGTGGAGCCAGACGACACCTGTCGACTGGCATTACATCCAGCCTGGCAAGCCGCAGCAAAACGCCTTTGCCGAGAGCTTCATCGGCCGGCTGCGCGACGAGTGCCTAAACGAATCCGCATTCTCGTCGCTGTCGGAGGCCCGCACGCTGCTCGCCGCTTGGCGCGACGATTACAATCGAGTGCGGCCACACTCCGCACTCTCCAACCGCACGCCGGAAGAGTTCCGGCTGCACCACTTGGCCCTTGCCGCAACGATCGGCTCGAGCCAAAACTTCACCCAAGGACTCTCACTTTGACTGGAGGGAACTCGGGGCTCAGGTCACTTTCATTGAAATGGATGGCGACGCGCATGTGCCTATGTACGAGCGCCTTGAAGCCGAGCTCGAACGGTTGCAGCGTTCGGAGAACACCAAGGATCGCGCACGCCGCTTGCTCTCAAGCTACAATCGTGGTGGTGGATTGAAGGCGATCGCCGATAAGAATTTGAGTTTGAGCTCCAGCGACGGACCCTTTCCATACTTAGGCTTGTAGGTCTTGTGACCCATCAAGCTATCAATGAGACTATCGGGAGCTTCCGCGCC
>JANPHJ010000122.1:0-5163 GCA_031424395.1 Chthoniobacter sp.
AACTGCCCTTGCCGTCATTCAGGTATAGCCGGTCGCGCAGCTCTTTTGCCCCCTTCTCAAACTCATTGCTCCCGCTGACCACGATGAGATCGAGCGCGCCGTCCCCGTTGGCGTCGAAAAAGACCGCGCCCATGTCCTCGCACTCCTTGTCCTTGCGGAAATCCTCCACCCACTTGCCCACAAATTTTCCCTGTCCGTTGTTGATCCGGAGTTGGCCGAGTTCGCCCTTCGAGCCGCCGAAATAAAGGTCATCCAGCCCGTCGCCATTCACATCGCCCCAGGCCAGACACGGCCCGAGTTGCGAGAGCGCATGCGGCAGCAGCACCTGCTTCACGAAATCCCCCGCCCAGCCCTCGTCCTTTACCTTCACATCCTTCAGCGTCTCCGTCCGCGCAAAGACCGCCGCTGCGCCCGCCGCCGGCTTCACCGGCTCGCCACCCGAGGCCGGCTGCGTGATCGTGTAGAGCATGTCCGCCGCGAGGTTCGTGAACTTTTGCTCCCCGCCGCCCGGCCATCTCACCGTCAGCTCCGCGATTTTCGCATCCTCGCCGAGCCCGAAATGCACCAGCGCCTCGTTGCACGAAAGATAGCCCGTCTGCGGCTGGAGCTGCCGCATCTGCGCGCCCGCCGCCGCCCGCACGACGACCGTCGCCCCCAACCCATTGAGGTTCGCTTTCGTCCCCTCCAGCTTGATGAGCACGGCGTGCCCCTTTTCCACATCATTGCGGTAAATGCAGTTCGGCTCCTCCAGATTCACCTCGACCATGTCGAGGTCGCCATCGCGGTCCAGGTCGGCATACGCGCAGCCGTAGCTCACGCCCACATGATCCAGCCCCCACTCCTTGCTCTTCTCGTCAAACTTCGACAGGTGGGTGTTGCGATACGCCCGGTGCTGCTCCTTGCGCATCTCGCCATCCTTGAAGAAATCGAACATGTGTTTTCCAGCCAGCATGTCCTGCGTGATCTTGTGATCCGAATCGTTCATGTGGCGCGAAATGCCGTTCGTAAAATACAGGTCCTGCCACCCATCCAGATCGAAGTCCACGAACTTCACCGCCCACGTCCAATCTGTGCTCGAGACGCCAAACAGCCGCGCCCCTTCCAGAAAGCGCCCCGTCCCCGTGTTGATCAGCAGCGTATTGCGCATGTACTGCGGCGGCTCCGAGTTGTACGAGCGCTTCAGGTCGATCCCGCCCATCACTCCCATCGTCGTCTTCGACTTGAAATGGGAAGTCGCCGACATGTCCGCGACCAGCAGATCGGGCAGCAGGTCATTGTTCACATCCCCTATGTCCGTGCCCATCGAAAACCACGGCGTATGCGGCGCGGCTTCCGGCAGCTTGTCCGTGAAAGTGCCGTCGCCATTGTTTCGGTACAGCCGGTCCGTGCTGATGAAATCATTCGCCACATACAAATCCAGCAGCCCGTCCCCGTCATAGTCCCACCACAGCGCCGAGAGCCCGTCGCCCTGGCCGAGAATGCCCGCCTTCGCCGTCACATCCGTGAACCGCGGCACCCCGTCCGGGCCGTTGCCGTCATTGTGGTAAAGATGATCCGGCGTCCCCATCGCCTCTGTCCCCCAGTTGTCGTAATCATAGCGCCAGACGTGGTAAAAACGCTCCGCCCCCGGCTTGATTGTCACCGTCCCGTCCGGGTGCTTGTCCACCGGCAACTCCGTCGGCGTCCCCTTCGGATCTTCGAGCCGGTTGGTCAGCAGATACATGTCCAGCTTCCCGTCCCCGTCGTAGTCCGCAAAGTATGCGCTGTGACTGCAATCCACCGCCGCCAACCCGGCCGGCGCGGCCACTTCCTTGAACACCACCGGCTCCCCCTTCGGCCCCGGCCCCATGTTCAGGAAAAGTTGATTCGGCTGGTCATAATAGCACACATACAGATCCAGCCGCCCGTCCCCATTCACATCCCCAGCCGCCGCCCCCGCCCCCCAGTTGCCCCCGCCGTCGATCGGCCCCGCCGACGCCGTAATGTCCGCAAACTTCATCTCCCCCAGCTTCCCCACCTGTCGGTAGAGCCGGTTCTGCTGCGTCGTCCCGGCAAAGAAAACATCCGGCTTTCCATCCCCGTCAAAATCCCCCACCGCCACCCCGCCGCACGTCATCCCACTATGGTACAGGAAACTCATCGGATGGTTCACATTCATCTTATTCACCGCCCCAAAGCCCACCGCATCGCCCTCCAGCCGGGCGAACAGCGTCTGGCCATCGCCCTTCGAGCGCGGCTGCAGCGGCACCGCCTTTAGTCCGGCGGGTAGATCCGCTGCCGCGGCCAGCAGCGGAGCGACGACCGCGGCCAGGAGGATGAAGGAAAAGAGAGGATTTTTCATGGGAGTAGGATTGGGGAATGGAGGAGCTTTACGAAGTAACCAGCCGCCCAATCGGTGTCAAGGAGCCGGGGCCGCCATCCGTCCTTTAATCCAGCCCATTCATCAAATGGCGGAGCCTGCGCGCCGGCCGCCGGGGCGTCCGCCGGGGCCGGTGCGTCGCGTGAGGTGTGTAAAAGGCGCGCTCATCCGTCCTCACAATTCCGACGCGAGGTGACCTTCGGCACACCCACCAGGCCGCTACTGCGCCGGAGCCAGCCGGTAAAAATCCGCCGTCTGCCCAAACGCCGCCGGATCGAGGAATTCCGACGGCACCCCACTTGCCTGGCCCCCCGCCGCGCCGATCGTCTGCCAGTTTGGCGACCCCAGCGACCCCGTCCGCTCGACGAGGTAGCCCCGCCCAAACAGCCCGCTCCAGGTCAAACGCATCCCATCCACGCCAAAGTGCGCGGAGCGCAGGTCGGAGGGCAGGTGCGGCACGAGATTGTTCACGCGAAAGACAAACCCGCTGTCGTTGCAGACCACGAGCAGGCTGCCGTTGGGCGCGAGCGCTACCGCACGCGGCTGGCTGATCCATTCCTGTCCGTTCGGCGCCAGCCCGATGAGCGGCGGATGCAGGCTGGAGGTGAGATTGTAGTAATCTCTCGACCCCCGCCCGTGAAGATAGCGGTGTAGCGCGCCGGCACTGTCCACGTACCAGATGTCGCCGGTATTGGTGCTGCCGGCGATGGCTTTATGCGTGCAGAGAAAGTAAGCGCCGTTCGACAGGAAGGCGATGCCGCGGGGCTGTTCCACGAAGCTGTTGGCCGCAAGCTGCCCGTCAGCGGCGAGCGGCGCGGCAGGCGGCCCGGTCATGCGGGTGCGCGCATCCATCCCGTCGATGCGCCACAATCCGGTTGCGAGCTTCGTCGTATCATCTTCGGCGCGGTCGGTGAGGTAGAGTTTCCCATCCACCGGGTTAACGGCGCAGTTGGCCGGATTGCGAAAGCCGACGGATTTTTGACAGACGACCTCGATGCCACCAGCGGGCGTCCACCTTTTCACACAAGCCCCGTCGGCGATAATGCTCGGCGGCACCGGCGCGAATTCATTCGTATAGTAGATCAACTGCTGGTCCGGGCTCACCCACAGCGCGCGGCCCGACGGATACCAGTTCGGCTCAGGGTCGTTCACCACCGTCGTCATCACGCCGTCGGGCGTCACCCGGCGGATGCGGTGGTTGCCGGGGTCGAGCAGCCAGACCGTGCCGTCGGGCAAAACAAAAAGCCCGTTCGGACTGGTCAATTGGAGCGAAGTCGCGGGGCCGGGCCCGTCGCCATTGAAGCCCGCCGCATGCGTCCCGGCGAAGGTGTGGATGTGGCCGTCCGCGGTGATTTTGAGCACCGCATGGCTGGCCTTGTCCGCGATGTAGATATTGCCGTAGGCGTCGGCCTGCGCCATGTGCGGGTTGGAAAGCGGCACCGTGCTGGCCAGCGCGCCTTCGTACTGCGTCGGATTTTGCGCCCAGAAATTGATGGCGACTCCATTGGCGTCCGTCGTCGTCGTCTGCGGCTTGCCCACGAGCGTAGTCGTCGTGCCCATGCTCACGGCCATGGCCTGAAACTCATCGCCCCACCCGGCGCTGGGCAAAATAATGGCGAGCAAGGCCGCGACGGCGGCTGGAGCGATGGGAAAGCAGCGCGGCATGTGCGCGCACGCTAGGTTCGCTCACCGGCCTGTCAACGGCACGCCGCATGACACTTCCGTAACCCACCCGCCGCGCGCCTGCGCGAAAGCGGGCGCGGCGGCTGGTCAGGATGGGCAGAAGAACGAGCCGCAGTGACCTCACGCGATGATCTCGTTCACCACATTGCCATGCACGTCCGTGAACCGGAAATCCCGGCCCGCGTAGCGATAGGTGAGCTTCTCGTGATCAAAGCCCAGCAGCTTCAGCAGCGTGGCGTGCAGGTCATGCACATGCACCGGCTTCTCCACCGCCTTGAAGCCAAACTCATCTGTCGCCCCATGCACGTAGCCGCCTTTCACCCCGCCGCCCGCGAGCCACATGGTGAAGCCGTGGTGGTTGTGATCGCGCCCGTTCACCTTCCCCGCGTTTGAGCCCGGCGTCGGCAGCTCCACCGTCGGCGTGCGGCCAAACTCGCCGCCCCAAATGACCAGCGTGTCCTCCAGCATCCCGCGCTGCTTGAGGTCTTTCAAAAGCGCGCCAATGGCCTGGTCGCACTCGCCTGCGAGCTGGCGGTGGCGGCTTTCCAAATCGTCGTGCGAATCCCACGGCTGTCCTTCGCCGTGCCACACCTGCACCATCCGCACCCCGCGCTCGACGAGCCGCCGCGCGATGAGCATCTGCCGCCCCTGCACGCCCGGCCCGTACATATCGCGGATGCCCTGCGGCTCGTGCGAAATGTCGAACGCATCCGCCGCATCCATCTGCATCCGGTAAGCCAGCTCGAACGACTGCACCCGCGCCTCCAGTTGCGCGTCGTTTTGCCGCCGCTTCTCATGCTCCACGTTGAGCTGCTTCAGCAGATCTAGCTGCGCCCGCTGCTCCTTCGAGGTCACGTATTTGTTGCGGATGTTTTCGATCAGCTTCTCCACCTCCGTGTGCCGCGTGTCGATGTAGGTGCCCTGATACACGCCCGGCAAAAACGCCGACTGCCAGTTCTGCGATTCCTGGATCGGATACCCGCCGGGGCACATCGTGATACAGCCCGGCATGTTCTTGTTCAAACTCCCCAGCCCATAGGTCAGCCACGAGCCCATGCTCGGCCGCACCAGCCGCGCGTCGCCACAGTTCATCAGCAGCAGCGACGGCTCATGATTCGGCA